>JBAPRR010000041.1:0-10174 GCA_049281195.1 Acidimicrobiales bacterium
TCATACAGGCTGACGGGCAGGGTGACCTTGCGCAACAGCTCTGGTTCCTCGAGTTCGGGCAGTGGGCGATCCTGCATGGGCACAACCCGTTCATCACGACGTGGATCAATGCTCCGAACGGGGCGAACCTTCTCGGCAACACGGGCATCCTCCTTCCGAGCATCCTTGCGTCCCCGATAACCCTGTTGTTCGGTCCCGTTGCGGGGTTCAACTTCTGGATGATCCTCGCATTCGCGCTCTCCGCCGGTTCCATGTACTTCGCGGTCTCGCACTGGGTGGCCTGGAAACCGGCCGCCTACATCGCAGGCCTCGTCTTCGGCTTCTCACCGTTCATGGTCGGTCAAGGACTTGGTCATCTCAACTTGCTGATCGAACCGGTCGCGCCTCTCGTGCTCTACGTCGCCTACGAGATGCTGGTCGGCAACGGCAATGAGAGGACGCGTTCTTTAGGAGTCATTCTCGGACTGCTTCTCGCGGCGCAGTTCTTCGTCTCCACCGAGATTCTCGCCGGGATCGGAATGATGGGCGTGTTCGGTGTGTTCGCGGCGCTGATCTTCGACAGGAACCGGGTTATCGCGCGCGCCAGGACGATGACGGCAACGGTCGGGTGGGCATTGCTCACTTTTATCGTGATCTGTTTCTTACCGCTCATCTTGCTTTTCGAAGGAGCTGATCACTACGTCGGGCCGGCGCAACTCGGACTCGGCCAATTGCGCTCGGACCTCTTCTCGCTGATCGACCCGACCATTCTTCAGCTGATCCACCCAGGCGTGCTTACCGCACCATACGGTGATGTGGCGGAGGCCGGGCTTTATCTGGGGCTACCTCTGTTGGTTTTCCTTGGAATCGCGTTCTGGAAACTGAGATCAAAGCCGGTGGTCAAAGGTCTCGGGGCGTTGGCTGTGGTGGCGTGGGTTCTCACGCTCGGCCCGCGGCTCACAATCGCGGAACATTCGACTTCGATTCCCCTTCCTTTCGCGGCGATCGCGCGCCTACCGCTGATGGACAATCTCCTACCGAGTCGGCTTTCGGTATTCGTGTTTCTTTTCTCGGCACCGCTACTCGCGCTGGGCCTGGATCGGCTCCACTCCGTCATCGGACGGAATACCGGTTCTGCGTTGAAGGCGGCGGGGATCGTCTCGGCCGTTGTGGCGTTGCTGTTCATACCGCTGATACCGAGTTGGCCGTACGGCGCAGGCAACGTCACCGTGCCGTCTTTCTTCACGTCGGCCGCCGAACGGCAGATTCCGCCGGGAAGCACCGTGATCACGTATCCCTTCCCCATCGGGGTCAGTGCATTGCCCATGACGTGGCAAGCGGTCGACGCTATGCGTTACAAACTCGTCGGCGGCTACATAATCACGCCGCAGGCCGATGGCCGCGCGACGTTCTACGGGAGCGTCTCCGACATTAGCGGGCTCTCGTTCTACGCCTTCAATGGTGAACAATCGCTTCCCCGACTGAAACCCAACGTGTTGCGGGGGATCAAGCTCGATCTCGAGGTCTACGGCGTGGACACGATCATTGTCGCGAACTCGGGACACAATCCGGGGTACATGGAGCGGGCGTACGCCGCGGCCCTGAAAGAACCGGGACACGACTACGACGGAACCTACGTATGGTTCGGGGTCAAGCAACGATTGGCCGACTTGAACGTCGCTAAACGTCCCTGATCATCAATTTTTGGACTCAGCAAATCTCCTGTTTTGTCCGGTCGTAAGTGGGAAGAATCCGGCCGGAGGCGTTTTGGGGTTCCGCTTCTGATCGTCATGAGAGGAAGCTGGAGAACCTTGGAGAAAGGTGAGGATCCAAATGATCGCAGGCATCGTCAGTAGCTTGATTGCATTTGCAGTGGGCGCCATCCTTGATTTCGCAGTAACGGCAAGCCCATACCAGCACGGGTTAAACATCCGCACCGTCGGGGTCATCTTGATGATCGTCGGAGCAGTCGGATTCGTGCTTTCGATCGCCGCTGGGGCCATGTGGGGCAACGGCCCACGCCGGCACCGTACGGTTGTCGATGATGGTCAGGGCAACGTCGTAAGGCGCGAGGACACCTACATCTAAGCCTCGCGGAAGCCTCAGTGGGGCTCCTATAACCATCCTCGTTCGTCGGCCGTCCTGACGGCCTCAGCCCGGTTACGCGCTCCCGCCTTCGCTATTGCAGCGGAGAGGTAGTTGCGGACAGTTCCTTCCGAGAGGAAGAGCTTGTCTGCGATCTCCGACACGGTTGCGCCGGGCCGGGCGGCGACGAGGACATCGCGTTCGCGGGCAGTCAACGGGGAAATCCCCTCCGCGAGCGTGGCAGCCGCCAGTATCGGGTCCACGACCCGTTCTCCGGCGGCGACCCGGCGAATCGCATCTGAAAGTTGCTCGGCGGGAGCGTCCTTCACCACGAAGCCGCACGCGCCAGACTCCATCGCCCGTCTCAGGTAGCCGGGCCTGCCGAATGTGGTCAGTATCAGGGATCGGCAGGTAGGTACCTCGTGGGCCAGTACCCCCGCTGCGGCGAGTCCATCTATCCCCGGCATCTCGATGTCCAATAGGGCCACGTCTGGATTGTGTCGCTTGGCCGCGGGCACGACCTCGTCACCTCTTCCCACCGTGGCTACCACGCTGAAGTCGTCCTGCAGAGAGAGAAGGGCCGCCAGGGCGCTTCGAATCAGCTCCTGATCGTCTGCGATCAGAATCCTGATCATGACGCGAGGGTCTCCGGGTGAATGGTCACCTTCAGACGCCACCCCCGGGGCTGCATCGGTCCCGCGTCGACTGTCCCGCCCACAGCGGCTACACGTTCTTTGAGGCCGGAAAGGCCGTTGCCCGAGGATGTTGCGCCATTCAGGCCTACGCCGTCGTCGGTTATCTCGACGTACGATGACGCGACCCGCACCGCGCACGACGACGCGTGCGAGTGCCTGATCACATTGGTGAGGCCTTCGCGCAGTGCCCAACCGAAGAGTTCTTGACGTTGTGGGTCCGTCACCTCGACCGCGTTCGGCATATCGGCGACTATGCCCGCAGCGCGCAGGAGCTCACGTCCTGTCGCCAGCTCTCCGGTGAGCGTCACCTCGCGGTAGTTGGCGACCGCGGCGCGCACGTCGGCGAGGGACCGCCGTGCCAGCGCCTCCACTTCGCTCATCTCGCGTCGGGAACCATCGGGATCGGTCTCGCCCAACCGGCAGGCCAGTCCGGCCTTGACGGTGATGGCGGTGAGTGAGTGCCCGAGGAGATCGTGAAGGTCCCTCGCGATGCGTGACCTTTCGTTCTCGGCGGCCAGACGTGCGATCTCTGCGCGCGCATCGGCGAGGGCCTGGTTTCCGCGCATCATCTGCCGGGAACCGAAGACGCCGAGCGCCACTATCGGGATAGCCACTGCGGTGGCGTTGTCGATGTCGGTCAGGAAGCCGGCATGCCATGACGGGATCGCCGCCGGTACGAAGATCGCCGCGAGCGTCAGACCACCCACGACCGGGACCGCGCGCAACCCGAGCCGGATCACGGTGACCACCGAGATGTACGTGCACATGATGAACGCTTCTTGATGCGCGAATGGCAGCTCCGCGATGAACAGCGCCACGAAGGTTGCGTATAGGGGCCAGAAGCTCTTCGAAGTTTCCGAGTAGCTCAGGTTCAGAATGACCACCCAGCAGATGCAGAAGACCCCGATTATGGTGTACCCGGCAACGGCTCCCGCCCCACGCGAGTGGTCCGTGACGGCATTGATCCCATAAAGCAGGTACACGCTGAGGGCTATGGGAAGAATGAGCCTCCGCCACCCCTGGCCCCATTTGCGTTGGCGCGCCAACCATTCGGCTTCACCGGCGCTCGCCGGTTGGATTTCGGGATCCACAGGCAAACCGTACTTGTGCTGGTTTCAGGACTTTTGGGGTTCCGGGCTCAGACCCGCTTGGTGTCGCGCTGGTATGCGAGGAGCGCAATCGGGAACAGGACGACGGACCAGGCTGCCACGACTATCCAACCCTGAGCGGGCCACTGGCCGCCCCCGAAGGCCACCTTGCCGGCCTGGACCAGCCAGTAGGAGGGGAGTGCCTTCATTATGTCGAACAATGCACCGCTCTTCGCCAGGAAGAAGGCGTACGCGCCTCCCAGGAGGGAGAACAGCGTCACGATCCCACCGATGGCAGGAGGAAGCGAGTCGGCCGTGAGAACGTGCCCGAGGAAGATGCCGAGCACCGTGAACGGGATCAAGGCGACGAGCACAAGACCGATGACGGTGAACCATTCCGCGGCGGACAGCCGCACGCCGAAGGCCAGTCCGCAAAGGCACATGACAGCCATTGTCAGCGTGGCCCGCAGGTAACCGGCAATGACTTTCGCCGTGAAGTAGGAGCGCACAGTGAGCGGCGTGATCCTCAACTGCCGAGTCCACCCGATTCCGCGCTCTGCTGCGATTGCCGCGCCACTGCCGATAACAGCCGCCATCGTGCCGAGAGCTGTCATCCCGGTCATGAAGTAGAGAGGGAAGCTGATGCCGTCGAAGTGGGCGTGCTTGTTGGATCCTGCTATCGCCAGATAGAGCACAACTGGAAACCCCAGGCTGAGGATCAGGTACTTGCGGTTGCGAAAGCTTCTCAGGACTTCGAAGCGTATGTATTTGGAGCGGGTCATCGGACCTCCTGCAGGTTGTCGGGGTTGAGATTCTCGTCGGCGGTCAGCTCGAGGAATGCCTCCTCGAGGCCTGCACCGTGTACTTCAATATCTCGGGCGGCCGGGTAGCGATCGGTGAGTGCACGAAGCGCGGCATCGGAGTCGGCGCATATGAGGATTACGGCTTCACCGTGGCGGTCGAAGCTCGTCACGCCAGGGAGGTTGCCGAGCTCGCGCATGTCAACTTCGGGAAGAGTCGTACGGATCGTGCGCCCTCCGGCCTTCGCCTTTATCTCGGTCGTCGGGCCATCTGCCACTATGTGCCCGTTCGCCATCAGCACGATGCGATCTGCATACAGGTCAGCTTCTTCGAGATAATGCGTGGCGAAAATAACGGTCTTTCCCTGCGCCGCGAATCCCCGCACCGACGCCCAGAACTCGCGCCTGGCGTCGACGTCGAGCGCGGCGGTCGGTTCGTCGAGAAGGAGCAGATCCGGGTTCGCCACCAGCGCCATAGCGAAGCGGACCCTCTGGGTCTGACCACCGGACAACTTGTTCGTCCTCCGCTCCGCGATCTCGGCGGTACCGGTCAGCTTCAGCACGTCGGAGACGTCGAGGGGACGCGGGTAAAGAGATCCGATCATCGTCACGAGCTCGCGAACGGTCAGGTAGTCGATGAGCGATCCCGTCTGGAGCATCCCGCCCACGACTCCTGCAGCTACAGCTTTTCTCGGAGGCATGCCGAACAACGACACATTTCCGCCATCGGGTCTTGTAAGGCCCAGGATCATGTCGATCGTGGTCGACTTTCCCGCTCCGTTGGGACCTAGAAGGGCAACCGTTTCCCCGGGGACGATCTTCAGATCGATCGACCGGACCGCGTGGATCGGCCCGAACGATTTCGATACACCCGAGAGGACGATCCCTCCGCTTGGAATTGGTTCATGGTTCATACAAAGAGAGTTGCACGCACCTCGATCTGGTTGAAGTGCCGTCGATCACAACTTCGATATGACAAATGTCACGTCAAACTGAAACCGAGCGACAAGGCGATGTCTCCGATGGTGTTCTCGAAGAAGAGCTCCGGATCGAGGACCGTGTTGCGCCAATGGCCGAACAGTTCGAGGGAGATGATGCCGATCAGGGTGGACCAGGCGCGGACCGTTGCCGCGACGGTGGCGAGCGGCATGCCCGGCAGAAGGCCTTCGGTGACCGGGGCGAGTGCGGCTGCAAGCGCGGTCTCGTCGACATCGGTGTGTGTGGTCGTGGCCGTGTCATTCAACACGCGCAATGCACCTGTCGAATATGCATCAACGACGGGTCGAGTAAGTGCGGTCGCCACCCGTACGTAAGGCGCCACGGTCGTTTCTGGTGCCATGTAGCCGGGAACGGGCGATCCGAAGATGAGGCCCCATTCATTCGGATTCCCGATCGCCCAGTTGCGGATCGCTCGTGGCACCATGGGCCATCTATCGGAGAAACTCGGGTTCGATGAACACGCTGAGGCTGCGGACTCGGCGGTGTCTGCAAGAGACTCATATGCGGTCTGGATGAGAGCGGTCAGAAGAGCGTCGCGTCCGTCGAAGTAGCGGTAGAGGGCCGACGGGGCGATCTCGAGGTCGCGGGCGACCGATCGCAGGGACAGGGCGATAGGCCCGTCCTTGGCCAGCCGCGCCTTGGCCGTGTGGAGGATCTCGTTTCGGATCTCGGTCCGTACCCGGTCACGGGCTGTTCGTGCGGTCGGCATGACGTCAGTCTGACTTCTCGGCTTCGAGAACACAAGTACTTGACGAGAACAATGTTCTTAAATATGATCAGTGTTCGAAGGTCCCAGTTCCGAGAAAATCGGGGCGCAGACAGGAGGAACACGATGATCACCGTGAATACAGAGGCCGCAAACAGTTCCTCGGAGTCAGCCGGGAACCCGGGGTACAAGAAACCCGATTGGTTCACCAAGCACTTGATGAACCCCCTGGTCAACGGGCTGACCCGTACCGGGATAAGCGTGATGGGATCGAGAGTCCTCGAGCACACGGGTCGCAAGACGGGCGAGGTCCACCACACGCCGGTGAACCTGCTGCACCTCGATGGAAAGCAATACCTGATGTCGCCCAGAGGAGAGACCCAGTGGGTGCGCAACGTCAGGGCAGCGGAGGGGCGCCTCATCTTGGTGAAGGGCCGCAAGCGCTCCGAGTACCAGGCCACCGAAGTCACGACCGACGAGCGGATCGCCATCCTGCGGGCCTACCTCGCGAAGTGGAAGTTCGAAGTGGGGATGTTCTTCGATGGAGTGGGCCCGGAATCTTCGGACGACGAGATCAGGGCCATCGCGAACCGCCACCCGGTCTTCATCCTGATCTGACTCGGATCCCGGGCCGCCGAAATGATCGCGGTTCGTACCGGGTTGACCCAATCGTCGGGATCGAAGACAGCCGATCCGGGGCCCACTATTCGGAGGCGTGCCATGGCACTCGAAGAAGCAACTATCCGGTACCTGGAGAGTCAGGGAAAAGGTCGCTTGGCGACCATCGGTCGGGACGGCCGGCCTCAGAACAAGCCCGTCGGCTACCGCTACAACGCGGATCTCGGAACGATCGATATCTCAGGCTTCAACATGGACACGTCGGCGAAGTACAAGAACATCGTCACTCATCCGGATGTGTCGTTCGTCGTGGACGATGCGATCGGTGAAGGAGCAGAGAACATGCGGATGTTGGAGATAAGGGGTGAGGCGGAGCAGGCGGTGGCTGATTCAGAACCGGATGCTCCGGTTTCACACCTGATCCGCATCCATCCGAGGCGTCTCATCAGCTGGAACATCGGTGACGAACATCCCGGCCTGTACTCCTACGACGCGGACTGAGGCCTCCGCTAACCGATCAGCCCGGCAGGGCTGTTCCGAGTTCAAGCCGCGGGATCGGCTTCGGTCGCGTAGAGGGGATGCGGCGTGACGTCTGCCAGCCGCACGTGCGCTTCCATCGTCTGCTCGTCAGCAGGCGTGTAAACGATCAACCGGCCTCCCCGCCGTTGCGAGAGGAACAGGCTCGTCGCGTTGAACCGGAGCACTCCCAGATCCGGGTGGCGAAACTGTTTCACCACGTTCGCGGTGGGAGCGACACGGTGCTCCTCCCAGAACTCGCCGAACGTGGGCGACGCCGCTTGCAGACGCTTCACCATCGAACGCCAAGCCGGCTCGGTGATGTGCTCTTCCATTAACGCTCTGAACTGCGCCACGCACCGCCTGGTCGCTGTTTCCCAATCGATCAGAAGCTCGCGGAAGAGGTCGCTCGTGAACATCAACCACATCGTGTTGCGCTGATCGAAGTCGAGCGCCGCGAGATCGCCGCAGAGAGCTTCATACGCACGGTTGTACGCAAGGATGTCGTACCTGCCGTTCACGACGGAGGCCGGGTAGGTCCCCATCTGCTCGAGGATCACGAGCATCGAGGGATCGATCGCGTTGCATTCGCGGACCGTGGACGCGCTCGGCGCTCCTGCGAGCGCGTAGAGGTGCTGGCGCTCGTCCGCGTCCAACTGCAGTGCCCGCGAGAGAGCGTCCAGAACCTGCTCCGAGGCCCGGATCTCACGTGCCTGCTCGAGCCAGGTGTACCAGGTGACCCCGACGCCGGCTAGCTGCGCCACCTCTTCACGGCGGAGGCCCGGTGTGCGTCGCCTTCCACCCGGGGGGAGGCCCACCTGGTCGGGGCTGATCCGTTCGCGGCATCGACGCAGGAAATGAGCGAGCTCGTCGCGTCTCACCTGGTCAGACGCCGGTCCGCCGTCCATAGGTGGCGCAGTCGGCCTCGCCGTCATGTCGGTTTCGATCGCCATATTCCCAGTTTGAGGCTTTTGGAAGGACTTAGCAAGGTGCAGCCACTACCAGGATAAGTGCCACCGTTGTACCCGGATCAATTTGCCTTCATCCTGGTTCGATGCCCACTTCGAACACCCCTTCGACATACCCCAGAGCATGGAGCGGTGGCGACGATTCACCCGTGCTCAGCGGCCTCGCTATAGCGGTCCTACTCCTCGGCTTCTCGTTGTCGGTGACCGACTTCTTCATCGTCAACGTGGCCCTCCCGACCATAGGGAGGAATCTGCACACCTCGGACTCCATCCTCGAGTTGGTGGTTGCCGCCTACGGGATCACCTACGCGGTTCTGCTTGTGCTCGGCGGCAGGCTCGGGGACGTGATCGGTAGGCGGCGCTTGTTCATGGGCGGGATGACCGCGTTCACGGTGACGTCGCTCGCGTGCGCCATCGCACCGAGCATCGGTGTGCTACTCATCGGCCGGGCTCTTCAAGGAGCATCGGCGGCCATGATGGTTCCTCAGGTGCTCGCGTCGATCCAGGCTCGAACCACCGGAGAGCAGCGCGCAAAAGCCGTCGGGATGTATGGCGCGACGGCCGGACTTTCAATGGTGATCGGCCAGGTGCTCGGTGGGACCATCACCTGGCTCAACGTGGCCGGCACCGGGTGGCGCGGGATCTTCATGGTGAACGTCCCGATCGGGATCGCTGGACTCGTGATCGCCCGTCACGCGATGCCCGACTCGAAGTCCGACCTTCCTCCGCGGATCGATGTTCGCGGAACGCTGATGCTTGCTCTCACACTCCTTGCAGTGCTCGTGCCGCTGACAGAAGGAAAGTCTCTGGGCTGGCCCGTGTGGTCCTGGGTGGTGCTCGCCGGGGCGATACCGCTCGGAGCGGAGTTCGTGCGCTTTGAACGTTCTCTCGAGAGAAAAGGGCACCAGCCGTTGGTGCCGCCGAGCTTGGTGGCACATCCGAGTATGCGCCGGGGACTGGGATTGGCAATCCCGTTCTTTGCGAGCTTCGGTGGCTTCATGTTCCTTTACGCCGTCGTCTCGCAGACCTACCTCGGACTGAGTGCGCTCACCGCGGGTGCGACCCTCGTCCCGTTGGCGGGATCGTTCTGCATTGCCTCGTTGACCACGACGCGTCTGGTGGCGAGTTTCGGGAGCCGGGTCATCCAATTCGGAGGAGCAGTGCAGGCCCTCGGATATGGAGGGCTGATGGTCCTGGTCGCGTCGGAGTGGCCGCATCCCTCTGTGTGGCAGGCCGTGCCCGTATTGCTGGTCGCCGGATTCGGGCAGGGTCTCGTCGTGAGCCCGCTGTTTCGGACAATCCTCGCCGATGTCCCTGCGGACCGGGCGGGCGCGGGCGCCGGCGTGCTCACCACAGGACAACAGACCGCCCTGGCTCTCGGTGTCGCTGTGATCGGGTCTGTGTTCTCGGGACTCATCTCTCCGCTCGGAGTGAGGGGCTCAGTGGTCACCGTGCTCGCCCTCGTGGTCGCAGTAGCGCTCATTGTCTCCATGTCAGCACGGCGCCTCCCGAGCCTCGCTGAAGTCCCCGTGGCGATGTCGGAGGAGGAGCAGGTCGAGATGGAGGATGCAATGGACGAGCTGGTCGGCGCCTGAGGACCGCTTCGGCTCCTAGTGGCGGGAATGCTGCCCGGCCACGCTGAGCGTGGACGCCGCATCGGTGGAGGGGACCACGTATCCCGTTACCCACACTGTCCCGTCTAATCCTTGTCCTGCGAAGT
>JBAPRR010000042.1:0-3072 GCA_049281195.1 Acidimicrobiales bacterium
CTCCGAGGGCGCTCCACGACATGCCGCGTCGTCCATCCACGCCGGCCGGCGCAGGAGCTCGGCGAGGACTTGCTCAGGGTCCGGTCCGTCGCAGGTTTGCATCATCCACTTGACGAACGCCGACTCCATCGCGGGCGACGGTACCGCTCGCACGTGGCGAAGTGGGGGAACGCGCGTCGGTCGATTTTCGCTATTCCACGTCTGTTCCACGTGGAGACCCACGAGCACAAACGTCTTGCACCGAATCAAGTGTTTTACCTGGTGAAAGCGGGTGTCGGAGGGGGGACTTGAACCCCCATGCCCTTGCGGGCACCAGCCCCTCAAGCTGGCGCGTCTGCCTATTCCGCCACTCCGACGGGCGAACCTCGCGCCCCAGAAAGGCGCTCGGAGGACTCTACTAGGGAGCCTGCGCAACGGGCGTACGTCCGGGTGCCGGAACCAGCGAGGCAGGCGGCCAAGCGAACGGACGAGGAGGCGCCAAGTGAGGAAGTGACGAAGTGAGGAAGTGAGCGCCCTCCCCTCTCAGGATTTCGTGAGTCTGCATGTATCTCTGCCCCAGAGATAGATAGGCTTCTGACGTGACTATCGCCCCGCGGCCGGCCAACCCAGTCAGGACACAAGAGAGGCCTCATGAGGTCTCATCCACCGCCATCGCCGAGCAGCTTCTCGCACACATAGCAGTCATCCGCCGTCGCAGCCGGTACATCGCCCGCGACTCGAGCACCGACCCTCATCTCACCACTGCGCAGATTGAGCTCCTTCGCCTCATCGACCTGAACCCCGGGTTCACGGTGACCGAGGCTGCGACAGAGCTCCACCTCGCCGCCAACACGGTGAGCACTCTCGTGGGCCAGTTGAGCCGGCTCGGCCTCCTCGATCGGCGCTACGACTCGGACGACCGCCGCGTCATTCACCTCGAGGTAACCGAGGCCTCCAAGCGTCGCCTGACCGGCTGGCGCCGCCGCCGCCTGAATGCAGTCATCAAAGCCCTGAGCGCCCTGGATGAAGAAGAGCGCCAGCAGATCGCATCCGCACTCGGTGCCCTCGACCGCCTGGGAGAAGAGCTCCAGCCCTAAAGGCCCAGCACTAACGCCACGCCCACCCCGTCACCCGTGATGCTTCGGCGCGACCCCCAGCAACGCCCAGCGCGTCGCCTTCCACAGTGGTCCCGCACCCCACACCGCCGCCTCAACTCCTGACACAGCGGCGTCGGACTCGAGCAGCGACGGCTCAGCGAACAGCGGGATGCTCGGCATCGCCTGCCACAACATCTGGTCGATCTGTTGGTAGTACGTGGCCGCCTTCGTCGGATTCAGCTGAATCGCCGCCTCCTGGAACAGAGCGTCCACTTCGGGGGCATCGAATCCCGACCAGTCGTAGGACGCTCCCTCTCCGGTCACGGCTTGCGCCTCGGAGTAGTCCGCCGCCATCTGGGTCGGATACGGGCTCGACACCACCGGGACGAGCGCCAGGTCCCAGTTGGAATCGGCGAGCGTCGATGCGCCGAGCTGGCGGGAGGCGACCGGGTTCGCCTTCACCCCGAACCCCGCCTGCACCAGTGCGGCCTGTATCGCCGGCGCCACCAGATCCGACCACGGATCCCCCGACGCCCATCGCAGGTTGAGGACCACCGGTGCGCCACCCGACAGCCAGGTGCCGCTCGCACTCATAGTCAACCCGGCCTGTTGCAGCAGCACCGCAGCTTCTTGCGGGTCCGGGATGTCGTAGAGCACGCCGTCGCGCGTGTAGGCGTGCTGCGCGTTGGTAGCCAGAAAATCGTCATCGACCTGAACGTTCGGATCGAGTGGCTGCACCAGCTCGCTCACGATCTGCCTACGGTTCAAGTCGAGCGCGATGGCCTGTCGCAGATCCGACGATTGATCGTTCGCACTGCCAAGGTCGAACACCAGTTGCAGCATCGTGGTGCCGAGGCTCACGTTGCTTTCCTCGCTCGGAGACGACGACACCTCGTCGAGCATTTCCGCGTCGAAGTCGTTCGTGTATACGACCTGGGCCGATCCGTTTGAAAGCTGGTCGCCTCCGTCTGAGCTCCGTAGTGAGGTTCCCGTTGAGCTCCCGGTCGCCGCGTTTACAACGATCGTTTCGACCCGTCCCGGAGTCCCCCACCACCGCGGGTTACGTACGAGAACTATCCGAGAGCCCGGTGTCCACGACTCGATCTCATAGGGCCCGCCGGAGACGTACGCGAGCGAGCTCGGCGTTCCGTAGCCGCTGGCCCACCCGATGACATCGCCGACATGCTCGGGTATCAGATCGTCGAACAGGTCCGCCCAGTCCGCATAGGGCGTACTGAACACCACGCGCACCGAGTCACCCGAAGTCGTCGCGGTGATCGACTGGATGTCGCGGTAGCCGAGTGTGGTCGCCGCGTCGTACCCGCCGACGATCGGAGGAGCCGCAGTTCCCGATCCGGCCTGCTCCTCCCAGTTGTAGACGAAGTCCTTCGCCCCGATCGTCACGCCGTCCGACCACACGGCTTTCGGGTTCAGCTGGTAGAGCACTGTTTGCGGCTTGACGCTCACCACTTCGGCACTCACCACAAAGTCGGTGTCGAGCACCGGGGTGACGCTGGGGTTCACCTCGAAGACCTGAGGATCCGTCAGCGCCGAGATCATCCGCGTCGAAGCGGCGTCACCTTCGAGGGTGTGGGGGTTCAAGTTGCTAGGCACCGCGGGAACGACGACCGTGACGGTCCCGGTCCCGCTTTTGAGGGCCACGAGCGCGGAGCCCTTCGGGATCGCAACCAGACGGTTCGGGGTGGAACCTGCTGATCCACCGCACGAGGCCAGCACCAAGCACGCACTGCCGAGCACTACCAGAAGGAAAGTCCTCTGACCTGGCCGGCTCGCCGACCCCATTCGGGCTGGCCTCGCCCTCACCTCACCCGCTGAGACGGATGGTCAGGATCAGAGTGGAGAAGGCGAAGATCATCGCGACGGTGATCGTGATCCTGTCCAGGTTCTTTTCGACCGCGGTCGACCCGGCCGCAGCCTGGCCCACCGAGCCACCGAACATGTCCGACAGCCCGCCGCCCTTACCTGAGTGCATCAG
>JBAPRR010000043.1:0-12013 GCA_049281195.1 Acidimicrobiales bacterium
TTCCAGATCAGTAGGCGAGCGTGGTTGATCGGCAGTGGCACCTTCTGCATCAGCTCGAAGGCTTGATCGAAGTGAAAGTAGGAGGCCTCCAGGTCCCCGGCATTCTCAGCCACCAGAGCCCGCCCCGCCTGGGCGTATACGCGAGGCCAGATACAAGGCAGGTCCACCACCGCCCGATCGAGCCAGTCGATGACCCTCTGCAGGTCATCGAAGCGCCCGGCCAGCCTGTAGCAGCCGATCGCAGGTTCCCACCACGGGATGATGCACGGCTCATGCAGGCCGCGCGCCTCTGCGATGGAGGCTCCTCTGTCCAAGGCCGCGCAGGCAGAGAGCGCGTCGCCCGACATCAAGTCGAGGGTGGCCCGGGCACGAACGGTCCACAGGGCAATCGCCGGCGGCTTCACCTGCAAATGCTCGAGGATCGATTCGAGGAACGCGCACTTGCTCTCGGCCTCGGCCGGACGGTCCTGCTCGATGGACAGCAGACACTGCATCATAGTGACGAACGGGGTCATCACCGGCATGATCTCTATCAGGCTCTCCAGCTTGGCGATGTCCTCTGCAACGGCGCTGAGCCGACCGGTGCGGTACATCAGATCCCCGTGCATCATCAGATGCGCTCCCATGGCACCGGTCCAACTGCGCCCTTCGGCAGCCTGGAAACCGATGTCGAACGCGTGCTGCGCCTCTTCGAAGTGCTCGGTCGCAGCGGCGGCCCCCGCGTACCAGACGAGGGGCCACCACCCGGACTCGCTGAATTCGTCGAGGAGGCCCGGATCGGATTCGATGGTCCCAACCGCACGAGCAAGAACCTTGTATCCCTCGTACACGCCGAGCATCAGCGATCCGGAGCCCCACGCCGCGTCGATCTGGAGCTTGGTGGTCAGGTTGTCAGGCGGTGCGATCCATCGCGCGCTCTCTGCCATACGGATCACCGATTCGGCTCCCTGGAAGGTGCGCGCCGCGAATGCTCCCTTCAACAGCGCATGAACCGCCAATGTCGAGTCCAGTGGCTCGAGGATCCTGGCAGCCTCCTCGAAGCACGCAACGGGTGATCCGGGCCGGCCGGCAATGAGGCGGGCGGCTCCGAGTGCGATCAGGGCCCTGCCCCTTTCGATACCGTCGAAGTCCCGACGTAACAGGAGCTCCTCCAGCCTCTTCACCGCTTCGGCCGCGGATCCGGTTTCTATGAGTGCTTCAGCGAGCTCACGAACGAGCGCGGGCGGAGGATCGCCACCGGCAATCTCGATCGCGTTGGAGAGCAGATGGAGCGCGGATGACCACGCCCCGGCCTTGTTGGCTTCGGTTCCTGCTTGAAGCATGCAGGCAACGGCGTCGGGGTCGGTGGTTCCTGCGAGGATCGCATGCTCAGCAGCCTCGGCCGCAGGTGCACCCATGGATCGGAGCACCCTGAACGCCGAACGATGAAGCTCGCTGCGAAGAGGATCGTGGATGCCTTCGTAAAGCGCACCACTGAATGCAGGGTGTACGAAGCTTGCCTCCGAGGTGCCCGGTTCGACGATCCTGGCGGCGATGGCTTCGTCCAGAGCGATGGCGGCGATGTCCGAATCCATTCCTGCCACGTCTCGAGCCGCGGAGGGCCGGAACGTCGTGCCGAAGATGCTGGCGGATCTGAGGAGACGAAACGTTGCCTCTGAGACGGACGCGAACCGACGGAGCAGGATGTCGCGACGCCTGCTCGAGAAGGGCTCGAATGCCGGGATGGGATGCCCACCGAGCAGTGACCGCGCGACCTCTTCCAACAGAAGGGGGTTGCCGGCGCAGGCGCTCGCAGCCTCTGTTGCGACCCCCGAAGACACTCCTCCCCAGACCTTCGCCATCAACAGAGCGCGGGAGGCCTCGTCACTGAGTGGCAACAGCTCGCAGACCTCACTCAGCCCGTCCTGGTTCAGGCTTCCGGCCACCTCGAGCGCATCTGTCGGCCAGGGACGAAGTGTCGCCACCAGAGCGACCCGGCGCGAAGCGATGTGCCGAGAGATGAATTCGACGAGGGCCAGCGAGTCGGGGTCCGCCCAGTGAAGGTCGTCGAGAACGAGTACCACCGGGGATTCGGCGGAGCATTCGTCCAGAGCCCGGATGCTCGAAAGAAAACGGTTGGACCGCTCGTCTTGACCGTTTAGCGCCCGTCCGCGTGTGCTCGTATTTATCGCCAGGCTGGCGAACAATTGGTCGGCTATGGCGAATGCCTGCCCCGTGTCATACGGACCGGCGCTCGTTCGCCCGACTACATAAGGACCGAGGAGTCGACGTTGGATCGGCGCGGCCTTGGCCTCGATCCTTCGCAAAAGGGTGGTCTTTCCGAGCCCTGCTTCGCCGACAAGAAAAAGACTTCTGCCTTCCCCCTCCGACAGCCGATCGAGAACGGAGTCGATGGCCTCGATCGCCTCGCGGCGTTCGAAGAGAGCGGTCGCGCCCACCGGCTCGTATTCCGACCCCACGGATTCCCGCATCGTAAGCCCCTCGCGCCCACTGTACGTATCAGGTTGGTCACTCATCAAGCATAAAATACAAGATCTTTGAGAAATGCCCCCTTAATGATAGGTCGGCATCCCGATGTATTGGCGGCTCATCCTCAATAGCGTTGCGGAGCAGAGGCAAACCGAGCGGTCGGTGCCGGCGGGACGGCTAAGTGCGCGCAGGTGGCTTTCAGGCATAACAGGCGGGCAGGCCCTGAACGTAATGCTCCCGGAACGGAGTAATGACGCTGGCCACCCATTATTCGCAGGAGCTCGACAATGGCCGACGCTTTGGTGAAGACGCACGAGGTTCCAGCTGTTGAATTTGCTGACCAGCGTCCTGGATTCGGGCCGCATGTCAGCCCGTGGATCAGACGCTGCTCGGTAATCGCACCTCCCCTTCAATTGGTCAAAGACAGCCCCCGGATCAACGAAATCAGCGCTCCCGAGAAGAGGGCCCGCAAGGCTCAAAAACCCACAGGGACGCCGAAATACAGTGAAGCCACTTGCATCTTCTGCGGAAACGATCTCGGAGCGCGCAATTCGAGCGGGCGCCGGCGCGTGTACTGCACCCAGTCGTGCAGGCAGCGCGCTTACCAGTCACGCAAGCGCGCCACCCAACTAGGCCTCCGCGATGGTGAACAGGTCGTCTCGCTCATGACGGTGACCCGAATAAACAAGGGACTGAAGTCCCTTGCGAAGGCGCTCACACAAGTCGAGAAGGCGCACATGGATGCGGCGGACGAAAACGTTGCCGCCCTGTGCGCTGCCGCACGAAAGCTGGGCAAGCTGACCTTGGGGCACCGGGGCGGCCACTAGCAGGCTCGTTTACTGGAGCACTGTCCGGACGGCCAGAAGTTTTCCCCGATCCTCATATGGTGGGAGGCGGGTGAAGACCGACTCTGGATCGGTCCACACCTATTACGGAGCACCGGACAGGAGGGACCATGCCTGCAAAGGCGAGCGCAGAGTGGAAGGGGGACGTCCGCTCAGGGACCGGGACGTTCACGGCGGGTGACACAATCACCGGCGGTTATACCTACAAGTCCAGGTTCGAGGATGGCCCCGGATCCAATCCGGAACAACTGATCGGGGCTGCCCACGCAGCATGTTTCTCGATGGCACTGTCGAACCTTCTCGCCCAATCGGGGCACGCCCCGGATTCCGTACAAACCAACGCCACCGTCACCTTGAGACTGGTCGACGGCCAGCCGACGATCACCAAGATCGAACTGGTCACGGTTGGACACGTCCCCGGAATCGACGAGACCACCTTTGTCGAGCAGGCCCAAAAGGCCAAGCACGGCTGCCCGGTCAGCCGTGCTCTGGCCGGTGTTCCGGAGATAACCCTGCACGCGTCCCTGGCCGGGTGATGTCGTGACCGACGCCTATCTGCTCGGAGGGGTCAGAACGCCTTTTGGAAAGTACGGCGGTGCGCTCTCGCATATAAGGCTCGACGATCTTCTCGGTAAGACGATGGTCGCAGCCTGCGAGCACACAGGAGTACCGCTCGATCAGGTGGGCGACATTGCTGCCGGATGCGTCAATCCGGCCCACGAGGGCATGGGCGACGTCGCGCGCTGGGCCGCGCTCGCCGCGGGATTCCCCGACTCGGTCCCCGCTGTGACGGTCAATCGCTTCTGCGCATCCTCTCTTACCGCGACGATCATGATCTCCAATTCGATCAAGGCCGACGAGCTCTCCTTGGGTCTCGCCGGCGGAGCAGAGTCGATGTCGCGATCGGGGTGGGCGTTCATGAAAGGCGAATCCGCCTTCAGCCCTCGCGGCCCTCTGTTCATCCTGGACACGATGTGGGCAGGCGCCGGTGGACCACCACACCCCGCCCTGCTCGCGTCCGGCGCATACATCGAGATGATCAACACGGCCCAGAATGTCGCCGACCGTTACGACCTCAGCCGCGAGGAGATTGACGACTTCGCCTTCAGGTCTCACACCCACGCTGCCGCTGCGCGTGATTCGGGGAGGTTCGCGCTCGAGATCCACCCCGTCGAGATTCCGGCGACCAGAAAGACCCCGGCAGTAGTGATCGAGAACGACGAGATCATCAGGTCCGACACAACGCTCGAGGCACTCGCGGCCCTCCCCCCGCAACCGGGAACGACCCAGATGACGGCCGGAAACTCATCGCCCCTTACTGATGGCGCGAGCGCCGTCCTCGTGGCGAGCCGGGCGGCTGCGGACTCGCTCGGCATCCCGGTCATGGCAAAGGTGGTCGCATCAGCGACCCATGCGCTCGATCCGAAGATCATGGGTATCGCCCCGGCTTTCGCCATGGCGAAAGCCCTGAAACTCGCGGGCCTCAAGCCCGAGCAGATCGACCTCTGGGAAGTGCATGAGGCGTTCTCGGCTCAAGCGCTCGGAGTGCTTCGCGAGCTCACCACTCAACTCGACGGTTTCGAGGTCCCCGACGACAAGCTGAACCCGAACGGCGGAGCGGTTGCCATCGGACACCCGTTCGGCGCATCGGGGACCCGTTATGTTCTGACCCTCGCCACAGAGCTCCGTCTGCGGGGCGCGCGTTACGGGATACTCGGCGTCTGCGTGGGATCGGGACAGGGGGTCGCGCTGATCCTGGAGAACATAGCTACCTGAGACGTAGCTACCTGAGAGAAATCAGTCGGGCCTCGAGGGAACCACCGAATCTCCGCTGAGATCCCGTTGCAGGCCGGCTACGGCGCGGTTCAACCGTACGAATTCGGCGACAGCGTCATCGCGGGTGCGGACCCCGAGCTTGCGGTAGGCATTCGCGAGATGTGATTCGACTGTCCTGACCGAAACATCCAAGCGCTCGGCCATCTTTGCCGCGCTCACGGAATCGCAAAGCAGCTCGAGGATCTCGACCTCGCGCGCCGTAAAGCTGGCCAGCAGTTTTCCGGCAGTGGCGGCGTGTGCCACGAGCTCTCGCTCGAGGCGCTTTCTGCGCGTTATGTCCTCGACGATGAAAAGCCCATAGATCGGGCGTCCGAGATCGTTTCTGATCATCGAGCCGGTAACGCTGGCGTATACGACACCGCCCGTTCGCGTGACGAAGCGCAACTCCATCTGATGGCTTGCGATCGGTTCGCTCGAGACCCGCTTGACCAGCTCGGACTGGAGCATGAAGTCGTCGCGTGAAGTGAAGGATTCGAACGTGGTGCCGACGAGATCTTCACGCGTACGGTCAAGAAGCCTGCACATCGAATCGTTGACGTTCGCTATCTGAAAGGCGAGGTCAACGACTGCGATCCCGAGGGGGCCCTGCTTGAAAACTTGACCGAAACGTTGGACGCTCTCCAACAGCTCTTCTTCGATTCGCTTTTGTTCGGTTACGTCACGGAAGGTCCACACGATTCCGGTGATGGCCCCGTCGACGCGTTGAGGTCGGTAGCTGCGCTCGAATACGCGACCGTCTTTGAACTCGAGGATGTCGTTACCTTCGGCCTCCGGAGTCGAGTAAACCTCGCTGACCGTGGCCTGGAATCCATAAGGGGAAATGAGCTGATCCTTCACGAAGGCGACCAGAACCGCAGAGTCCCTCTTCGAAAGCACGGAGTCGGGGATCCTCCACATGTTGGCGAAGCGCCGGTTGAAGCTGGTTACACGTCCAGAGGTATCGACCACCAATATCCCGTCGACGGTCGCCTCGAGAGTCGACGACAGGATCGAGAGCGTCTCTTTGAGCTCGAGCTCCGCAGCCGTCCGCGCCCGGATGTCGTGAGCCGAGACGACGTATCCGTTCACCGTGGGGTCATCGACAAGGTTCACGATCGTCAGCTCGAAGGGGATGGTCGTACTACTCGCGTACCTCAGCATCCCCACGTCCACCACGACTGGATGGGCCGCCGATGCACCGTTGGCGGCCCGATCCATCGCCATAAGGAGGCTGCTGCGATCCTCCTCTGTGATGAGGTCTGCCAGTGACCGATGCGCGACGAGCTCGGGGTCGTGGCCGAGCACCCGGGTGATCGCGGCGGAGACCGAAATCACGAAACCTGTCTCCGAAACGAGGAAAGTGATCGCCGCGGAGTTCTGCACGACCGAGCGGAGTCTGGCCTCTTCGTTCTGAGCGATCTCGAAACGCCTGCGTTCTGTGAGATCGCGCATGGAGAACAGGACGACCTTCTCACCCTCCCAATCGACCGGGGAGCCGATCACCTCCATCAGGCGCCATCCCGTTGGCGTCTTCGCCCGGACCTCGATCAGGGTGCCTGTTTCCTTGCCCTGGACGCTCGCCAGGGAGCGCAGGACGAATTCGATGTCGTCGGGGTGAACCAGATCCAGCACGGGCAGGTCGATGGTGTCTTCGAGGGTCCTGCTGAACAATCGCGCCGCGGCACGGTTTCCCCATTTCAGGCGACCGAGCGCGTCGAGGACGACGACCGTATCTGGTAATTGGTCAAGCAACCGCGCCAGGGCCTTGTCCAGAGACACCAACTTCTCCTCGGGTCCTCCGTTTTTACTACAACCCACGCATTTTCGCACCAAAACGCCCTGATCAAGCGTCATGAAGCGGATAACGCTGTCATTACAAAAGGTTCATTCAGGAGCGGCCACAGGCATTCAAAACAGGAAAATCACAAGTCGCCGGAATCCTCGATGGCGGAACGCTCTTCACGCGGGATCCGCCCGACGAGTGGGGCGACGGCGGCATCGACTCGAGCCATTTGATCCTTGAGCTTTTGGTGGTTCTTAGGGGTGATCCGCCCGTCAGTCCGGGAATTCAGAGCCCGGACCATCAATGCCGCCATTCTCTGTACCTCTTCGAGAAATGTACGAGCAACCGGATCGTCGAAGAGGGTCGACGAAGCGGTGAGAAGCATGCTCGCGAATGTCCTGATCTCCTCCGACCCGGCGTCCGGCTGATCTGCTCCGGATTGCTGGGTTACAGACCCGTAGGCCCTTTTGGCCTGGCCGTAGACCAGCAGTGCCTGAACTGCGACGGACGTCTGTCGCTCGCGGCGCTGGCGTCGGGCCACGACCTCATCGACAATCAATGCCGTCACGGCCAAGACCAGCAGGTTGGACACGATCGACCCGGTCAGTGAATGACGGTCCCAGAAAGTCCTGAATCCCGCGATGGAGAGGTCGCAGACGACAAGCGCTATGAGGCCGGCGGCTACGACGCCGGCGCCGGCCCGACGGATCCAGCGATTCACGTCGCCGTTCGTTCGGGACCTGACCGGCATGATCGATCGACCATAGTTTCCATGATGCGGGTGAACACGCTGCTCAGCTGCGCCAACGTCTCCTGCGGCATAGTGAGCCGATGACGGACGAAGAATGGCACAACGAAATCTCGACTCTTCGCGAGCGTGTCGAACGCACAGAAGCCGTCCTGGCAGTTCAGCGGCTCAAAGCCGAGTACGGCGAGCTGGTAGACCGCCGCTTCTCCTTGGGGAAGGTGGTCGACCCGGACGTGTTGAACGGAATCGTCGCAATGATCGTCGATCTGTTCGTCGAAGATGCGGTGTGGGACGGTGGACCGGTGCTCGGCATCGCCACGGGGCGCGATCAGATAGCGGAAAGACTCAGAAAGCCAACGCTAACGTTTTCGAGACACCTTTTCGTGAAGCCACGCATCACCGTGCAGTGTCCCGTGGCCACAGCGCGTTGGGACCTGCTTTGTCCCTGCAAAACCCCTGACGGCAGATCGTGGTGGATGTGCGGGTTCGAAGATGACGAGTACCGCCTGGAACAAGGGGTGTGGCGTCACTCGAAGATGAAACTCACCAGCGTTTTCATGTCGCGAGCCGGAGAAGGTTTCGACAGGATCCTGTTCTGACTCAGGAGCTCACGTCGGCGGCAACCGCGCGGATCCGTGCCGGAATCGGTTCACCTCCCGTCGATCCCGAAAACCTTGCGTCGCCGAAGCTGAAGATCCCACCGTCCGCGGCCACCAGCCAGTAGCCGCCGCCGTCGGGACTCGGCGTCATGCCCACCACCGGTTGGTTCAGGTGAATGTTCCCTGTAGAGCCGTCGAATGTGGCGTCCCCGAAGCTGAACACTCCGCCGTCCGCGGCCACGAGCCAGTAGCCGCCCCCGTCGGGGGCGCCAGCCATGCCGACCACCGGTTTGTTCAATCTGAAGTTGCCCGTGGACCCGAAGAAGGGGGCGTTGAAGGAGAAAATTCCCCCGTCCGACGCCACCAGCCAGTAACCACCGGTCGCCTGATCGGCACCGATCCCGACCACGGGCTGCGCGAGGGGTTTGCCACCCATCGACCCATAGAAGGAGGCGTCGCCGAAGCTGAAGACTCCCCCGTCCGACGCCACCAGCCAGTAACCGAGTCCGTCTGGCGTCGCCGCGATCCCGACTATCGGCTTGACCAGATGAAATCCGCTCGTGCCTCCGAAATACTCGGCGTCTCCGAATGCGTAAACCGCGCCGTCAGATGTGACGGTCCAGTAGCCGCCCCCACCTGGATGTGCGGCTGCTCCAACCACCGGAGTCGACCCCCCGACCGAGTGCGATCCGTATGAAGGCGAAGCGAACGCATCGACGGCGCCCCCGGCACCAAATGTCCAGTAGCTCGAACTGCTCATGGTGTCGATTACCGGATCGAATACCGGGAGTCCCGCCTCGAAGCTCACCGAGGCGAGAAACATCGGTCGGTATCCTCCGTAGTTGTATCCGACGACACCCACCCAAGCGGAGAACGCCATCTCCAATCCGTCCGATCCGAAGAATAGTGAAGGTCCCCCTGGGCCGAGCATGCCTCCGGCTCCGACCAGGACCGGATTGTTGGAACTGTCGCTGCACGGACCGAGTGGTGACGCGCACGTCGCATAGCCGACCGAATACCTGTTGCTCAGGTAGCTGTTGCCGCCATAGAACAAGTAGTACGTGCCGTCGTGCTCCTGCATGTTCGGTCCTTCCACGTCTCCCTGCTGCCAGCCCTGATCGGAGGCGAGCAGCTCGCTCGCGGACCCGTCGATGTCGAGATTCGCGTTCAGAGGCACAGCCCACAGAGACGACCGCTGTCGGACCACGTTCGCGTTGTCTTTCCAGATCAGATAGGTGTCCCCGGTCGATTGGTCGGTGAAGATGTCCGGGTCGATATCGCCCCCGGTCTCCGGGTTGCATATGACGGGCCCGCTGTTCTGATCTACGAACGGACCCGCGGGAGAGCTCGACTCCGCCTCGCCGATGCACTCGGTGCCGTATTGGGCATCCCTCGCGACGTAGAACATCACATATTCGCCGGCGAGATTCTTTGCAACAGAAGGAGCCCACGAGTAACCGAAGCTCGCCCACGTCGCCAGGTTGGGCATGGCGTCTCCCAAAACCGCCGACCAGTGCACGCCATCGGTGGAGACTGCGTAAGGGACGATGTTGTAATAGACCTGGGTCGAGTAGGCGTAGTAAACGCCACCGAAATTGACGACACTGGGATCCGGAAAGTCCTGATTGATCGAGGGAACCCACGTTGCAGCCGACGCGGGGGCCGCTCGGGTAATCAACGCCACCGACGGAACCATTACTGCAAACAAGACCAGCAGTGAACTAAATACCCTGTTGACCCGCTTCGAACTGCTGCTGCAAGCTCGCAAACCGCGGGTCACTGCCGACGGACGATACTCAACTCACGGTCATTCGAATCGTCAGAATTCAAGAATAAATCGGTTGTTCACATTCACTGTCCGAGAATGCTTGGAACTCTCTGAGATCGCCAAGCGGAAGTGAACAGCGTCAGGAAATGGTGACCTTGAGCTTCGCTTTGGGACTCGACGCTAGACCGAATGTTATGTTCCCGGTGGCCTCCGCGCATACGCCGACACCCTTGTCTGGCTTGATCTTGAACTCCACGGTCTTGCCGTAGAGAACCTTCTGACCGGATTTCGTCAGGTTGAAGATGGCAAAGGAATAATTGGTCGAGCTGCACGACGCAGCGGAGACAACCACAGCGTCGATGACTCGTGGGCTGTAGGTCACCGTGGATCCACTTCCCTTCAGGTCTGCCGCCGGTCCGGCGTGCCCGGTAGATGCCTTGAGTGCCACGAAGTGCGGCGCCGCCAGGACCGCGTTCGCCGAGGTCGCAGTGACGCAAGCGATTCCGGGCATCAAAAAGGCGGACGCGACCGCGAAACGTTTGAATACCGAAAGCATCGTGCCCCTTCTTCTGCGAGCCGGCACGACCTGTGAAGGTCGCCTGTCAGTCTCCGTTGGCATCATCGCGACGACCCAAGGACACGTCAATCTCGCCGGGTCCAATAATTGAACAACGAGTGGGATAATCCGATCCGTCAATCCACCAGGCCTCAACCGTTGCCGGCGTCCAATGGCTAATTGGTTCCCGAAGCCTGGAAAAGTGACTGGATCTCAGAGGAGTTCAGGCTGTAATCGAACAGCGCAGCGTCGGAGACCGTGCCTTGGAAGAAAGAGTCCGCCGGTCCGGTCTCCGAGGTCGATGGGCCGCCGCTTCCGATCATCCAGCTTCCGAGGAACCCGGCCGGCTTGGAGGCACTGGCCTCGGCCACGAGCTGGCCGTCAACGTACAGCTCTGTCTTCTTCGGTAGACCGACGACAACTGCAAAATGCCAATTCCCGTCGTTGTAGGAGGAGGGCGAGAAGTTCGACATTCCTCCTGTTCCGGAGCTCCCTACCTCGAGCTGGCCCGAGCTAGTCATCCACACCTGATGGTCGAATTTGGTCAGGGTCGAATTGGCCAAGGACATGAGATAGCCGCCGGACGTGTCGGTAGTTTGGAACCACATCGACTCGCTGTACGTAGCGGATTTGTCGAGGTACGGCTGAGAAGCCTTGATGTCTCCGGATGCCCCGTCGAGGCTCACCCCGGACCCGGAGGTACCTTCGACCGGACTCTGAGCTCCGTAGGTGACTCCGGTTGAGCTGTAGTTTCCGGTGTCCTCGTTACCGCTCGCGTCGGCGGCAGGAGACCCCGAGGTGTCGGCCAGGGGCCAGTAGATGGCAGGGTCGTTCGCAACCACGGCTTGACCGAAGGTGTCCGCAGGCGCCGACGAAACGTCGGAGACCATGACCGTGGAAGCGATGCTCGGCGTCCCCTGAGCGTTCATGGCGAACAGCATGTAGGGACCTGGGAGCACCACGCCGGGGTCGCTCGGGATGGTGAGCTGGTAGGTGTTCCCGGTCTGGCTCTGGACCGGAAGCGGGATGAGCCTCTGGTCGTCGTCTGCAGCGTGGGTCGCCTCTCCGTAACGGACCAGGGAGAAGGTCGACGCGGGGTTGTCCGTCGTCACCGTTATGGTCTGCCCGTCCACAGCAGACGTGGGAGCGGACTCGATCACGGGCCTGGTGGCCGGAGTTCCATCGGAGTTGAACAGGTATGGCGGACTGAAGATCTGACCGTCAGGGTGGTTCGCCCCACAACCGCTTCCGCACAGCCCGCCGCCGCCGGAGAAGACCTCACCATTAGGCAGGAGAACCGCAACCGAGTGGTAGTTGCGAGGTTCCGCCTCTGCAGCCATCACGGTGAACTGCCCCGTCGCCGGGTTCCACAGCTCAGGGTTCAGAACTGAGCTCGTGTCGTGAAACGAGTAGCCGTCCTCCTGGCCCCC
>JBAPRR010000044.1:0-5997 GCA_049281195.1 Acidimicrobiales bacterium
GCCTCGGAGTCAGGCAGGCCACCATCACGTGGTCCACCGCATTCGGTGGTGCGCCGATCTTTGCAGTGGCTCCGGCTCCGGCTGAACAAGAGGCCCACAGAGGCGACTAGTCCTAACCGGAGTAAGAGTTGCCGTCGTGAGAACGAAGTCTCTCCGCCATGCTGGACATAACTTGAAGAGCGAACATCGGGGTTTCGGTCACCAGGTATAGAAAGGTCTGCCGGTCGATCACAGCCAACCTGGTGTCGGAGGCGGCAACGGCGGTGGCACTGCGACTGGTGGAGTCGATGATCGCCATCTCACCGAAGGTATCGTCCACTCCGAGTTTGCGAATGAGGCCGCCGGGCATTCTCACTTCGACCTCTCCTTCGACGATCCCGAACATCTCGTCGCCCTCAGTCCCTTCTTCGAAAATGATCGAGCCTGCAGGAACTTCACGGATCGTCTTGGCATTTATAAAGACACCCTTGACCTTCACTGAAAAGCCTCCGTAGTAAACGAGATCTCCTGTCCCGCGGGCACCATATGCGCGTTTTCAGGCCAGCACATGCGATTCGATCCAAGCCCCAACTTCGCCCACAGAAAGGGTCTGTCCGGCCCTACCCGCGTCGGTCCTGAGCTTGGCCTCGACACCGCCCTGCTCGATAGATCTTCTCGAGACCGTCAACTGCACCGGACAACCGATCAGCTCGGCATCGGCGAACTGCACGCCGGGACGCTCCTGTCGGTCGTCGAGCAGGTACTCGATCCCGGCGGCTTCGAGCGCTTCGGCCACTTCCTCAGACCTGGACAGACCGTCTTCGCCGAGTGCGCATATGTGCGCGGTGTAGGGCGCGATTGAGGAGGGCCACACGAGCCCGCGGTCGTCACGGTGTTCTTCTGCCACACATGCGAGAAGGCGTCCCACTCCGATGCCGTAGGAGCCCATCACGATCGGCTTCTCGGCACCGTCCTCATCGAGGAACTTGGCATTCATCGCAGCCGAGTATTTGGTACCCAGCTTGAAGATGTTCCCCACTTCCACCGCACGCTCACTTCTGAGCGGCGACCGGCAAACGACGCATGGCTGGCCGTCTTCCACAGCTACCAGATCGAGCACGATGTCGGGCTCGTAGTCGCGGTGAACATTGACGTTCTTAAGATGCCAGCCGGTCTCGTTGGCTCCAGATATGAGATTTGCGCTCTCAGCCACCAGGTCGTCGACGGCCACGATCGCCCGGTCGCCGACTCCGATCGGAGATGCATACCCGGGGACACAGCCGATGGACAGGATCTCCTCCGGTGTCATCGGGCGCAGCTCGGATGCCGACACCGCGTTGGCCAATTTTGTTTCGTTCAGTTGCATGTCTCCGCGTACCACGGCTACGACAAAGCGGTCGTCGGAAGTCGCCATGAAGACAGCTTTGGCGGTTCGTTCTTCACTAACACCGACAAGTCGTACGAGTTTTTCGATCGTGTCAGCGTCCGGCGTCTCCACCCGTTCGAGTGCCACAGGCTCTTCGGGTCCGATACCGGGTCTGGCGGACTGCGCCACCTGGCGGTTCTGCGCGTAACCGCATTCATCACACAAGACGATCGTGTCTTCGCCAACGGCATTCAGATACATGAATTCGTGAGCCTCGCTCCCTCCCATCATCCCCACGTCGGAGGCCACTGCGATCGCAGGAAGTCCACATCTCCGAAAGATCTCCGTGTACGCCGCGTGGAGCCTGTTGTATTGCCGGTCCAATCCGGCCTCGTCGCGATCAAGCGTGTAAGCGTCCTTCATGGTGAATTCCCGCGTCCGGATCAGCCCCGCCCTCGGCCGGGGGTCATCACGGAACTTGATCTGGATCTGGTAGACGAGCTTCGGAAGTTGGCGCCACGAGTTGATCTCGCTCGCAGCCAGTGTGGCCACCACCTCTTCATGGGTCATGGCAAGGACCATCGGACGGTCGCGGCGGTCGGCGAATCTTGCCAGCTCCGGTCCTATCGCCTGGTAGCGACCGCTGCGCTGCCATATCTCTGCGGGATTGGTCACCGGCATCGAGAGCTCTACCCCGCCGCTCGCATCCATCTCTTCGCGCAGGATCTGCTCGATCTTCCCCATTACCCGCCAGGCCAAAGGTAGATAGGAGAAGATCCCTTGCCCCAGCTGGCGGACGAACCCGGCCCGAAGCAGCAGCTGGTAACCGAGCGTTTCTGCTCCGGCCGGGGTCTCCCGGAGCGTCGTACCAATCAACCTCGACATCCTCATCCGGGCAAGGTTAAGACGTGGTCGATCAGTCAAGAATCCGGCTCTTCATAGAGGATGTCGTCTGCAGGCAGATTCACTACGGCGAATGCCCCACGTTCTTCCTCGCCAGGAAAGGCCAGCCGCAAGGTGGCCCGCTGCGGGGTGACCTCGGATACGACGAACCTGCGCCAGCGCCAAGCTTCATCCCCGGACCTCAGGTCCGTTCCCGGCTCGAGCGGCTCCGGGCTTCTGGCAAACCAGTCGCGTGAGATCGACGACAGACCGTCGGATTCGAGAAGGCGGTACACCTCGTGGAGCTCCATCACCGGACCGATCCGGTGACCCAGCAGGCTGAGTGGCTCGAATCCGCCCGGAGCCTCGACGATGTACCCCACGCACTCAGAATCTTGCTCGCGTAGATGAGGTTCCTTGCGCTTGTGGGGCATCCCGAGGATGATCTCACGTCACAAAACACCTGATTCATTGCGTTCGCTCGTTCCACCTGTTGGTATGGGGCACCGAAGAAAGGAATGTGGAATGACCCAACCTCCCCCCGATTGGTCGAACCAGCAACCGCCGGTTGGGCCTCCTCCTTATGCGCAGGCGCCCCCTCCACCATTTCCGGCGGCTCCTCCCCCTCCTGGCTATCCCTACGGTCAGCCGGGGGCACCGGTTGCGCCTCCGGGCACCCACTTCGATCCTCAGAGCGGACTCTTCCTTCCGGACGGGACCGAGCTCGCGAGTGTCGGACGAAGGATCGGGGCTTTCTTCCTCGCCATCCCGCTGTCGATCGTCACGCTCGGCATCGGCTACCTGATCTGGGGACTGATCATTTGGAACCGAGGTCAGACCCCGACGTACCAGGTGCTCGGGATGCGCTGCTGGAGACCGGAGACGCGACAGGTCGCAGGCTTCTGGTGGATGGCTCTGCGCAACATCATCGGTCGCATCGCCGAGGGGATCTTGAGCCTTATAACGCTATTGATCTCGTTCATCTTGTTCGTGACCCGGGCGGACCGTCAGTGTCTTCACGACCTGATCGCTGGAACCGTCGTACTCTCGGATCCCAACAAGGTGCTGGAAGGGCGGACTTAATCCGGTCCTTCCCAGAACTCGAATCAGCCCGGCGGAACCTGCCAGTCAACGAGGTTGCGACTCCTGGCGATGCCGATTTCGGCATGTCCCCAGCCGCCGAATTGTGAAAGCTCATCACTTCCGGCATAAAGAAGGTAGTAGTAGCCGTCGGTGGTCGATGCATTGCAAAGGAAGGACGCGTTCGCCCATTCGTAGGTGACGCTGGAGATCCCAGCTCCGGAATCCCACCCAGCTTTTGGTACCGCCAACTCATAGCCGCCGGTCCACTTGAGCCACCCAGAGGCTTTGTCGGGATTGCCTGAGAGCTTGAACAGCCACGGTTGATCCAGAAGGTTGGAGGTCGCCATGAGGTGCCACGCGCCTTCAATGTTTAAGAACTCATATCTCTCCACGGTGTCTCCGTTAACGACGATGTCAGGCTTTCCGATGTACTGCCAAGGACCTTCGAGTGACCCGTTCGGAGACCACGCGATCTCGAACGCCTGTTGAGAACCTTCGAGTCCAGCCTTGTATCCGAGAATCAATCCGTTTGCGGTCCATGCGAGCGAGCCGTCGATCATTCGATCGCCTGGGGCCGTTGCTAATGACTGTGCTAGTGGATGCGGCGCGCTCCACTTCACAAAGTCATCGGTGGTCCGGTAGTAGAGGCGATCCTGATCTCCATTCCTCTGCCCGGGATCAGATTGATACGTAACGACAAAGTCACCCTGTGGATTCTGAACAAGTTGAGGACCGGCCACGCCCAGCGCTCCTGACTGGGCGGGCCAAGGATCCGGTTGTGTCCAGGTGACCATGTCCGGACTCGACGACGTGGCGATATCCCAGTACACGCCACCGGGAACGGATGGATCATTTCGAACGTAGCTGAAGATCATGTGCCACCTGTTACCGAACCAGACCATCACCTGATCCTTCTCACCCGCGTCAGGCGTGGACAGGATGGGGTTCTGGAGGTCGGACCAATCGATGGTCGGATGAGCACTGCCCGCGACGATGCAGTCGTGGTCTGCTCCTAGTACGTAAGCGGCGGACTTGGGGGCGGACCCTTGCTTCGCCGGGGCGCTGTTCGGTGACGTGGTGGAGCAGCCGCTCAGCGCGATTGGGATCACCAGCAAGGCGGCACATCGAAGTAAGCCTTTCGAGGTCGTTCTCACGACCTCGAAATGTATATGGGTAGCGGTCTGTTCCCTAAGAGCCATGCGGCATGCTGCTTTCGTATTCGATGTCCATTGCGGTTTGGCTGATGAGTGGGGCGATGGTCCCGGACGCCGATGGGGACGAGCGGGCGCGTCGTCGGGCGGCCCGCGAGTTGATCGGCCGCTACCAGAGCAAGGCGCTGGGCTGATTCACCACTACCTGATGGTGGCCAAGGAACTGTGAAGTTCTGCTGTCAGCGGCCCGATCAGGCCGCGGCCGTTTGGAGTTCGTCCGGGAGCGCAATGATGAACCCGATTGGTGGAGCAGAGCACTCCTCGGCAGCGACGGAGCTGAGAAACACAATGCTCAGCGGTGCTTAGCGTCCATCTCACCGATACTCTGCTCTTGCACGCAACCCGAGCGTGGTACGGATCCAGGCGTCTGACCTTCTCCGAAAGTTGGACGTCCACCTAACAGTCTGGAGGCTGAATTGACAGAAGATGGCAAGCTGGACTCCCATCATCAGGCAACGGTGGAGAAGATTTTCGGACATCCGGTCAGCCACAACATCGAGTGGCACGACGTGTTGTCGCTCCTCGAAGGCGTTGGCACCGTCACAAGGGAGCACGACGGCCGCTTCACTGTGACATTGGGATCCGAGACTCAGACGTTCGATGCCCCGCGACATGACGACATCAACGAGCAGCAGGTCGTCGATCTTCGGCGGATGCTCAAAGGGGCCGGCTTCGGACCCAAGTGAGAAACGTCAGGAACGATGGATGCCAGCGGTGGAACCGTTCTGGTGGAATGGAATGGATGGAGCCCCCGGCAGGAATCGAACCCGCAACCTGGTGGTTTGCCTAAGACCGTCTGATGGACACTCCTTTGACCAGCCAGGATGCGAGAAAGACGAGGTCGTTGCCAAGGGTTGCCAATAGGACCTGGTGACCGCTGGCGACCCCGAATGACCGTCTTTGCCCGTCCGGTCGCGCCCGAGATCGCGCCCACCACGGAACTCGGGCCCCCTAGCAGGGCCCATGTATCGGCACTGGAAGAGTGATCCGCTAGGGCGTCTCGGGTCTTCAAAGGTCCGCGGATCCACGACTTGCCACAACTAGCTTTCATCGCAGTGATCGAGGCCGACAGCGAGTTCCGCTCAACCGACGACATCTGCGAAACGGTAAGGGCCGAAGCGCTGGCCGACTTCTTCGAACGTGGGGCTGTCGCCGTCCGCTGGACCATTCGTGAGTACTTGCCGGTACTTCGAGAGTGGGTGCCTCCGAACGAAGCTCGGCATCGTTGGAAGGTCGAACAGCTGGTCGCACTTCCTTACGCCGTTGACAACGCATTGAACGGCGACCTGGTGGCGACCGCGACTCTCATTGACCTTCAAGAACGAGTCTGCTCCAAGGACTCACCGTTCCGGAAAGCAATAAGCAAGCTCGGGTCCGTGCCAGCTCGTCAAGTCGGTCTCGCAGATGTGACCCTCGAGGAACTCGAAGACCTCTCCCCCGAGGGGTTCGTGCTCTTCTTGCTGAGGATTCCTCGCC
>JBAPRR010000045.1:0-5055 GCA_049281195.1 Acidimicrobiales bacterium
ATCACGGACTCTTCCGATGAATGGATGTACTTGTCGCCTCGGAACCACGAGGCCACTGCCGCGACCAACGTGATCCCGGCCGCGAAGTCGAACGCCAGGCGCAGACCCTGCTGGAACGAGGATGAGATCAACTGTGGAAAGAAGCTTCGTCCCGTCAGGTAATTAGCCCGCGCGGTTCCAAGCGATGCGAGGACGCTGTGCGGGACTTCGGTGGCGATCGGGTTGAAGCCCAGAAACGATGCGAACAGGGTTCCGATGGGAGGCAGGTGGGCCAGCTTTTGGGCCTGAGCCACCGGCACTCCCTGTGCAATCAACCCGTGCGCCAGATTGCCCGGCAAGGAAGAGGCGAGCCCCAGAGTGACGATGGAGAAGAACACTCCGATCGAGAGGACCTGGGCCGAGTTCATGAACGTCCCATTCATGCCGGCACCTGCTCCACGCTGATCGGGAGGGAGGCTGTTCATGACCGCGGTCTGGTTCGGCGTGAAGAACATTCCGGCGAAAACCGAGAAAGCGAAGACGATGGCTGCAAAATCGATGTAGTCGAAGTTCATCGGCAGCGTTTCCAACAGCAGATAAGAGGCGGCGGATCCCACCAGACCGATTGTCGCTATTCCTCTCGCGCCGTATCGGTCCGCGAGCAGGCCGGAGATCGGCCCCGAGATGAGGAATCCCACGGTGAGGGGGACCAATGCGATTCCGGCCCATAGAGGTGTGCGCGCGAAGTCGTATCCGTGCTGGGGCAGCCACACCCCCTGCAACCAGATGATCAACATGAATTGCAACCCGCCTCGTCCAACTGCCGCGAGCAGAGTGGCGAGTGCTCCTGTACAGAACGCACGGATCCTGAACAGTTCGAGTCGGAACATCGGGTTCTCCACCCTGAACTCGATGATGACGAAGATGGCGAGGACGGCGAGTCCTCCGAAGGCGCAACTTAGGACGAACGGGCTCGTCCAGCCCATCGTGTGCCCGCCATAAGGGAGTAGCCCGTAGACGATCCCGATGAGGACTGCGGTAAGACCGAGGGCGAAAGTGATGTTTCCCCACCAGTCGATCGACGTCTTGACCCGGACGCCGTTGTCATGCAGCTTGAGATACGCCCAGACCGTCCCGAACAAGCCGAACGGCACCGACACCAGGAACACGAGGTGCCACTCGACAGGAGCGAGCACCCCACCGAGTATCAGGCCGATGAACGAGCCGGTGACGAGTGCGATGCCGTTGATACCCATCGCCTTCCCGCGCTCTTTGTCGGGAAACGCGTCAGTGATGATGGCACTGGAGTTCGCGAACAGGAACGCTCCGCCGACGCCTTGACCGACGCGCATCAAGATGATCCACAACGCAGCTCCGGCCCCTGTCATCCAGGTAACCGAAAGAAGGATCGAGAAAACGGTGAAGACGGCGAACCCGAGGTTGTACATGCGCACGCGCCCGTACATGTCGCCCACGCGGCCCAGGCTCACGACGAGGACGGCCGTGACGAGCAAAAAGCCCATGAAGATCCAGAGGAAGTACGAGGTGTTCCCTGGAGCGAGCGGCTGGAGCTTGATGCCGCGGAAGATGTCAGGGAGCGAGATGAGGAGGATCGACTGGTTGATCGTCACCATCAGGATCCCCAACGTGGTGTTGGAGAGCGCGATCCACTTGTAGCGATCGTTTTTGGGACTTGCCTCGCCGGCGGCGGCCAGCTGCGTCATAGCGGGTACCTGCGTGGGTCGGGGAGCATCCTGGAACATCACTTGTATGTGCCAGGCAACTGGTTTAAGTGTAGCCGTCCGAGGCTCGGGCCTAGACTCCCCGTGCCACATGGGTACTCAGAACGCCAAGGTGCGTCCGTCCGCAGATGTCGACGATGAGCTGGGCGTCATCGAGATCGAGTTGACGAAGCTGGTCCGTCACCTCGAGACGTTCGGGCGAAAGAGTTCACTGTTCGTTCACGTAGACCGCGCCGGATACATCGCGCTTCGGACCCTTGACCTTTTGGGTCCGAGCAGCCTGAACGCACTGGCGGTGGTGCTCCACCTCGATTCTTCGACCGTCACGCGTCAGATCGCCGTTTTGGAATCGAGCGGCTTCGTAAAGCGCGACATCGATCCGGAAGACCGGCGTTCTTGGACGATCACCCTCACCGCAGCGGGCCGGCGCGTTATGCATGGCGTCGAAAAGGCGCGGCTCGCTGCCATCGCGGAGATGTTCAAGGACTGGAGCCGTGAAGAGATCGAAGACCTCGCACGGATCATGCCGAAGCTCAACAACACCCTTGTGGGGAAGGCGAAAGGCGAACAGGAAGGTCAGCTGGTCAACTGACCGCGGAAGTGACTGGGCCCGCGTCCCCGATCGTGGGCCCGCAGGGCCCCCCTGATCACCTGTCCCGATCGGTATTCCTAACTGATAAGGGCAAACTGATAAGTACAGGCTTATCAACTCTAAAAAATTCATCCTCCAGGTTTGTTCCTCGATGCTTGCTCCACGAGGTTTGTTCCTCGATGCTTGCTCCACGAAGTTTGTTCCTCGACGCACAGGGCGTGTGCGGACGCACGCATCGGATCACCCGGTCAGGCGGGAGCTTCCTCCGTCGCCTTCGTCACCAGTTGGTCAGGCGTGTCGGCACCATGCCCGCCTGCGCCTTCTCCATCTCCGTCTCCAGAGTCCCCGCCACCAGAGTCTCCATCTACGGACGTCCCCACCACAGGGTCTCCGCCTTCGGAACTCGGGTGCTCTTCTTCGTGCCGGCGGAAGCGGCGAAGAAGGACCACCATTGTGATCACCCCGGCCGCGAACAGCACCAGACCGGTGGCCTGAACCCCGTACTGGCCGATGTGACTGGTGTCCTTGAGCCACAGGTTCTCTTCCACGAAGCGTTCCAGGCCCCACAACGCCATCGTCGCCGCGAGGATGAACCCGTTCGGACGCTTCGGAAAGCGTCGCTCCAGGTAGATCAGTATCCCGAAGATGACGAATGACTCGATCGACTGGAAGATCGGTACCGGGACCCGTTTCCCGACCTCGCCTGCGTAGTACATGCCGTACCACGCTTTGGTGGCGTTCCCCCCGCCAGACACCATCAGCTGGGGCCCCAGTAGGCGTCCGACGCCCCACGCCGCCATCAGCACGGGACAAACCAGATCCATGGCCTTGATGCTCGGAAGACTCGGGCACCGCTTTTTGGCGAGTATCAACCCGGTGGGAATGCCCCCGAGCAGGCCTCCGTAAGACGAAAGTCCCCCGTTCCAGATGGCGAAGACCTGTCCGGGATCGCTCTCGTAGTACGAGAAGTTGGCCAGCACGTGGATCGCACGCGCACCCACGATCGCGGCCACGATTATCCACACGAAAGCCCCGGCCAGCCACTTATACGGGTAGCCGTGGTCGCGGAGCCGCCGCTCGAAGTAGCGAAAGGCGAACCAGAAGGTGATGGCGAGCCCGATCCCGTAGGTGTGGATCTTCAGCTTCCAGATATTGAAGGAGACGGGGATCGGTTTCACAGGGCTCTAGTTCCGCCCGAAGGCGCAGGTGAACGGTTACGAGAGCGTAGCGGCCCCACCGTCGCGAGGGGGTCCGACCGTTCGCATTCGAGAGGGGTAGCGTCGTGCGGTTCTCGCCACGACGGGCGCGGGCAGGAAAGACGATCCGAGGGAGGCGTTGTCGGGTGGAATCGCTCGAGGGCAAGGTGGCCTTGGTCACAGGCGGAGCATCGGGGATCGGCCTCGCCACTTCGCGCAAGCTCACCGCTGCCGGCGCCCGGGTGGCTGTGGTCGACATCGATGAAGGTGCCGCCCTTGCGGCCGCGGAGGAGCTCGGCGGGCTGGCGATCGTCGCCGACGTGAGCCGATCCGACGCCTGGCCCGGGATCATCGAGAAGGTCACCGACCAGTTCGGCGGTCTCGATGTCGCCTACCTGAATGCCGGGGTGACCACAGGGGTCGCCGACATCACCGAACTCACCGACGAGCAGTACCGGCGGATCGTGGGCGTGAATCAGGACGGTGTGGTCTTCGGGGTGAGGGCGGTCGTCCCCGAGCTTCGTAAACGCGGAGGCGGGGCCATCGTGGCGACGTCGTCTCTCGCCGGCATCGTCGCTTTCCCACTCGACGCGGCGTACACCCTCACCAAGCACGCGGTCGTTGGTTTGGTCAGATCGCTCGGACGAGTGCTGGGTGCAGAAGGGATCACCCTCAACGCGATCTGTCCCGGTCTCGTGGACACGCCCATGATTGATGGTGCGATCCGTGACGCGTTGAAGGAGTCCGGCTTTCCTCTGGTCAATGCCGAGTCGGTTGCAGACGCGGTTATGGGCTGCGTACTCGGAGATGCGACCGGCCAGGCGATTGTGGTTCAGGCCGGGCTGGAGCCCACTGCGTACCGCTTCGCCAGGCCACCGGGGCCACGTGAACCGGGCTCGGTCGGAAAGCTCCCGCCGGCATGGATCGCCGATCCGGGAATGACGCGAGGCTGAAGCTTCAGTTCAGGGTCAGGGCTGACCGGCGCCGGCCAGGTTGTCGTACCAGATCGGCGTGATCATCACGTTGGTGCCGGTCTCCTCGGCCTGGATCATCTCGCCGGGTCCGACGTACATGGTGACGTGCCCTACGTATCCGGGGCTGTCGTAATAGAAGAGCAGGTCCCCTGGCTGCAGATCGTTGATCGACACGGGAGTGGTCACCTGCATCTGCATCGCAGCCGAGTGGGGCAGAGAGACACCGGCCTGCTCCCATGACCACATGGTCAGGCCTGAGCAGTCGAATCCGACACCGGGCGTAGCGCCACCCCATACGTAGGGAACGCCTATCTGCGTTTCGGCTGCACGAACTGCGTCCTCACCTGCTCCCGATCCGGAGACAGGCGGCGGCGGGTCGGAGGGAGATGTCTGCGAGACAGCCTGAGATGCAGCCTCTTGTGCGGCTGCCGCAGCCGCCCGCTGTGCGGCTGCTTGTGCCGCGGCCTGCTGCTCGGCGAGCTCCTGCGCTCTCTTCTGTGCCGCGACGAAGGCTCTTTCCTGTGCCGCCGCTTCTGCTTCCTGTTGTTGCTTTACGAGGGTCGCAATGCGTC
>JBAPRR010000046.1:0-3669 GCA_049281195.1 Acidimicrobiales bacterium
CCGGATCGGTAACGGCCACCAGAGCAGATCCACTTCCCCACCCACAAGATCGAACACCTCGCGGAATCCCCATCCCCGCGCCCCGGAACCACCGAGGTTCCGCATTCACCCTGAAAGTGCCCGGCGGTATATGTCTCAGCCGGCGGCGCCGACGCCGAAGTGACGACGCTACGTCGCCGGACGCGCCTCACCGCATATCCAGTCGCCTCCGTCGCGGCGCACCTCGCAATCCCAACCCATCGCACTCAGCGAGACCTCGAGCCGCGACGGATCGATGAAGTTCTTGACGATGCGGAACGTCTCGCCGTTTTGCAGGCGACGTTCGATGATCTCGTCCTGTCCTGGGACATAGGACTCCTTCTCGCGCGCGTCGACATGCTCATCGATGAACAGAACCCGCCCTCCCACTGCCAGCAGACCGCGCAACAGCTGCCAGAACTGTTCGAGCCTGCTCATCGGCACATGGGAAAGCCACGCCGAGAAGAAGATCACATCAAAACGGGTTGAGTTCGTCCACGAGAACACGTCGGCGACCTCGAACGTGACCTTCGTCGGCGATCTCATACGCGAACGAGCGATATCGATCGCTTCTGGTGCGGCATCGATCGCTGTCACGGTGTCGGCCAGGTTCGCAAGCGCCTCGGTCCACAAGCCGGTGCCGCATGCGATCTCCAACACGTTCCCGCTCGGATGCATCTCTGCGACGAGGCGCTCGATGCGCGTGCGTGCCACCTCAAGGTCGCCGTAGGCCGTTACGTCGTACTCGCCCGCTCGGCGACGGTAATAACCGATCTGATCAGCCAGCACGTCGTCGGTCACCTACTGGTCAGTTCCCGGTCAGGCGAGCCAACAACGCACCGCTTCGCGATGGCCTTCCGGTGCGCTCTTCGCTTCGATCGGCGATCCCTGCAAGCCTGAGACCCGCGTTCACGCCCAACCAGCGGAATGGTTCGCCTTCCCACGGCCGTGATCGGTGTCCGACCCAGGGCAGATGAACGAGGTCGGTGTCGTGGCTGAGGATCAGGTCGGCCAGTGTCCGCCCGGCCAAGTTGGTGGTCGACACGCCGTCGCCGACATAACCACCCGCCCATGCGAACCCAGCGGATCGGTTGTAACCGACCGATGGGTGCCAATCCCGTGTGATGCCGAGTGGTCCACCCCAGGCATGCGTGAAGCGTGCGGATGAAAGGGATGGGAACAGATCGATCAGCGCATGCCGGACCGCGGCGTGAACAGCAGCGTCCTGATCAAAAGAAGGACGGATTGCGGAACCGAAGTGGTATGGAGCACCACGTCCTCCGAATGCAATGCGATCGTCGGCGGTGCGCTGTCCGTAGATGATCATGTGTCTTAGGTCGGCGAACGTCTGACGTCGTTGGAGTCCGGCGTCGGCCCAAAAGTCCTCGCTCAATGGTTCGGTGGCGACCATCAATGAGTAGACAGGGATGACCTGCCGCTCCATTCCAGTCAGTTCGGCGGTGTAGCCCTCGGTGGCGCGGACAACAACGTCAGCCGTCACGGTTCCCCTACTGGTTCGAACTCTTCCCGGTTCGATCGCTAGCGCGGCCGTCGATTCGAACAGCTTTACGGAGTTGCGTTCGACGGCAGCGGCGAGGCCACGAGCAAGAAGGGCCGGTTGAATGGCCGCGCAGTGGGGTGTCAGAACGCCACCGAGAACATTCGTGGCCCCGAGCTCGGCCTTCGCCTCGGATGCTCCTACGAATCTGATGTCCTCCTCGGTCAACCCGAATTTGTGAGCCGAGTCGACCTCCGTCCGGGCTCGCTCGAGCTGCGCTTCCGTCCTTGCGACGGTGACGGTGCCCCCTTTGGCGTAGTGACAGTCGATCCCGAGCGACGACGCGGACTTGCCCACCTCGTCGACGCTCTGGACCATCGCCCGGTGCAGACGCATCGCTGCGTCATGGCCATGTTCTTTCGCAATGGTTTCGTGCGAGGTGGCGAAGAGGGCCGAGCACCAGCCACCATTGCGGCCGGAGGCGCCGAATCCGGCGAACTCGCGCTCGATCATGACTACCCGAATGCTCGGATCAGCCTGAGTCAGGTAGAGCGCCGTCCAAAGGCCGGTGTATCCGGCACCGATGATCGCAACGTCTGCGTCCACATCTCCGTCCAGCGTGGGGCGGGATGACACCTCGTCTCCGAGGGCATCCCACCACAGCGACCCGCTGGGGAGATTTGGTCGCGTCACATCAAGGTCCGCAGTACTGAAGGCAAGAGAGGAAGTCGACGGAGGATTAGAGCCTGCGCCAAGCCTCCGTAAGCACGCTCTCGAGGATCTGGGTCATCTCGGCGAACTGCTCCTCACCGCAGATGAGCGGCGGGGAGAGTTGGATGACGGGGTCACCGCGGTCGTCCGCCCTGCAGATCAGACCGGCTTCGAACAGAGCAGGGGAAAGGTATTGACGGAGCAGCTTCTCTGCCTCGTCGTCGCTGAACGAGGCCTTGGTGGCCTGGTCCTTGACCAGTTCGATGCCGTAGAAGTAACCGGCCCCGCGAACGTCGCCCACGATCGGAAGCTTGAGCAGCGTCTGAAGCGACTCGCGGAAGGCGGCCTCGTTGGTACGAACGTGTCCCAGGATGTCTTCGCGCTCGAAAACGTCGATGTTCGCCAAAGCGACTGCACAGCTCACCGGGTGCCCGGCAAAAGTGATGCCGTGCAGGAAGCTCTTGGTGCCGTGTAGAAACGGCTCGATGATGCGATCGCTGGCGATGAGCGCTCCGAGTGGCGCGTACGCGCTCGTCATGCCCTTGGCGACGATGATCATGTCCGGCTGGTATTCGTAGCGCTTGGAGCCGAACCACTCACCCAGGCGACCGAATCCGCAGATCACCTCGTCCGAGACCAGCAGGACATCATGTTTGTCGCAGATCTCCCGCACTCTGGCGAAATATCCGGGAGGCGGCGGAAAACATCCACCTGAGTTCTGCACCGGCTCGAGGAAAACGGCGGCAACAGTTTCGGCGCCCTCTCGCTCGATCGCACGATCGATCTCGTCGGCGGCCCAGCGCCCGAACGCCTCGATGTCGTCCTCGAAGTAGGGAGCCCGGTAGAAGTTGGTGTTCGGGACCTTGATCGCGCCCGGGACGAGCGGTTCGAAAACCGAGCGGATCGCTGTCACCCCGGTGATGGACAGAGCCCCCATGGTCGTCCCGTGGTAGGCGACATTGCGACTGATGACCTTGGTCTTTCCCGGTTGACCGGTCTCCTTGAAGTACTGACGGGCAAGTTTCCACGCGGATTCGACGGCCTCCGATCCGCCGGTCGTGAAGAACACCCGATTGAGGTCGCCAGGGGTGAGGCTTGCGATCTTGTCTGCCAGATCGATCGCCCTCGGGTGCGCGTAGGTCCAGATCGGAAAGTACGCGAGCTCCCCTGCCTGCTTGCCGGCTGCTTCGGCCAACTCCATGCGGCCGTGGCCGAGCTGTGACGTGAACAGGCCGGCGAGGCCGTCCAGGTAACGCTTGCCACGGTGGTCCCACACGTAGGGTCCTTCACCACGGACTATTACGGGAATGTCGTGATCCTCGTACGCACCCATTCGGGAGAAGTGCATCCACAGGTGCCGTTTTGCTTTTTCCTGCATCGCGCTCATGTCCGGGTCACCGCCTTCGATCAACGCGGTCTCGGTGTTCGGGTCGTCACTCATC
>JBAPRR010000047.1:0-10514 GCA_049281195.1 Acidimicrobiales bacterium
CCTCTCTATGTCGCCTCCCCACGGGGCGAAATCGACCACCACGATCTCTCCGGTGGTGGTGCTGCACTCGCTCATAGGGTCCGCTTGTGCCGTGCCTGGGTGCCAGACGCTTCCCAGGATGCAGCACGAACCGATCAACGCGACGCAGAGGAGGGACTTATGAAACCCGCGACGCTGTCTGGGGGAGATTGCGTTCATTTCGGTCATGAATCTGCCACCGCTTCTAAAGCGTTCTCCCGAGACCGGCCGCCATCCCCACCACCGGCTTGGCGAGCGCACGACCGCCCATAGAACCGAAATACGAGGCGTCTCCGAAGTTGAAGATCCCACCGTCTGCAGCCACCAGCCAGTAGCCATTGCCGTCAGGAGTCGACGCCATCCCCACCACCGGCTTGGCGAGCGCACGACCGCCCATAGAACCGAAATACGAGGCGTCTCCGAAGCCGAAAACGCCGCCGTCTGCCGCCACTAGCCAGTAGCCGTTGCCGTCGGGCGTGGACGCGATACCGACCACCGGCGCATTGAGCTTGTGGCCGGCCTCAGAACCGAAGTACCTGGCGTCGCCGAAGCTGAACACCCCGCCGTCCGATGCCACCTCCCAGTAGCCGTTCCCGTCGGGCGTAGACGCGACCCCTACCACCGGTGCATTCAACCTGAGCCCGCGCATCGATCCGAGATACGAAGAGTTGCCGAAGCTGAAGAGACCTCCGTCCGACGCGGCCTCCCGGTAACCGCGTCCCGAAGTTCCCCACGGGAACGAGAGTGCCTCGAGAGCGGGAACCGCTTGCTCAGTGGACAGGGAGTTAGCGGGAGCTGGTGCGGGAGGGTAGTAGAAGGCTCCCGCACTCGTTCCTGAAGTGAACTGGAACGACAGCAAGGTCGATACCGGATTCGCCGAACCCTTTGAGAACGAGGCCGACGTGGGTGAGACGCCCATTGCCAGCAAGCCTTGAATCACCATGGATGTTGAGTCGGGGTCGGTTGGCGTTGCAGTGGCGTCAGGGGTGTAGCCCCAACCGCCATCTGATTGCTCGGTGTTCGAAAAGAACTCCAGGGCACTCGAAGAAACAGATGAGGTGAGCGCGTCCTGTGCGGCCAGACCTTCCACGGCTAAGGAAGTCGAGTTGGTATCGGGACCCTCGAAGCTCGCAGGACTCGCACTACAACTGTCGTCGGCTATATCTGGGAGCGTCCATCCACCATTAGGGCATTGCTGCGCGATGAGCCAGTCGACTGCTGATTCGGTCTGGCTGGTCCCACGTGTACCGGCCGCCGCCAACGCCGCTAATGCCAGACCCTGGTCGTAAGTGCCGGTGTACTCGTCGGTCAGCTGAGTCTCGGTTCCGAATGCACCTTCGTCTGGCCCGCTGGTCTGCTGTGTAGCAAGCAGGCGCGAAACCAGGTCCGTGGTCCCGAAACTCTCCGGGTTCACGCCGACCGCTTCGGCGTCGAAAATCAGAATCGCCAGTTGTCCCGGACCGTCCGCGCCCCCGACAGTGACGTAGGCGTTCACGTGTAACTCCAGATACGAAACAGCTGCCTTGGCCAGGCTCAGGTCGTAGTTCGCGGCCGACAGTGCGAGCACGGCTTGTGACGTCGAAGAAAGGTCGGCATGGACGGATCCCGGCGCGGTGGGGATGAAACCTTCTGTGTTGAACTGGCTCACCAGCCACGCCGAGGCGGCTCGAGCCGGAAGCGTCTGCGGCAGGTCACCTCCTGATGGTGGGGTTGCAGCCGCGGCGCCCGCGATCAAGAGTGTCAAAAGCGCAGCAGATGCGATTGCAGACGCCAGACGGAGGATCTTCACTTGTTCTCGCTTCCCGGGCCACGACCCGGAAGCGGCTCAACCGAGGAAGTCGAGTACAACCGAGCCCCGGTCCATGTGTCTCGACAGTAGGAGCTGATCACAGGGCAGGTATCCCGGCTTGTAGACGCCTGGCGGCGTACTACCTACGGTTGCGGACCAGCGCCGGATTTCGACCGGCTTCCCCTACCTAGTGGTTACTTGTTGCGTCAGACAAGACGGTATCACGGCCTTCCGAATTCCTCCCCTCTCGTCGTATCGTGCCGGAATGCCAAATGTGTGGTCCGGGGTGACGATCGACTGCATGGATCCCGTTCTGGTGGCCCGGTTCTGGAGCGCTCTGCTCGATCGTGAACAGGGCCCATCGCAAGAGGGCTGGGTGTACTTAGGTCAGCGCGGTGACGCGCAGCCTCGGCTCGTATTTCAACCGGTGACAGAACCCAAAGAGGGCAAGGTTCGTATCCATCTCGATGTGACGGTCGACGAAATCGACCAAGCCATCGACCGGGTGATCACCTTGGGGGGACGACTCACGGACCAACGACACGACTACACCGAAGGAGTCGTCGTCGTGATGACCGATCCCGAAGATCACGAGTTCTGTCTCGTCCAGTACTACTGATGGCCGACAGTCGCTCGGGCCACGGCCTGTCGTCCGAGCCGTGGTTCCGGATGGGAGTCGACAGGCTCGCCGGATCCGACCCCGGCTTCAACCGTTTGCTCATGGCGACGCGTGGTGCGTTCTCGATCGCTGTTGTCCTTCTTGCTGAGTGGATCATGGCCCACCTGGCCCATCCACTCGGACCTGGAACGTCGGCAATTCGACTGTCCGCGGCCAGCCTTGCGGCCGAGCGCCACGACGCGGTGGTGATCGTCTTGTTGCTCGGAGGTTTGGTCGGCCTGATGGGTGCCATGAATGCCAACGAGGGGACCATTCGCGGCCAGTTGGTGACGCTCGCATACATCGCCGTCACCATGACCGCAGCACTCTGTCTCGGCCTGGTGCTCGGCCCCCATCGGACAGTGGCGCTCATCGTGATGGTGGTGTTGATGGCAGGCGGAACATATTGCAGACGCTTCGGACCTCGGGGAGCGATGAGCGCGGTGCTCCTCTTCACGGGCTACTTCATCGGGTTCTTTCTTTCACCGGCATTCACCACTTCCGCGGTCCCGCGGCTGATCGCTGTGGTGGCGGTAGCGGTGGGGGTGTCTGCCTTGGTGCGGTTGATTGCGTTTCGACCTTCGCCGACGCGCCGGCTCGCCCGGGCCTTACGGTCCTTCTCTGCGCGCTCGCGCCATCTGGTCAGCCTGGCGTCTGCGGCTTTCCGCGAGCCCACAACCAATAGCGCCCGGTCGATTCACCGCGAGCTCGTTCGGTTGGACGAATCGGCGTTGATCATCGAAGGGGAACTGGCACAGGCCGACCTGCCTGTAGCCAGGGGATCAGCCTTTCGCCAGCATTTGTTCGACATCGAACTGGCCACCACGAATCTGGCCCGCTTCGCCCTGGCGCTGGCCGACGCCCAACTGGAGCCGGCATTCGTAGAGCCGGTACAGCGCGCACTCGACGCGCTGGCCACGAATGACCTGGGGGCGGCTCGCTCTTCCATCGTCGAGCTCCGTGACGCGCTCCGCGGTACCGACAACTTGAACCGCACCACCACCGTCGTCCTCTACCGCTTGATCGGCACCGTAGACACCCTTGTCGAGCTGCATAGTCTTACTGTTGATCCGACCACTGAAGCGGAGCCGGATCCGGCGGCCGGCGAACCGTTCCAACCGGCGGTACACCTGCGCGCCGGATCACTTCTGGGCTCCGCGGAGGTAAGCATGGAAGCATCGTCTGCTACCGGCGGACGGTCCGGTCTGCGATTGCCGCTGTATGTAAGGGCGGCACTACAGGTTGCTGTGGCTACCGGAGTGGCCATTGTCGCCGGGGACGCTCTGGACCCGCCCCGCTTCTACTGGGCGGTGATTGCCGCGTTGCTGGCCTTGATGGGAACGAACACGTCAGGGGAACAGATCCGAAAGGCCATATCGCGCGTCGTCGGCACGCTCGCCGGAATCCTGGTAGGGGCTGGACTTGCGGAACTGGTCGGCCACCACAGCTTCTGGTCGGTCGTGATCGTGGTCGTCGCGCTGTTCGTAGGCATGTACATGTTGCGTGTGGAGTACGCGTTCATGGCCATGGCCATCACGGTTTCGATTTCGCAGGTTTATCTGTCACTCGGCGAGTTCTCGACCGGGCTCCTCACCCAACGCCTGGTCGAGACGATGGTGGGCGCCGGTGCGGCAATCGTCACTGTCTTACTGGTGGTTCCCCTTCGCACCGGTCGGGTGGTGACAGTGGCGGCAGCCCAGCTGGTCGAAACTCTGGAGCTTCTGGTCTCCCAGGCTGTGGACTGGGTGTCGGACTCTGTTTCGGCCGTTCCTGATCTCCGGTCTGCCGCGCGTCACGTTGACGCGGCATACCAGGCGCTGGTGCAGACCGCAGAGCCTTTGAGCGGGGTCCCATGGTCGGATCCCGATGTTTGGACGTCGCGCCTGCTCGCTGCGTCATCGGCGGCCCGTTTCTACGGCAGGAACGTGGTCATCGACGCCGCGGCCATACCGAAGTCGTCGGCGCCACAAAGCATCGCTCAACCGTCTGAGCGGATCGCCACCGGATCCCGGGCCTTATTAGCTTCAGCGTCGGCGCTTCATGACCATCTCACGGGGACCGCGACGGCGAAGCCCTACGTCCGGTCTGCCTCGCTATTCGCAGACGAACCGACCGAGGGGGACGGACCAGGACAGTCGGCTCCGCCAAGACCGGATGCCCTCCTTGGTAGGGACCTCATGCTGCTCGACGGCGCGCTTGCAGCTATGGCGTCAGCCTCCGGTCAGCCTGTCACCGACCTCGACACGACGGCCACGCATCGCAAGATGAACTTCAGGAGTTCCTGAAGTAGGTCAATGTGAAGGTTTTTCCATGCGTCAGGGCGCTGGTCCTGATCTCCACCTTGTTAGAGGCATCTACGTCGTTGAAGCCGCTCGAGCTGATGTCGGAGAACGGTTCGTGATTGACGTTGACGAAGTTTCAGAAGTGACAGGAACGGAGGCGCAATCAGTACGGCGATCCCGGGGATACGTCGTCCAGGATCAGTCCCATTACGACTGCGTCCCACAGCTCTCCGTTGCGTCTGCGGTAGTGCCGGCGGAGCCGGCCCTCTTCTTCGAAACCGAACCTGGTGTAGAGGGCGATGGCCCTTTCGTTATGGGGCCACACCTGCAGAGCGACCTTGTAGCAGTCGTGGTCGCGCGCCCATCCGATCGCGCTTTCGAGCAGAAGGGTTCCCACGCCCTGCCCTCTCCAGTTCGAGTCGACCATCATCCCGATGTCCGCCACACCCCTGTCTGCCTGGACGCTGATATTCCCGATCACACGCCCGTCCGACTCGGCGAACAAGTGGATGCGCCGCTCGAGATCCATGTAACCCTCGAAACCCGCTCCGGCAGCCGCCCGGTCGACCGGACCCTCGCGCCCGATCCATTTCCCCTCAGAGGCCACCGCGTCGAACAGCGCGAACCAGGACTCGAAGTCGCTGGCATTGCCCTCTCTTATCCGGACTTCGGCGGTCACAGCGCCGACGGTACACGCCACGCCGTCGGGCACGGACCCACCGGCCAGCGTGACAACATCGGATGACGGAACTCGCAGAACTCGCTACGACGAAGTCATCCGAAAGGAGCAGTTGTGGTCCAAAGAAGCTCGAAGATCGACCAGCTTTCCGACGACTATCTGCGCAGATACGCCGAGCTGAGCCCGACCGCGGCCATCGGGATGGGCTTGTCGGACCCTCCCGAAGGTCTCACCGACTTCGGACCCGAGGCTCAGTCCGAACGCGCCCAGCTCGGTCGCGATCTGGTGACCGCCGTATCAAAAGAATCAATCTCCGATGACCGGGATCGAGTTGCTGCAGAAAGCATCAAAGAGCGCTTGGGCGTCGAAACAGATCAGCATGACGCAGGGGAATGGATGCGCGAGCTCCGGGTGTTCGGAAGCCCGTATCACGTGACGCAAGGCGTTTTCGAGCTTTTGCCTCACTCGAGTTCCGAAGACTGGGAGGAGATTGCCAGCCGGATGGCTCACGTACCCGACGCGCTGGAGAGTTTCCGCACGTCGCTGAGCCTCGGGATCGAGCGAGGCATCGTGGCCGCAAAGAGACAGGCATTGGCCTGCGCAAGGCAGACAGCCGAAACCGGCGAGGGATATTTCACCAGATATGTCGCCGCCGCGCCCGACGATGCTCTGAGTGAGCACCTCGGGGTCCTGGCCAAAGCGGCGGACGCCTCATACCTGCAATTGTCCGAGTTCCTTAAGACCGACTACCTGAAGGCTGCTTCCGACGTCGACGCCGTCGGTCGTGAGCGGTACACGATCGCCTGCAGGCGGTGGACGGGCATCGATCTCGACTTCGAGGAAACCTACGCGTGGGGATGGGACGAGCTCAGCCGCATCCAGGCACAGATGAGAGACGTGTCCGAACAGATCGCGCCCGGTGGAGGGCTGGACGGTGCCATAGAGCTACTCGAGACCGATCCAGCGCGCAGCATCGAGGGGATCGACAACCTGATCGCATGGCTCCAGGAGTTGATGGACGGCGCCATCGCCGATCTGTCGGGCATGCACTTCGACATTCCCGATCCGGTCAAAACGGTGGAGGCGCGCATCGCTCCTCCCGGTTCCGCGGCGGCGATGTACTACACGCGGCCGAGTGAAGATTTCTCGAGACCCGGCCGCACCTGGTATCCGCCTTTGGACAAGGACCAGTTCCCGCTGTGGGTCGAGGTATCGACCGCGTATCACGAAGGGGTGCCCGGCCATCACCTGCAGCTTGGTTACACCACCTGGCTGGGAGACAGTCTGAATTCCTTCCAACGCCACAGGGCGTTGGTCTCCGGCCACATCGAGGGTTGGGCCCTTTATGCCGAGCGGCTGATGGGCGAGCTCGGCTACCTCGAGAACCCCGACTACCTGCTCGGGATGCTCGCGGCGCAAGCCCACCGCGCGGCGCGGGTGATCGTCGATATCGGCATGCATCTGGAGCTCGAGATCCCGTCCGGTCAGCCGTATCACCCCGGTGAGACCTGGACGCCCGAGCTGGCCCTTCCTTTCATGGTCGACGCCGGCAGGCGCACCGAAGCATTCATGGCGAGCGAGGTCGTCAGATATCTCGGTTGGCCGGCCCAGGCGATCAGCTACAAGGTCGGAGAGCGCGTGTGGTTGGAGACGAGGGAGAAGGTGCGCGCCACTGAAGGCGCAACGTTTGACTTGAAGCGGTTCCACCAGCGGGCTTTCGAGCTCGGGCTGGTCGGCCTGGGACAGCTTCAGCGCGAGCTGGCCGGTGACTGAACCTCAGGGGTCGGACTGGAGCTTCGCGATACCGGCGACGTTCGCCACCGTGGACAGGCTCTTCAACGATGCGGCATCGTGATCCAGCTCACCATCGAGGAAGTCGACCACCCCCTGAACATCGACGTTCTCCCATTTGGTCGGAGGCTGAGGGGTGAGAGAGAACTGCAGGAACGACACGTGGGGCGCGCCGATAAGGCTGATGAAGTACTTGGGAGTCTTGGCGTCCTCGTAGATCTTCTTCCCGTTCGCGTAGGGGATGGTCTGATCCGCAGTGCCGTGGATGACAAGTATCGGCACTGTCCGGCCGGCGAAGAACTTGCCGTTTCCGAAGGTAGTTTCGGTGCCGTCGATTATCACCGCAGCATCGACTCGGTGATCCTGACAGCACGTGTTCTCCGCCCACGCGAGCACCGTCATGGCCCCGAGTGAATGCCCGACTGCGCCGATGCGTCGGGGGTCGATCATTCCGGTCAGGGGGTTGCCGGCTGATGTAGACAGTTGCAGGACCTGGGTCAGCACGAAGGAGAGATCGGCGGGCTGGTGGACGAGGTCCGCTGCAGTTGCTCCTCCAGGGGCCGCGATGTTCGACAGCGGGAATGTCGGAGCAACGACCACAAATCCGGCTCTGGCCCACTCATACAGAAGCGGCCCGTAGATGGGACCGTTCGAGTCGAGGCCGTGAGCGAAGATGATCACAGGAAACGGTGCACCGACTTGAGAAGGCGCGGCTCCCGTTACCGGCTTCTGAGCCGGGGCGCCTGTAGCCGGATAAAGGATGTACGCCGGCAAGGTGCGGTAGGGGGTCGATGGAGCGGTTCCATTGGCGGGTGTGCTCCGCGAGTGATCGACGAAGGTGAGCATCTCGACGCCCACGTTGTACGGGGGATGAACCGCAGGAAAATCCGCCGGTGCGGCGTTGTGGGTGGGCGAAGCGCTGTGAGCCGGCGGGGTGGTGGGGGAGACCGACGCCGCGTGAGTCCCCGAGCACGCCGCCGCGCTCAAGACGATGACGATGCAGATGAAAGCAGCGCTACGGGGACTGCAGGGCCATTCCCGGCTTCGGGTTCTGAGTGTCGTAGGCGCTGAGCATACGAAAATCAGTATCGTGACAGGCGGACATCAGACTGCATCGGCGAGGCAGTAGGAGGTCGGGATGTTCCGGCGGACCCAGGAGCCGGCACAAAGATCGATCGGCGGTGTGACCGGTGGAAAGGGTCATGCCTCTGTGCCGGCGCGCTTCATGGTGGTGGTCGCCGCCGTGTTCGCGTTCGGCCTGGCGTTCTCCACCGCCGCTTGGGCCGCCCTGCCGAATCCACCGAACCGTGGAATCGGCGCGGTAAGGACGATCTTCCTAGGCCAGACGGTTCAGGCCAAATGCCTCGTCGAGACCGCCGACGGCGACATGTGGGTGCTCAACCCCAATGGACCGACCTCGATGTGGGAGATCCGCGGGAGCAAGGTGATCGCGCATTATTCGCTGCCACTTGCCGGGTTCAGCCCTGGTTCGAGCGAGTGCATGGTCGTGGGATCCGACGGGAACCTCTGGTTCGTGGATGCAGCGGCTTCGACCACATCAAATCCGACTCAGCACGCCGCAGTCGTACGGTTCTCGGTGCAGACCCACACCACAACCATTTTCAGGCTGGCCGACGCCACTGCGAATCCCACCGGCCTGTCTTCCGGGCCGAATGGCATCTGGTTCACAGAGACCAGTCCGGACGACGCCATCGGGTTCATAACCCCAAGCGGTCGGATAAGCCACCTGTCGTTGCCCGGTGCGACAGGGTTGACAGAGGTTCTGGCGCTCCGTGACGGGGATTTCTGGACCGACGCCCTCTACAAAAATGTCGGCGAACAATTGGTGGAGGAGAACCCCGGTGGTGGCGTTCTCGCTCGGGTAGACGAGCCGAGCGCCGGAGGTCCGCTGATAGTCGGACCCGACGGTCATATCTGGGAATCGTATGGAAACGGCGTATACGAGACTGACGGCTCGAAGATGAAGTTGGTCTGGAACACCAGCTACAACCCGCAGGCGATGGTGGCCGGTTCCGACGGCAGGCTGTGGTTCGTAAGCGCCTGGTTCGGGTGCCTGGCACCCCAGGATGGCTTTCTTTCGTCCGATGGAAAGCCGACCATCTACAAGGCGCAAGGCTGCGCGAACTTCATCGCCGACGGGCCACCGGGGCTCGTGTACTACGCCGCTGATGGCACCGATGTCTACGAGGTCGCCACGACTTCAGCTGGCTTCAACGTGGCGTTCCCCACTCCTTCCAATTCGAAGCCAGTGTCACCGATCACCAGCCTGCCCACACCCGGCAACGCCTTCAGCGGATCGGTCCGCACCGTCATAAACGTCTCCATCACCGTCGCCGCGCTCGTCGCGCTGACGTTTCCGGCCCAGCTCTTCAACAACACATTCCAGGAGAATTACGACGAGATAGCGGTCCTTGCCCGTCGAAGAACCCGCCGTCTGGACAAGATCCGATCGCGTGTCTCAGTCCCGCGGTCGAGTCGAAGCGACGAGGTGGGATTCGCACTGGTGGTCGTGGTCGGTTCGCTTCTCGCGGCGCTCAGGAGCCCGACGTTCGGATTCAACACCGGATCCGTGGAGCAGTTCATCGCCACACTGCTGGCCGTAGTGATCTCGATAACGGTGGCTTACCTGGTGGCGCGGTGGTACAGGTTGCGCACGCACACCGACGCGTCGGCGAAGCTCAAGGCGCTGCCCGCTGGTCTGGTGGTCACGATTCTGTGCGTTCTGATGTCGCGGATCGCCGACTTCCAACCCGGTTACCTCTACGGGATCATCGCCGGGGTGGTGTTCTCAGCCGAGTTGAAGAAACGCCAGGAGGGTCAGCTCGTCTGTGTGACCGCGTTCGCGGTCCTCTGTGTCTCTATCATCTCCTGGCTGATCTGGGTCCCGGTAGACCACGCCGCCATGCACAGCGGTGCGTCTTTCATCCTTGTGATCCTCGACGAGATGTTGGCTACCGTCTTCGTCGCGGGCATAACCGGTCTCGTCATATCGCTACTTCCTCTGCGCTTCATGCCCGGACATGACCTCTACAACTGGCATAGAGGAGCGTGGGTCGCGACCTTCTGTATCTGTGCGTTCCTCCTCATCGAGGTGCTCATGCGTCCCGCGGCCGGCACGTCGCACTCGGGACATGTCGCCTGGGTCACCGCGGGGTTCCTGTTCGTGATCTTCGGAGTCGGATCGTTCGCCTTCCGCGAATTCTTCGACCGCCACGTCCCGGAGGACCGCCAGCGCCTCGCGCTCGGCGCAAGGGTGATCCAAGCTCTGTGGGAAAC
>JBAPRR010000048.1:0-4156 GCA_049281195.1 Acidimicrobiales bacterium
GGACCGAGGCGTTCCCGTTCGTAGAAGACCGGAACCAGCCGGTGACCTGGTCGGACTCGGCAGTAGGGAAGGCTCTGACCCAGCGGCGCGTGGTCGCCAGCCACGGCTTCAATCAGTCCCTGCTCGCAACGAACGGTACGAGCGTGCCCGTGGCGGTTACCGCATCTCCGCTTATCGGAGAAGACGGGCAACTGAGCGGAGCTGTCGCGGTGATCCGTGACGTGTCGCGCGAGCGCGAGGTGGACGAGCTCAAGTCTTCGCTCGTGTCGACCGTCTCCCATGAACTCAGGACGCCTCTTACGATGATCCGCGGTTTTTCGGAGTTGCTGTTGTCGCGAACTGACCTCGACTCCAAGCGGTCGAGAGAGGCGCTCGAACACATTCATGATTCGTCGCGCCGGCTTGGTCGTCTGATTGACGACCTGCTTTCAGTGTCCCGGATCGAATCGGGAAGCCTGAGCTCCGAGCTTCGCCATGTGGACATCCGATCGGTGCTCGACGACGTTCTGGTGTCTTTCGCTTCGCACGGTCGCAACAGGATCGTCGTCGACCTGGATCCTCGAACTCCCTTCGTGATCGCAGATCCCGATCAGTTGTTCCAGGTTTTGACGAATCTCATTTCGAATGCCCTCAAGTACTCGCCGGCAGCTTCGGAGGTCCGGATCTCCGGGCGGACCGTGAATGACGAGCTCCACGTTTCCGTGGCGGACCAGGGGATCGGGATGACCCCGAAGGAAGCGGCTCTCGTCTTCGGCAAGTTCGCGAGGGTAGACCGACCCGAAGTCCGCCAGGTCGGTGGAACCGGACTCGGCCTTTACATCACCAGGCGCCTCGTCGACCTGATGGGCGGGACCATCTGGGTGAGGAGCAAAGGGGGGGAGGGGAGCGTGTTCACGTTCTCGTTGCGCATCTCAACTCCCAGGCACGAATCAACCGAGGCCAAGGACCAGGTGTATGCGCAAGCTGTTGATCGTTGACGACGAGGATGGTGTGAGATCCCTCGTCAGAATGACTCTGGAGAGTGACCAATACGAGATATTGGAAGCCCGCAGGGGAGACGATGCGTTGCGGCTCGTACGCGAGCACATGCCGGACCTCGTTCTTCTGGATGTGATGCTTCCTGACATCTCGGGCGTCGAAGTGTGCAGGACGCTCAAGGCCGACGAGCGAACCGAGCCGGTAACGATCCTGATGCTTACCGCCAGGGCTCAGAATGCCGACCTCGAAGAAGCTGAGGACGCCGGGGCGAACGGCTACTTCACCAAGCCGTTCTCACCGGTGGCACTGCTGAGGCGGGTCGACAAGATCTTCGGCGATCGGACATGAGCCGCGTACTGGTCGTCGACGATGCCCCGGACATGGGTTCCCTGGTCGAATTGTGTCTCGACCCGTTGGGCGTCGAAGTTCTTCAAGTCACAGGGCTCTCGTCGGCGAAATCTGTCGGGGCAGAGAAAGAGATTGATGTCGTTCTGTTGGATCTGGCCCTTGGAATGGAAGACGGTCTCGAGATCCTCGACGAGCTGAAGAGCGCGCCGGGATTGTCAGGAGCTTCAGTTGTCGCCTTCACAGCCCACGACAGCAGAAGGGCAGAGGCGTTAGAGCGCGGAGTCGACTCGTTCCTGGCTCGCCCATTCTCATATTTGGACCTGCAGGACTTGGTCGACGGGTACCTGCACCGCGCTTAATAGAGCGCGATCGCATCACGGTTTCGCAGTTCCGTCGAAGTACGCTCATTGCAACATTTCGCTTAGGACCCGCGCCTGAGAAATCTTTTTCAATCGGATTGAGCGATGATCCAATTATTCGCGGTTGGTGCTCTGTAATCTCGGCTGCTGGCACGGAGGGTCGGACCCGAGCCCCCCCAGGGTCCGCCCCCGTGCCTTATGCGCACCAAATCTTTCTCTCCACCAATTCGCCCCCGGAACCGATCCATTACGAGTGGAAGAGAACGGTCCGGCGGCTGTTGATAACTCACAGCGCGTTCCCGTAGTCGCGCCGGCGAGCACGAGTCAGGTGAACGTAGACGCGCCTCACCATCTTCAGACCAACAACATCCGTCCTCAACGCGCCGGACTCCTCGTCATATCAGCTTTGGTATTGCTCATCGCCGGCGTGACAGCCGATGTTCTCCTCACATCGGCGTTCGGCAACAACCAGGCTTCATCGGCACAGGCGTTGAAGGCCCCTCTTCCGACCACGACCACACCGAAGGGCGCAAAGGCCCCGGATTCGACAACCAGCCTCTTGCCACTGGCGCTTCTACCACTGTTGCTCCAAGCACGACGCCATCGACGGCGACAGCTGCGCAAGGCGCATTCATTCAGCCCCAGCCGAGCCAAGCGGGTATCTACTGCTCGAAGATCGAACGAGACGCGTACAACCCTCCTGACCCATGGCAGGGCATCAGCGCAACCGGACCCGATTCGAATCCGTGGGGGAACCAGAACCTCACCCTTCCGGCGCACCCCTCACAGTCATTTCTGGAAAACCTCGCGGCGGTACAGAGCCTGGAGAACGCGACCGGGGTGATCCAGCAGCTGTGGCAGAAGAACGGGTACCAGTACACCAAGCTGACCGTCGCGTGCCTGAAGGCCTACGACACCCAGTTCCAATGGCTGTCGAACACAGCCGAGAGCGAGACCCCGGGTCAGGTCAGCGTGTTCTACCAAGACCGGCACAGCGTCGTGGCGGCGCAGTCGCAGACCGGAACGTGTTGGTACGAGCTCAATCTGATGGGTCCCGGGGACCCGGTTCAGGCGCGAGACGACCTACCGACGTACGGCGTCTACATGACCTACAGCGACACGAACTGCGACGTCGATGCGGTGCTGCCAGGCGGCGACTGGGAACCGGCCGATCCGCTGCCACCGGAGTTCGGGAGTTGACCGCAAGGGGTTCCATGCCCGTCGTTCAGCGCGCGTTTCGTTGGTCGAATGCTGCGCATTTTTTTCATATGACCGCCCATAATGTATCTTATGTCAAGTAAGGCATAGCAAAATCGCTGGTCACAGCTCCGCGACTCAACAGCACTGGCGACACAGTTCGAGGCAGGCGTCGCAAATAATGGGTTCATGACGACAGCGCTGCTTCTCATCGACGCTCAACGCAACATGCTCGAAGGTCCGGACTCGGTGCCTTCGGCCTCCTCGATCCGACGTGTTTTGGAGGGACTTTTGCACTCCGCACGCCACTCTCGAGCCGTCATTGTTCACGTCCAGAATGACGGCGGATCCGGTGATCCGGACGAGCCGATGACGTTCGGTTGGGAGCTCGTCTTCCCACCTGCCGAGGGCGAGACGGTGGTCCGAAAGGACCGTTGTGACGTCTTCGAATCTGACTCCGATCTTGCTTCTGTCTTGAAGTCCAAGGGGGTCGATCGTGTGGTCGTCGCCGGCATGCAGAGTGAGTTCTGCATCGAGGAGTCGTCGCTAGGCGCGCTGCGCGAAGGATTCGAAGTGGTCGTTCCCCGTGAGGCCCACACGACCTACGACGAAGAACAGAAGACTGCCCGTGAGGTCTCCGGAGCAGTGGAACGCAAACTCGAGGCGGCTGGGGTGAGCGTGGTGGGAATCGAGGCGGTCGACTTCGCGTGATGGTCTCCCCCGTCGCAGTCGGCGGGACCCGGTTAGCCGAGCAGAGCCGAGCGGTCCGTCTTCACGAGCAGTTTGTATTCCGTGAGCGTTCCGCGTCGCACGTGAATCGTGGTTGTTCCGATGATGAAGGTGATCGTTCCGGCGTTGTATGTACCTGTGATCGTGGCCACGCCTGCGATCGCTGTAGAGAGGTTCAGATGGAGTGTGGTTCCCGACACGGTTCCCGACAAGTTGTAGCGATGCGTGAGCAGATGTTTGTGAGTAGGGCCCGCCACGGTGACTGCGAGTTTTCCGTTGACGGAGTCTCCGGTTCCACGTGCGAGCGTCACGAAGAACAGGCGTGAATCCGTGATCGCCGGCGTCAAGTAAGAACCGCCGACATCCGCTGCGGCGGAGCTTGGCAATGTGGACGGCGAAGGAGGTGTCGGTGTAGCCGATGACGACGATCCTCCGAGCGTCAACGGCAGCGCTATGGCAAGAGCGATCGCGATCACACCGACGATCACCGCCCATGGAACCCAGTTGCGCGTTCTATGGCGACGCTCAGGTGCCCTGTGAGGCTG
>JBAPRR010000049.1:0-1812 GCA_049281195.1 Acidimicrobiales bacterium
CTGCCATCGCCCTCCCCGGCGGGCAGCCCGACGAGGCCGAGGCGGTGGCGCTCGGCGCGCTGCTCGGCGGCTATGCCTTCCGCAAGTACCGGACGACCGCGAACCCGCCGGGTGACCTCGAGCTGATCGTGCACACCACGCATGATGACGCCGTGAGCCGGGCCAGGATCCTGGCCAAGGCGATGACGCTGGTCCGGGATCTGGTCAATACCGCACCCGCTGACATGGTGCCCGCCGACCTCGCCGCGGCGGCCGAGCAGGCGGCGGCCGAGCACAACCTGGGCGTGCAGGTGCTCGATGAGACCGGCCTGGCCAAGGAGGGTTTCGGCGGCATCCTCGCGGTGGGCATGGGCTCGGTTCACCCACCCCGGCTGGTCCGGCTCGAGTACACCCACCCGGACGCCGACCGCACCGTCGTGTTCGCTGGCAAGGGCATCACGTTCGACTCCGGCGGCCTGTCGCTCAAGCCGCCGAAGGCGATGGAGACGATGAAGGCCGATATGAGCGGGGCCGCAGCCGTCCTGGCCGCCGTGCAGGCCATCGCCGAGCTCGGGGCCGTGGTGAACGTGATCGGGTATCTTCCGCTCGCCGAGAACATGCCCGGCGGCGCCGCGCAGCGGCCATCGGATGTCATCACCATCTACGGGGGCAAGACCGTGGAGGTGCTGAACACCGACGCCGAGGGCCGCCTGGTGCTCGCCGACGCCCTGGCCCGCTCCGGAGCCGACGGGCCCAGCCTGCTCGTCGACGTAGCTACACTGACAGGGGCGCAGGTCGTTGCGCTCGGCAACCGCACGGCCGGGGTCATGGCCAGTGACGACGCGCTGGCCGCGGCGGTCTCAGACTCGGCGAAACGGGCAGGTGAGGCGATGTGGCCGATGCCGCTGCCTGAGGATCTCCGCAAGGGACTCGAGTCCACGGTCGCGGACATCGCCAACGTGTCCGGCGACCGCGGCGGCGGCATGCTCGCGGCCGGGCTGTTCTTGCGGGAGTTCGTGCCGGCCGGTGTCCGCTGGGTGCATCTGGACATCGCCGGCCCCGCCTTTAATGACGGCGGCCCGTACGGCTACGTCACCAAGGGCGGTACCGGGGCCGCCGTGAGGACCCTGGTGCAGATCGCGACGGACGTTGCGGACGGCAAGCTTGCGGCACTGGGGTCCGGTCCAGCTGACGGCAAGTGAAATGATGAGGACTGGGTAAGCCGACTAAGGCTGACTAAGGAGGCGCAGCGGTGGCAGAGGGCATCGGCAGCTATGACATCGTCGTGCTCGGCGGTGGAAGCGGCGGGTACGCCTGCGCGCTACGCGCGGCCGAACTCGGCCAGCGCGTGGCGCTGATCGAAAAGGACAGGGTCGGGGGCACCTGCCTGCATCGCGGCTGCATCCCGACCAAGGCGCTGCTGCACGCGGCTGAGATCGCGGACTACGCCAAGAACAGCGCGTCTTACGGGGTCCGGTCCACCTTCGAGGGCATCGACGTGCCCGGCGTCCAGTCCTACAAGGACGGCGTGGTGGACCGGCTCTGGAAGGGCCTGCAGTCCACGATCGCCAGCAGGAAGATCGACACCATCGAGGGACACGGACGGCTGGAATCGCCGCACAGTGTCCGGGTCGGCGACACCATCTACGAGGCGGAGCACATCGTGCTCGCCAGCGGATCGCAGCCGCGGAGCCTGCCCGGTCTCGATATCGACGGCCATCGGGTGATTACCTCGGACCACGCGCTCAAGCTGGACCGGGTCCCTGAGTCGGTCGTCGTCCTGGGCGGCGGCGTGATCGGAGTCGAGTTCGCGAGCGTGTGGCGGTCCTTTGG
>JBAPRR010000050.1:0-18455 GCA_049281195.1 Acidimicrobiales bacterium
TGACGGCGGCCATGAGAAAGTCCCCATAGGCGGCCACTAGAAGTCCCCAGGGACGGTCACCTGATCTCCCCGGGTATGGCCACGGAATTCCCCACCGGTGATCTTCACCGGATCGCCCTCGTACTCGAAGACATCCACCGTTTAGGGCCCCAGCCCCGAGAACGTGGCAGTGACGCTGTCCACGATCCCGAGGAGGGACCCACCCCATGTTGTCCGAGGAGAAGGCAATGGAAATTCTCGAGGCTTATGACCTCACTAGTTCGTTTCGATCGGCGGGCGCCTTGTGCGGCGTCGATCACCACACCGTTCGCCGCTACGTCGCGGCCCGGGGCGCTGGACTCGACCCCGTGACGGCGTTCGGGCGACCGAATATCGCTGATCCGTTTGCCGACAAGGTCGCCGAGTGGGTCGAACGCTCCGGCGGCGTCGTCCGAGCTGACGTCGTGCACCGCAAGCTCCAGTCCATGGGCTTTTCCGGCTCTGAACGCACAACCAGACGAGTGGTCGCCAAACTGAAGCACGATTACGTCCACTCGACCCATCGCATCTACAAGCCTTGGGTGACCGAACCGGGAATGTGGCTTCAGTTCGACTATGGGAAGGGCCCACTGGTCGCCGGGCAGCCGTCGGTGTTGTTCTGCGCCTGGTTGGCGTGGTCGCGGTTTCGAGTCGTGCTCGCGTTGCCGGACAAGACCTTCCCGTCGGTTGTGACGGCCTTGGACCGCACGATGCGGATGATTGGCGGTGCCCCCACCTACTTGCTCACCGACAACGAGAAGACGGTCACCACTCGTCATGTCGCGGGCCTCGCGGTCCGCAACCGCGAGGCGGTCGGCCTCGCGCACTACTACGGGGTCGCGCTGCACACTTGTGTGGTCGCCGATCCCGAGTCCAAGGGCGGGAGCGAGTCGTCGGTCAAGCTGGCGAAGGCCGACGTCCTTCCCCGCCCGGACAATCTGGTGGAGGACTATTCCGAATTTCCGGCGCTCGAGGACGCCTGTTTAGAGACGACGCGGCACTTCAACACTCGGGTCCACCGCGAAACAAACGCCCGACCAGTCGATCGATTGGAGTTGGAGCAAGCTGAGCTTCACCCCATCCCGGCTGATCCCTACTCGGTCGCTTTGGGTGAAACCCGGACGGTGTCGTGGTCGTCGCTCATCTCCTTTCAAGGCGCGCGCTACTCGGTCCCTTATCGACTGTGCGAGGAGGTGGTCTTCTGTCGCCGAGACGGTGACGAGGTGGTGATAACCGCAACTGACCGAGAAGGAGCCAAGGAAGTCGCCCGGCACAAAGCGACCGACAAAGGCCAGATCACGCTGCGCGACGATCACTATCCCGACCGACGAACTCAGCCCGAACGATCGCCGCGGCCGACTAATCGCAAAGAGGCCGAGTACTTGGCCATTGGTGAGGGAGCGAAGCGATACCTAGCCGAGATGGCGGCGGCCGGAGAACGCCATTTAGACGATCGCTTAGAAGAGGCGATCGAACTGTCGCAGAAAACCGACCGCGATCATTTAGACGAAGCGTTGGGTCTCGCCGCGTTGGCCGGACGGTTCGCCGCCGGGGACCTCGTGTCGATCCTTCGGGCCCGACGCGAACCGCGCCGACGCATCGGAGAAGACCACTCGCTTCAGCCCGGCACGTCTCCATGGGCTCGTCTCCGGACCGAGGAGAAGTGAGCACGAAGGCCGACGAGGTGATCGAACTGGCCCGACGTCTGCGATTGCCGTATTTGCGCAAGCAAGCCGTCGACGTCCTCACCACGGCCAAGGCGCAGCGTTGGGAACCGGCCGAGGCGTTGCGGGTGCTCCTAGAGGCTGAGATCGAAGGTCGCGAACGATCGATGACCGAGGCTCGCCGCAAAAAGGCTCGGTTCCCGGCGGGAAAGACTTTCGACAGCTGGGATCCGCTCCGGTCATCGATTCCGGCCGCCACGAGAGACGGACTGGCGACCCTCGAGTGGGTCACTCGTCAGGAGAACCTGGTGGTCTGCGGGCCGTCGGGCACGGGGAAGTCCCACCTATTAGAGGCTCTCGGCCACGCCGTCATCGAATCCAAAGCCCGGGTGGCTTGGTTCTCGATCGAAGACCTGGGAGTGCTCGTGCGCCGGCACCGTCTCGACGACACCGTGGCCAAAGCCCTCACCCCAACTCTTCGCGCCGAAGTCATCATCGTCGACGACATAGGTCTCCTACCCGTGTCCGAAGAGGCGGCCGAAGGTCTTTACCGACTCGTCGACGGAGCCTATGAAAGACGCTCGATCGCCATCAGCTCCAACCTCCACCCGTCCGGGTTCGACGAGCTCATGCCGCCGAGCCTCGCAACTGCATTGGTCGACCGGCTATTGCACCACGCTCACGTCGTCCAAACGGCCGGAGAGTCGATCCGCTTACAGGACGCAACGAGCGGCAAGGGGGTGAAGCCCTTGAGCAAATGAATCGTTGCGAGGGTGGGGAATTCCGTGGCCATACCTGGGGAGGTTCGTGGCCATACCTGGGGAATTCAGATGGCCGCCTATGGGGAGATCGCGATGACCGTTGACAGTGTGGGCTCGTTGCGCGACGACGCCGGCCGTCGAGCATGCCCTGGCCTGCGCGGCACAGCGCATGGCTGCACACGACGACGAGCGGGCGGTGCTGGTGCATGGGGACGTTCACCAACTGAACGCCCTTCAGGTCCCTGGCCGCGACGCGTTCAAGCTTGTCGACCCCAACGGACTGCTCGCCGAGGCCCAGTGCGACCTTGGGGTGATGATGCGGAACGACCCCCTAGAGCTGCTCGACGGCGATACCTGGGCAAGGGCGCACTGGCTGGCTGAGCGCTGCGGGCTGGATGCCACGGCGATCTGGGAGTGGGGTGTCGTGGAACGGGTGACGAGCGGGCTGCGGTGCACCCGGATCGACCTGCAGCCGCTGGGTCGGCACATGCTTGAGGTTGCCGACCGCCTCGCCACCCTGTGAACAGTCGTCCACGCCCACATCCACGATGTGCCGGATTCAGCTACCACTGAAGACCCTCCCGGGGGTCTCTCCGAAAAGCCGTTTAGGGGCGGTCGGTCGGCCAGTTGGTCGTATTCCGGGGCCGGCCATGACGTGCTCGACGAGGCAACTGGGTCGGCCTGGGCCGCAAGGCGGCCATCCGCTTGGACCCACGGCGTCGTACAACCGGTATGGCAACCGATATAGCCAAGCTGATCAACCGGTCGGCACGCCTCAAAGTCGATGACCTCGACCTGGGCGACTTCCGCTCCAACCCACTCGACCCCAACGCCTTGCGCTGCCTCAGGTACATGCACGACGTGGAGGGCCACACTTCGTGCTACCTGCGTGACGTTCTCGTCACCAAGGCCCATCGCGACCCCGAGGTTTCCGCCTTTTTGTCCTGCTGGAGCTACGAGGAGCACTGGCATGGCGACGCCATCGCCGAGATCCTCCGTGCCCACGGGGAACCGGCCGGCGCCAGTCGCCTGGCCATGGTCCGCAGCCGTCTGCCGAAGACCGACGCACTCCGGCCGCTTCTGTTCTCCATCGGCTCGGCGATCACCAATATGACGGCGGTCCACATGACCTGGGGCGCAATAAATGAGTTCACCACCCAGGCCGGTTACGGACGGCTGGCTCAGAAGGCCAGCAACCCTGTCCTCGGCGAGCTTCTCAGGCGGATCATGCGCCAGGAGGGCCGTCACATCGACTTCTACTTCACCCAATCCCGTGAGCGCCTGAGCTCGAGCAAGGTCACCCAGCGCCTGACCCGGTACGCGCTCGAAAAATTCTGGAACCCCGTAGGTTCGGGAGTGATGCCTAAAGAAGAGGTGCGTTTCCTGGTCTCGCACTTGTTCGGCGACGAGGAAGGGCTGAAAGCGGCCAGGCGCATCGACAACCAGGTGGACCGCCTTCCCGGGCTAGAGGGACTCCACCTGGTCGAGTCCGCCGTCGCCTCCATGAGCGGCGCACCCGGCGCTAACTTCGGCAAGCGCCTCCGCAAAGACCGCCCGACCGGGTTCCAGGCGGCCTGATCGGCTCGAATATGGGTATCTGACCCGACGGGATCGAGCCCCCACTAGACCGCACACCACCAAACGCGCAAAAGTAGAGACCTACCCTTCGCCTAAACGGCGCGAAAGGAGACCGCATGTTGGCCGAGATATTTGGAGTCGACGGAATAATCATCGTTGTGGTGATTGCCGTCGTGCTCTTCGGGGGCAGCCAGATCCCCAAGCTCGCCCGCTCGCTCGGCTCGGCTCAAAAAGAGTTCAAGCAGGGCTTGCAAGAAGGCATGAACAAGGACGAAAACTCGACCTCGAAGTCGGACTGAACCTGAAGGCGCGTCAAAGCGGCCGCCTGATCTGATCAGACGGTTGCTCGCCGGTTGTAGGCCTCTTCAATCTCGGTCGGAATCCGACCCTTTTCCGCCACCGTGTACCCGTGGGCACGGGCCCACGTGCGGATCGCAGCGACCTGCTCTGCTCCACGCCTTGCAGGTGCCCGCCCGTTCGTCTGTCGAACGGTTGCCGCGCCGTTTATCGCTCGGGATTTCCCCCGCCCGAGAGCCTTTGTCTGAATTGGCTCGAGGCGAGCCATCTCGATCCATTGCTGCATGGCGCCTACGAACTGCGCCATGTGCCTGGCGCAAAGCTCAACTTTGTATTCGCTGCGCTCGCCGCTTTCGTCGTCGAAAGCAAAGCCGAGCGTGCGCTGAGCAGGTCGGCCGTCCTCGCACGCATCGCACACCAGCTCGACCCGGATCTTCTGCGCCACCACTCCTCCTAGGTTTCAAAAGGCAAAAAGACCGCGCAAAAGCTCCGGGTGAGGCCTCTTCCAATGAAGGCGACCAAGTCTCCGCGACCTTTGCAACGTGGCCATTTCTGCCCAGTCGTTGTAACTACAACTTGCAGACGGCGCGGCCAATAGTCACGTCGTCATTCACGTCTCTGTCTTGCCACGGTGCCGAATCAAACGAAAACCAAATGCGTTCCCAGTTGAACTGGCCCCCCGCCGAACAGTCCCCATCAGACGGGCCGTGACGTTAACGCCATGTTAATCACTTTTTCGTTGACGGTGCATACGAGGACATGAACTTGGTCTTGCCAGCGCTTCGTGTGCTTTGGCTGTGAATGTGCGTCGTAGGCACTCAATGTACGTAATCCGCCCGCCGTGCGCCTCCTATCAGGCCATCAAGCTGCCACGCCACCTGCGGATACGCTCGATAGGGACGGTTGCTTTCCTACCAGTAATTGCTAGTGCAATTGCTTTGTCCGCAAACGGGACGGCGAGACTCAGCGATAACTCAGCGGAATCCAAACCTTTATTGAACAGAGCCTTCCCTATATGTAAGGCGTGTGGTGGGGTCGAGTCTTAGCGTCGACCGGCCAGGATTCGGAGCATGGCTATGTAGACCATCACAAGTGCGAGCATGATCGTGAAAGCCGCATACCACTCACCCTCGGCGGACACTCCTGAAGCCTCAGCTCTTTTGACGTACTCGAAATCAACAAAGAGGTTCATCACCGCAACGAACAGGTAGACAACGCCGATCACTACTGACCAGATGCCCACTCCGTTGGCTCCGGGAACCGGCGCTCCGAGGAATGCAGCCAGTAGCACCGCGAACAGTCCGAAAGTAGCGACCGTGGTCCCGACAATGAAGCGCCTTCCGACCCGGACAAGGCCCAACCGGTAGGCACCGAGGGTGCCCCCGAAGACAACTGCGGTAAAGAGAATCGCGAGCGGGACGATCCCCTGAGAGCCGGTTTCGAAAAAGCGCGACAAGCCACCAAGGGCCAGACCCTCCAGCAGGGCATACACCGGAGCGAGCGTGCGCGCCGAGCGGGGCCTGAACGACGTGATGATCGCCACCACGAATGCGGCGAACACGAGGCCGATGACCAGCCCTGCCGAAATGTGGAACAGGTAGGTCACTGCTCCGGCCGCGACGGCCAGAGCGCTCAGGATTCCGACCTTGTTGTAGACCTCGGACGCCACGAACGGTGCGGTGTCGGTCACGAACGGACGACCATCGCCGAAACCGGTGGATGCTCCGCCGGTCATGGTGGGAGGCGGCGGATAAGTCGGGGCGGAGTAGCCGGGATAGCCGGGATAGACAGTGCCGGTTGAGGCGGGACCGCCCGTTCCTACGGGACCGTCGGACGCCGAGGTGGCGGTGCCGTCACGTTCGAGGGTGGCCGTAGAGGTACCGGTCCCCGCAGATTGGGGTGAACCGGGGAAGGTGCTCGCCAGGCGGCCGAAGTTCGATGCCACAACAGAGCTGCCCTGGGGTTGCCGTCGCCGGGTTGCCATGGTTATCTCCCTATCTCTCCGCCTACGGGCTTCTCTTCGCCGTCAAGCTTCTCCGCCTTGAAGCGTCTCCGCCTTCAAGCACTTTTGCAGATTCCCGCGATCACGAGGGTATCGCCGGGAGGGGCCGACTCTTGCTGGATCGACATTCGTAGGGCGACTTTATCGGCAGATTCACAGCCGATCCGGCCAGCAAAGCCCTTTTGCGGCAGGGCATGGGCCCAGGCTGCATATATGGCGGCCATTAGATTGACGGGGTGACTGAGCGCTACTGGCTCGAGACTTTGGGCTGCCCCAAGAACGAGGTGGATTCCGACAAGCTCGTAGGGACGCTCGAACGCGCCGGTATGTCTGCCACCGACGGTCCGGAGCACGCAGATCTCGTGGTGGTGAATACCTGTGCCTTCATAGAGGCTGCCAGACAGGAGTCGATCGACACCATCTTGGACCTCGCCAGCCGGAGGCGCCCCGGTGCCCGGCTCGTCGTGACGGGGTGTCTGGCCGAGCGGTACGGGGAAGAGCTCGCGCAGGCTATGCCGGAGATCGACCTGGTGGCGGGGTTCGGTGAAGCGATCATCCCCCAGTCGGCTCCGGTGGGACGGGTCGCGGTGGGGGCACCCAAGCTCAAGAAGACCCTCGCCTTCGACCTTCTCGAACTGCCGCGTCCCAAGGCGCGTGCCCCGTGGGCGTACGTCAAGGTGGCGGAGGGTTGCGACAGGCGCTGCGCCTACTGCGCCATCCCGTCGTTTCGAGGTCCACAACGGTCGCGCGGAACGGATTCGGTCCTCGACGAGATCGAGTCACTCGGTTCCCATGTCCGCGAAGTGGTGCTGGTAGCCCAGGATCTCGCCTCGTGGGAATTGGACCGTTCGAGCTCGCACAGCCGCGAGCCACGCACGGCCGGTGAGGTGAGGCCCATTGTGAGACTGCTCGAGCAGGTTGCCGGGCGCGTCGAGAGGGTCAGGCTCCTCTATCTGTACCCGTCGTCTGTCGACGACGCTCTCATCGACGCGGTGTGCGCCACCGGAGTCCCTTACTTCGACCTCTCTCTTCAACACGTATCGCGACCATTGCTGAAGCGGATGAGCAGGCCGGGTTACGGGAGCAAGTTCCTCGATCTGATCGCACGAATACGTGACCGTGCACCCGAAGCCGCGTTGCGGTCGTCGTTCATCTTGGGATTCCCGGGGGAGACGGAGGAAGACCACGACGAACTTCTTGGATTTCTGGAGCAGGCACGGCTCGACTGGGCCGGCTTCTTTACTTTCTCAGAGGAGCCCGGCACTCCGGCCGAGGGTCTGGAACCCGTAGTGGTTCCTGAGCTCGCGCTCGACAGGCTGCGCGAAGCCTCCGAAGTCCAGGATCAGGTGACGGCCGAGAAGAGGCGAGCGCTCGTAGGCGAGACTCTGAGCGTGCTCGTCGACGCACCCGGCGTGGCCCGCTCCTACCGCGAGGCCCCTGAGATCGACGGCGTGATACACGTTCCAGAACACCTGGGCGTCGGCTCGGTCGTCGATGTGGTGGCGACGGGAGCCGCCGGTCCGGATCTTTGGGCTGAGTTTGCCCTGGAGGTCGCGGCGTCGTGAGCCCTCAGGCGGACGGCGGCCGCCCGGGAGTCACGTCGCGGTTCGGGCCGACTGCTGTATTGACCCCGGCCAACGCCATAACGATCGGCCGGCTTGTCACCACCCCCGTGCTCGTGGCGATGGTCGCGGTGTGGGGTTCCACGTGGGCGGCAGTGGCGGTCGCCTTCTGCGTCTGTTCGACAGACGGTCTCGATGGTTGGATCGCTCGTCGTCAGGGAGCGACCACTTCGGGTGCGTTCCTCGATCCGCTGGCTGACAAAGCAGTGGTGCTCGGGACGTTCGCGGTTCTCGCGGCCAAGAGCGATATCGCATGGCTGCCGGTGTGCCTGATCGCGGTGCGCGAGATATCGATGAGCGCCTACCGGTCGTTCATGAGCCGCCGGCAGGTTTCGATACCGGCACGCAAGTCCGCCAAGTTGAAGACCGTCGTTCAGGATCTTGTCCTCGGCTTGTGCCTTTTGCCGCCGATGATCAGGCATCACGGCGCGTTGAATATCGCCGTATGGTTCGCCACCGCGCTGACGCTCATCACCGGGCTGCAGTACCTGGTCGATGGACGCAGAGCGGCGGGAACGTCGTCTACTGGAACAGGTGAAGGTGGCCATGCAGGACTTAGCAGGGCAACAGGCTGAGCCGACCCTGATGGGGCCGGCGCTGATGCGAACAGGGCGCTGATGCGAATAGAGGTTCTAGCCGTAGGGACCGAGTTGCTTCTTGGTCAGATCGCCGACACGAACTCAGCGTTCCTCGGTGAACAGCTGGCTATTAACGGGATCGACTCACATTTCCATCAGGCGGTGGGCGACAACCACGGGCGGATCGTTCTGGCTCTGCGCACGGCACTCGCTCGTTCCGACGGAGTGATCGTGTGCGGCGGACTGGGACCGACGCAGGACGACATCACCCGCGAGGCCATCGCGGAAGTGATGAACGTTCCCATCGAACGCGACAGCTCTCTCATTGCCGCGATCGAGCACCTCTTCAAAGCCCGCAACCGCGAGATGCCCGAGTCGAACCTGCGCCAGGCCGACGTGCCCAAAGGGGCCACCCCGATCCCTCAGGTGATGGGAACGGCACCCGGGCTCATATGCCCAGTGGGGAACAAGGTCGTCTACGCGCTCCCGGGCGTCCCGTACGAGATGGCCGAGATGTTCGAAAGGGCCGTTCTCCCCGACCTGCACGCCAGAAGCGGCGAACGCTCCACGATCGTCAGCCGGGTCGTGCGTGTGTGGGGGATGAGCGAATCGGGATTGGCCGATCTGCTCGCGCCCCGGCTCAGAGCGCTCGACGCCGCGGGCGGCAACCCGACCATTGCTTTTCTCGCGTCGGGGATCGAGGGGATCAAGGTCCGCATCACCGCCAAGGCCCCCGATCGAGCGGCTGCGGATGCCCTGCTCGATGCGGAGCAGAAGCAGGTCGTAGAAATGGTGGGCGAGGCCGTCTTCTCGGCGGACGACAGGTCGATGGAGGAGTCGGTCGCGGTAATGCTCCTCCAAGCGGGGCTGACTTTGGGGATCGCAGAGTCACTCACCGGCGGTCTGGTGGCGAGCAGGCTTGTCGAGGTCGAAGGTGCGAGCGTGTGGCTGAAGGGCTCGATCGTGGCCTATTCCTCGGAGGTCAAGCATTCGCTGCTCGACGTTCCGGATGGTCCGGTCGTGAGCGACACGGCGGCGAAGGCGATGGCCGATCACGTCAGAAAAGTCCTCGGTTCTGACATCGGCCTGTCCCTTACCGGTGTGGCCGGTCCGGCGGAGCAGGACGGCAGGCAGCCGGGGACGGTCTTCATCGGCCTGGCCCTCCCTGATCATCCGACCGAGTCGGTAGAGATGCACCTGCCGGGCGACAGGCCGCGGGTCCGCCAGTACGCCACAATTTCCGGGCTCGATCTGCTGCGCCGCAGGCTCGTTTCTTACGCCAGCAGCCCCCGGTAGAGGTCGTAGGTCCAAGAGTCGAAGGCCACGAGGAGAACGTTCTCCACGTTCGTATCGGTAGTGCGGACCGTGTCGACGGCGATGTGAGCTGCTCCGTCTGGTGGGTAGCCGTAGATGCCGGTCGATATGGCCGGGAACGCCACCGACTTGGCGCCTATCTCGTCTGCCACTTGAAGTGAACGGCGGTAGCAGGAGGCGAGAATTTCCGGTTCGTTCCTGTGGCCACCCTGCCAGACCGGTCCCACAGTGTGGATGATGAATCTGGCGGCCAGATTGAAGCCCGCTGTGGCCTTGGCATCCCCTGGTTCGCAGCCGCCGAGGGCTGCGCAGGCCGCCAGCAGGTCGGATCGTCCCGCGGCACGATGGATCGCGCCGTCAACTCCTCCGCCTCCGGCGAGAGCACTGTTGGCGGCGTTGACGATGGCATCCACGTTCAGTGCGGTGATGTCACCGTGCACCGCTTCGACGACCGGAGGGGCCATTTCGCCAGTCTGGCGCAGATAGCCCGGGCGCAGAAGACAATGGCGCAGAAGACAATGGTGGCGTGCGCCTGTTCGTAGCGGTGTGGCCTCCTCCGGAGCTGATCGATCTCGTTGCCGCTTTGCCACGACCGTCGGTCCCGGGCGTCAGGTGGACGACGGTGGAGCAGTGGCATGTCACGGTGCGGTTTCTGGGTGAGGTCGAGGCGGGGTCAGGCGTGGATGAGGTTGCCTCGCGCCTGAACGAGCTCTCCGGTACGGGCGCGGTGACTGCCTCGGTCGGGCCTGCGTCTGCGTGGTTCCCCGGCCGTCATGTTCTGCAGGTGCCCGTGGATGGTCTTGATGATCTGCATATGCGTGCATATCGCTTGCTCGCGGATGCGGAGGCCGTTGCATTTGAGAAGCGACAGCTCGGGCCGGCTTACAACGGACACCTGACGCTGGCGCGTGTTCGCGGGCGAGCGGGGTTGGGGGGTTCGGTCGCCGACTCAGTGGCGGGAGAGATGATCTTGGCCACATGGAGGGTCACGACAGTAAGCCTTGTCGCCTCCACCCTTCGATCCGACGGTGCGAGCTACGCGAATGTCGCAAGTTTCAGATTGGATGCCTGAGGCTCGATGGGCGTTGACTCGAATGGCTCGTCGTTACATCACTGCTACTGGCGAACGAGCACGAGCGCCAGGCTTGGCATGAGGAACGACAGGAGAAAGGCCGGCAAAAACCTCTTTCCGGTGCTGCGAAAAGCCACGACTTGTTCCTCGGCGGCGTCGAAGGTTTGAATCCGGCTCGAGTTACGGCCGCTGCGGACCTGCAGCGTGTGTCGCCCAACTCCGACAGGGATCTCCGTGGTTTCGTGCAGTTCAACCGATCCGACGCGTTTACCGTCGACCAACACCTCGTACGGGCCACGACGGACCTCAACGCCGATCGGACTTCGCGTCACCTTTAGAATCGCCGACATCTTCGGGGTTTTCCCTTCTGTTGAGCTCTGATCAACCCGCAATCTGCGAGTTTCCCTCGAGGGCGAGCAGTTTCCTCTTCATGTCGAGCCCACCGCCGTACCCGCCGATCCCACCGCCGCTGGCGATCACGCGGTGGCACGGAAGGACAATGGGGATCGGATTCGCACCGTTCGCCTGCCCCACTGCACGGAAAGCCGAAGGTCGACCGACCATGGTGGCGAGCTCGGCGTAGCTGATCGTCTTTCCGAACGGAATCTCGCCGAGCGATAGCCATACATCTCGTTGGAATTCGGTCCCGCCCGTGAATTCGAGCTTCAGGTCGAAGTCCGTCCGCTCGCCGACGAAGTATTCGGAAAGTTGCTGCGCTGCGGTTCTGACGATCTCAGGACTTGACGATACGTCCGCCCGACCATCCGTCGGAAGTCCCCCATCGCTTCCCGGAAGAATGATCTGGGTGATCGCATCCCCGTCGCCCTCGATCAAAAGCGTTCCGATCGGCGTCTTGAGTGTTCTTAACCTGCTCATGCTGCCGTTTCTCCTTTTACTGTTTTTACTTTCGTCCTTGAGCCCTGCTTGTCCGAACCCTGCTTGTCCGAACCCTGCTTGCTCGATGCTGTCGAGGATTGCGCCGACCACAGATGGCACATCGCATATGCGCGCCATGGGCGCCATCGTTCGGCCCTTTTCACCAGGGACCGCTCGTCGTCGGGCATACCGAGCTGCACGGCGGCGCGTCGCAGGCCGAGATCCGTAGGCATGAACGCGTCGGGATCCCCGAGAGCGCGCATAACCACATATGACGCGGTCCATGACCCGATCCCCGGAAGCTCCGTGAGCTGCATCGTTAGCTCTTCAGGGTCCGCTCCCGGATCGATGGTCACCTTTCCGACGGCCACGGACTCTGCGAGCGACTGAAGGGCCCGTCTGCGGCCGGCCGGCATCCCGAAGGCGTCCGGTCGTTTCGCCGCCAGGTCTGCGAGAGCATCGGCCGACGGGAAGGTATGAGTTACTCCATGCATCGTCTCGCCCTGCGTCGTTTCGACCGGCTCACCCGCCGCCTGCGCGATCCTGGCTGCGACCGTTCTTGCTCCTGCCACCGAAACTTGTTGTCCGATGACCGCACGCGTCGCAATCTCGAACCCGTCTGCCGCTCCCGGGACCCTGAGACCGGGGTGTCCCTTGATGAACGGCCGGAGCATTGGGTCTTTCGACAGCTCGAGGTCTACAGCGACCGGATCCGAGTCGAGATTCAACAGATGTCTGCATCGCGCAACGGCAGTTGTCAGGTCCCGGAGATCGGACAACGTGAACACTGCGGTTACGTAGCCGTCGTCAGGGGTGAGCTCCACCGTTCCTGGACCATTCGGAAGGTTGAGGCTCCGGTAATAGGTGTTTCCGTAAACGGCCTCCACTCCGGGAATCGCACGTACTCTCAAAAAGTCCACCAGCACTTCTGCGCAGAAAGGCTTGCGGAATGCGAGCCGAAGCGAGATGGACTGGCGGCTGTCTGCGGTGGTTGTCGTGGTTTCGGGCCTTCGCTTTTCGGCTGCCGTGCGCAGCTCGGTCGGAGTTCTGGCGAAGATCTCCTTCACCGTGTCGTTGAACTGACGGATGCTTGCGAATCCGGAAGCGAAAGCCACGTGCGCCACGGGTAGATCGGTTGTCTCCAGTAACAGGCGCGCCGTCTGGGCACGCTGAGCCCGTGCCAGAGCGAGTGCACCCGTACCGACCTCGGCCATCAGCACCCGGTGAAGTTGCCGCTCCGAGTACCCGAGACGGCTTGCGAGGCCGGATACCCCGTAGGTGTCGACCACGCCGAAAAGGATGAGCTTCACCGCGCGCGCCGCGACGTCGGCGCGTCCCAGCCATTCGGGCGATCCAGGCGCGGCATCGGGCCGGCACCGGAGGCACGCACGGAAACCACCCTGCTGAGCTCCGGCGGAAGTGGCGAAGAATCGGACGTTCTCCGACTTGGGAGTCTTCGCCGGACAGCTCGGCCGGCAGTAGATGCCGGTGGAGGTCACGGCGGTGAAGAACCACCCGTCGAAGCGAGAGTCTTTGCTCTGGGCTGCCTTGTAGCACCGGTCGAAGTCCTCGATCACGGTGCCCATGGTGACACCTGGCCGAGGCCATGTCTGGCGGGTTTCGGACATTGATGTTTCTGCTGCACCTTGCACACGGGACTTGGTGAGACAGCAGGCGCTGTGGGCATGCATTGCGGGATACTGGGTGCGTGCCGCCACCGACCGCAGTGCGGTTGTCGGGAGTGATGCTCGGCGTCATCGCATGCGTCCTCGCCGCCCTCGCGTCGTTGACACGGCCCTTCACGTTGGGTGCCGATCTCGTGACCGCTATCGGCATCCTTCTCTTCATTGCTTTGCAGGTTGTCCTTCTGCTTCGTGGTCGAAGGAAAAGAGCAACCTCCGATCTGCCGCTCGAAGAAGACGGACCTTCAGGCAAGTCCGGCGTTGGTTTCCGAGCGTTCTTGCCATGGATCGTCGTATCAGCATCCGTGGTGGCCTTCGAGCTCTTCGAGTATTTCAGCGAGCCGCGTCACGATCATCCGACCCTCAGCTCTCTGTCCGACGATCTGACGCGTTGGCACGCGGGACACGCCGTCTTGTTCCTGGCGTGGCTCGGACTCGGCTGGCTGCTTTTGAAGCGGCCAGGTGTTCGCCGCCGCGTGGCCGGGTCACGGTGACGATGACGGTTCGGTCGATGTTCCGGTGCCTTTGTCGGGTGGAGGTCCGAGCGGAGGTCGAAGCCGGGTGACGCGTGAAGGCTCATTCATCGTCTGGGCGGCTCTCGGTTTTGCCGTCGTCTGCTGCGTCGTCGTTTCCGCCGTCCGTCCAAGGTGGATCGCGACTTTCAACTCGTCGGTCCGTGGGCTGGTCTCCACCACCTGGGTCAGAGTGATCGTGGTGGTCGGATGGATGTGGCTCGGCTGGCACCTGTTCGCCCGCTAGAGGTTCGTACTAGGGCCCTGCGAGGGCCTGCGGAGGCTGTGCAGAGGTGCTGTTCGGACCCCTCCCGGCGAACCCGAGACCCTCCGGCGCACGTCAGCAGGCATCCGCCAGACGAACGTACGTTCGGTCTAATGTGACCCCGTCGGCCGCAGGAGTGACACACCCCACTTTTAAGGTCGATCTGGTCGGAGCGAATGAGATCAGGTGACAAATGCTGGACCCAGCGTCGGGACCAGGCACGGTGCACCAGACGAGGAGAAACGTACTGATGGAACGTGACAAGGCGCTGGACGTGGCGCTCGGTCAGATAGAGAAGCAATTCGGCAAGGGATCGATCATGCGCATGGGCGAGAGCACCACCATGAACGTGGAATCGGTCTCCACCGGAGCCTTGGCTCTCGACATGGCGCTCGGAATAGGCGGTCTTCCCCGCGGCCGGGTCGTCGAGATATTCGGCCCCGAGTCCTCCGGCAAGTCCACTCTTGCGATGCACGTGGTCGCTGAAGCTCAGAGGAATGGCGGCATCGGCGCCTACATCGATGCCGAGCACGCGATGGACCCCGTCTACGCAGGGGCGATCGGTGTGAACATCGATGAGCTGATCATCTCCCAGCCGGACACGGGAGAGCAGGGCCTCGAGATAGCGGACATGCTCATCCGTTCTGGTGCCATCGACGTGATCGTCATCGACTCGGTTGCAGCCCTCACCCCTCGCGCCGAGATCGAAGGAGACATGGGTGACACCCACGTCGGGCTGCAAGCCCGTCTCATGTCGCAGGCTCTACGGAAGCTGACGGGAACCCTTTCCAAGTCGAACACCATCGCGATCTTCATCAACCAGCTGCGGGAGAAGATCGGTGTCATGTACGGATCCCCGGAAACCACTCCCGGCGGCCGTGCGCTCAAGTTCTACTCTTCTGTGCGCCTTGACATCCGTCGCATCGAGTCCATAAAGGACGGTCCTGATGTCGTAGGCAACCGCACGCGTGTCAAGGTCGTGAAGAACAAGTGCGCCGCTCCGTTCAAGAGCGCCGAGTTCGACATCATGTACGGCTCAGGCATAAGCGCCGAAGGATCGCTCCTCGATGTCGGCGTGGAGCTCGACATCATCAGAAAAGCCGGTGCCTGGTTCACCTATGAAGGCCAGCAGCTCGGGCAGGGTCGGGAAAACGCGAAGCAGTACCTGCGGGAAACGCCTGAATTGATGGTCACCATCGACGAGCGGATCAGGTGCACGCTCGGCCGTGACCCGCTCATCCCGGACGCCGTTCCGAGCGACATCTCCGACGACGAACCGATCAGTCTCAGCTGACAGTCTTGCTGCGAATGCAGCGAAGTTCTCTGGAACATGAAAGCGCCCCCGGTCAAGCCGGGGGCGCTTTCACTTGTCACAACGCCTTCACGGGAGGTACTCGGCCGACGTATCCAAGGTGGCCGATTTTTCTGGATTATCAGCAAGTTGATAATCGAGTTTTGACTAAGGGGTCGGCACGACCGGTTGACCCGAAGGCACCACGTCGACCCAGGTGGTACCAGGGTGAAGAGTGATCGGCTGTCCGCTGTCGGAGGTCATCGTCAGGGGCGACGACAGCGAAGCCCGGCTCCACGTTCCGCGCACGAACACGCCGTTTCTGAGAACCATCAACGGGCCTGACCCAGTCGCGTCGACCATCACCTCGAGACCACCTTGTGAGTTCTCCACCCACGGACCCAGCGTGTAGTTGACGACCTGCACGACGATGTTCGTCGTCGAGATCGCCGCGGTGTTTCCATTCGGCAATTCCACCAGCGCCGGTCCGGTATCCGCGTACTTGAGTGTGTACGAATCGGTGTTCGCGTGATATGTCCACGACTCGTCGGACGTGCTCGAAAAGTCGATGCTCATCGTGTCGAGTGGGGGAGCGCCCGCTGGAGTGGTGTCGGAATACTGGAACACCGCAGCAGGGGGGATGGTGTCCTTCGGCTCGAGACCCCAGCCGGCAGCAGTCGACGCGTACGTGTCGTAGGGAGCTTGGCGTCCCGGTGGGTTCGTGACGATCCCGGCATATTGGGGATACCGGAGATCGATGTTGATCAGGTTCGAATTGTCGAGCAGATTCGTGACCTGGTCGATGGAGCCCACGTGAATGAGGATCGGGCGGGTCAACAGATCGGCGATTCCCTGATCCGCTTCCCGGGCCGATCGGATCGGCCCGACTGAAGACGCCTCCTGGCACTGGAACACCGCGACCAACCTGGTGATGAACCCTTCAACCGGTTCCTCGAAGATGATGTCGGCATTCTCGATGCCCGACCAGGGCCTCGCCGTCGGGTAGTTGTCGATCTTGAAGGCGAGGGCGGGACGGTCCGGAACCTTTCCCCCCGGAGCTGGCAAGCCGTCGAGCGGGCACACCGGACCGGCTGCGGGCGGCGGAGGCGTCTTCGAGACTGTGGAGGTGGTTGGCGGTTCTGTGGTCGGAGTGGCGATTTGGCGCACCGTGGTTTTGGTCGGCGACGACCCCCCACTCGAAAGGAGGACTACGAGAGCGATCACGAGCACCAGTCCGACCGCACCGATACCGGTACCCCAACGTCTGGTCCTGGTCCAGGTGGTGGGATGCGTCCAGCTGGACTTGCCGTCTTTTGGCGCCGAGCTCCGACCAGCTCTGTGTCTCGGAGCTTTCGGTTCCTCGGGCATGCATCCTCCTGCTTAAAAAGCGCGGATCGTCTCGGAATATTGAGCGGCCAGCGATCGTAGAAGCGCACCGGCCGTCGAATGCGTCAGTGGACTTTTATGCCGCTCCGGCCGTCCGCACCGGGTGGTCTATCGCTCGGCGCAGGCTACCGAATGTGCGTGGGTGCTCCGCGGACCGTGAGCCACTTCTGTGGACTTAGAGGCGAGGTCGTCGAAGCGATACCTTCTGCAGGTGCGGTTTCCCCTGGTACCGGATGAATTTGGGCGGCACTTCCGGCGAATGAGGTCGGATTTGCTGAACGCTGGTTGGCAGAAGCTCTGTCAGGCGGCAACGGTCGGCACCGATAATCGGGTCGCCCGTCGATTTGGATACTTCGGGGAAGGGAGCCTCCTCGGCTTTCCTCTAGGTGTCTTCTACAACGAGCAGTACATACACATCGGCTCACAAACGATGATCGGGCCCTTCGCGTCGATCACCGCCGGCATGGCTCCAGGTCAGAAGATGGTCACCAACCCGGTGGTCGCCATCGGGGACAGATGCGTGATCGGCAGAGGAAGCCACATAATCGGTCACTTCTCCATCGAGATCGGTGACGAGGTTCAAACTGGACCGAACGTCTACATAACTGATCAGAATCACGTATACGAGGATCCGGACGTGCCGGTCGGGCGCCAGTGGCCCGCCGAAAAGGCCGTCCGCGTCGGCTCGGGTGCGTGGCTCGGCACAAACGTCGTCGTCCTGCCCGGTGCCGATATCGGCCGCAACGCGGTCATTGGCGCCGGGTCGGTTGTGAACGGCAGCATTCCGGACCTGAGCGTGGCCGTCGGTTGCCCCGCTCGGGTCATAAAGAGGTACGTCGATGGCCGGGGTTGGGTGCAGACCGGATCGGGATCGAGCGATGTCGGGTCGGACATCGACCCGCAGGTCGAGACATGCCACGAGACAGAGGTCGAGACAGATGACAGAGCTCCGAACGGAAAGAACGCTGTTGCGAGCGTGGCGCGACGAAGACTTTGAACCATTCGCCCGCCTGAACGCCGACCCAGATGTTCGTCGCTGGTTTCCGGGAACACTGACCACAGAGCAATCCAACAAGCAGGCTGAGCGCCTGCGCGAATTCGTTGATGAAAGGGGATGGGGCTTGTGGGCCCTCGAGGTCCCCGGTGTCGCTGAGTTCTGCGGTTTCGTCGGTATCACTCCGGTCCCGTTCAAGATCTCCTTCTCGGATCCCGCCGACCCAGCGATCGAGATCGGATGGCGCCTCGCCAAAAAGTTCTGGGGCTTCGGCTATGCGTCGGAAGCAGCGCGTGCGTGCGTCGACTTCGCATTCCAAGACCTTGGTTTAGGAGAGCTGGTGTCGTTTACCGCGGTCGGGAATTCCAACTCGCGATCGGTGATGGAGCGGATCGGAATGACGCGTGAACCGGCTGACGATTTCGACAACCCCGACATCGCAGACGACGACCCACTTCGGCCCCATGTTCTCTACCGGCTGAAATCGCCGTATGTGTCTAAGGTGAGCAGCTAGCCGGCACACCTACGACGGAGGATCAACTG
>JBAPRR010000051.1:0-1548 GCA_049281195.1 Acidimicrobiales bacterium
GGGCCGGAGCGGGTGAGCCCCGCCTGTCCTTCCTCCACCGGCGCCGAGGTGACGGGAAGGTCTAGGTAACGGGAAGGTCGAATTCCCCATTCTTTGCCCCGATCAGGAAGCATTCCCATTCGTGGCTGTTGTAGATATGGGCTTTCTTGCCGCGGTTCTTCGAGTCACGAAGCGCCACTCCCCCTTCGGGGAGGTGCGCTATCTCGACGCACCCCGCGGCGCTGCTCGCGCTGCTTTTGAACCAGTAGAGCCCGGTGAGGTCGGTATCCATCGGTCCCTCCTTTCCTTTCCTTTTTTGTGCGGTTGATTTTCTCAGGTAAGCCTTGATCAGGTGAGCTCGCGCGCCACCTGCTGGATCAGCTCGACCGACGCGGCCGGGGAAAGCGCCGTGGCCCGCATCCGGTCGAAGGCCTCGGTGCAGGCACGAACTTCCCGGTCCTTTTCCAGGTAGATCATGCCGCCCAGGGACTCGGTATAAGCAACGTCAGAATCGGTCCGCTCGGGAAACTCCAGGATGGCGAATGGCCCGGTCAGCCCGGCGTGCGCGCCCGAGTCGAAGGACAGGACCTGCAAAGTCACGTTCGGCCATCGGCTGGCCTGGACAAGGCGCTCGAGCTGGCGCTCCATGATCGCCGATCCGCCGATTTTCCGCCTGATCGCGCCCTCATCGAGGATGATCCAGGCGTCAAGCGGCGGATCGGAGTCGAGCAGCCGCTGCCGCTGCATGCGCAGCTCCACCACCCGCTCGACCTGCTCCTCGCTATCCCTCGGCCGCAGCTCGCGCAGTACCGTCAGGGCGTAGTCAGTGGTCTGCAGCAGCCCGTGTACCAGATCAGATTCGTAACTCCGCAGGCCGGAAGCCTCCGCCTCCAAGCCCACGTAGATGTCGAATCCGCTCGGCAGCACATCGTCGTAGATCGACCACCAGCCCTTGCGATGACCCTCGCGGGCCATGTCGACCAGAACCTTCCGCACGCCCGGGTCCTCGACCTGGTACATGGAAAGCATGGCGGTCAGGTACGCCGACTTGGTCGGCGCCTTGCCCGTCTCGATGCGCGAGAGCGTTGAAGCGGCCAAGCCGAGTTTCTCGGCCACTTCCTCGAGCTTGAGTGAATGCCCTTCGCGCAGACGCCTGAGCTCGGCACCGAGCCTGCGCCTACGAACGGTAGGACCAAGAGGCACGAGGAACTCGCCTCCTTGTAGAGCAGATGGTCAGTACTCAGGGCGACGAGGGGACCAGAACCCGGAGCCGACGAGACCGCATTTACGTAGCAGAGTGTAACCAGATCACTCCACATCGTCCCTGACACGCAGTACGATACCCCACCCACGCCGTGGATGAAATCCCATCCGGGATTTCAGGCGGGAAATTTCCCCTACGCACTTGCGTGGAGGCGCACGCCGCACCATCATCGTTTGTGAATGGTAGACCGCGCCCTCAATCGTAAAGGTGCAAATTCGGACATAATATGAAACATTAGATCGATGATGTATACACAATTCACGGTAGCTAGGTCGAATATGGATGCCCGATACCCAGCATTACCT
>JBAPRR010000052.1:0-1945 GCA_049281195.1 Acidimicrobiales bacterium
GTTCCACACCCTCACGGATCTGGTCGGCCGGTCCGTAGGGGGGGTCGGAAGACCCGTAGGGGGGGTCATCGACTGATTCTTCGTAGTCCTGGTCGGCGAATGCCATGAGTAGAAAGATAGTGAGAGGTGTGACACTCACTGAGTTGTGACCTCAGTAGTAGTGGCGACTGCTCCCCTACCTGGCATCTCTACCTGGCGTCCCCCACCTCGTGGCGTCCTTCGAGTGCGCGTCCAAGTGTCAGCTCATCCGCGTACTCGAGATCACCGCCAACGGGCAGTCCGCTCGCGATGCGAGTCATCTTCACGCCTAGAGGTCGCATGAGGCGCGCCAGGTACATCGCAGTCGCTTCCCCCTCGAGGTTGGGGTTGGTGCAGAGAATTACCTCTTTGATCCCTTCTGGATCAAGACGAACCAAGAGCTCTTTGACTTTCAGCTGATCCGGCCCGACACCTTCGATCGGGTTTAGCGCGCCGTGCAGCACGTGGTATTTGCCACGGTATTGCTGGGTCTTCTCCACCGCCATGATGTCGCGAGGATCTTCGACGACGCAGATGATGGTCGGATCACGACGCGAATCGCTACAGATGTCGCACTCCCCTCCCTGAGCGACATTGAAGCAGCGGCCACAAAGAGTTATCCGCTCTTTGACGGCAACAATGGCATCGGCGAGTCGCAGCGCATCCTCTGAGGGGACTTTGAGGATGTGAAACGCGAGACGTTGCGCGGTCTTCGGTCCGATGCCCGGAAGACGACCGAGCTCATCTATCAACGGTTGAAGAGGTCCGGAGGGGCTCACTCAGACCTCCTCTGCGCCGGGGAAGGCGATCTTCAACCTGTCGGCAGCAGAGAGTGCATCTCCGGCGAGCTCGGTCTCCGCGGCGCGGACTTCAGGATCCATCAAAGCCAAATACTCCTCGTCCTCATCGGGTGGTTCGGAGATGCTGCTCGCGGCAGCCGGCCCGGACGAAGAACCGCGCCTTGCAGGCCGGGGTCCCGATGAGGATCCCGATCCCTGTTCGTCGGGATCGATGATCAAACGGAGCTTTATGGGCACCCCGAATCGCGTCGACAGAGCGATCTCGACATCGCGCGCCACCTCTTCGCAGTAACTGCGGTGAGCTTCGTTCGGCAGCGCGAAGACAGCGACACCCTTGGCGCTGTCAACTTCGAGGAAGCGCCCGACCCGGAATCGGGCTCGCGGACGCTGAGGCAGAGAGGCAAGCAAGCCGTCTCCCCATACCTGCACAAGCTCGTCGCGGCTCGGGAACGTTCCGCCACCGGCCTTCTGTTGCTGAGGGCTCTCGGACGACGGATCCGGTGCAGGTGCAGGTGCAGGTGCATCCGTCTGTGCCGCAAGACTGGGACTGGGACTGGGACTGGCAGGCGCAGGCGCCGGAGCCGGAACCGGAGCCGCGGCGTCACCGCCCTTACGAGCCTGGGCCTCGCGGCGGAGGGCACCGAGCGAGCGACGGGCCATATCGGCACCGCCGGAGGTCTCACCGCTCGATTGGGCCGGGGCGCTCGAAGGCGTGACGTCTTCGGGAACCGCCGACGACGCTTGTGGCGCGGGAGCGGGGGTGGCGGCAGGAGGAACTTCGGCAGCACCAGACGACGGGACGCCAGAGGACAGGGTTCCTGACGCCAGGGCTCTTTCCAACCGGTCAACCCTTTCGAGGAGGGCCTGGACGGAGTCGTCCACCTCGGGCCGCGTGAGCCGTAGGAGGCACACCTCGACGTGCAGGCGCGGATCGGGCGCCTCGCGCATCTCCACCTGGACTGTCCCGAGGGCCTCGATCGCCCTCACCAGGGCGGGAAGTCCCATCTTCGATGCCAGCTCGGAAACACTGGTCACATCGTCTCCCTGAAGGGCGACGAGGTTCGGAGCGACGACAGAAAGGAATCCCTGCCGCAGATGATCCGCGAGCTCGCCGGCAACCAGGAGGG
>JBAPRR010000053.1:0-2575 GCA_049281195.1 Acidimicrobiales bacterium
AAGTTGAGCTCCACATAATGCTGGATGGGGATGCCGAAGTCCTCCTCGATCGCCGCAACAAGCTGGCTCGGCCCGTCGGCAAGGCCGGCATTGATCCGGTTGGCTCCGTCGGTTCTGGCGTTCGGGATGAAGAGGTCTCTCGGGATGGAGATGATCGATGCCGAGGGAACATTGGGGTTCAGGTGCAGGATCATCACGACATCCGAGTTGACCCCGTCAACCCCTTCGTCGCACAGCCCGAAAGCGGGGTTCTGTTCTTTCAGGGCGCATCTCGACGTCGAACCGACAAGAAGTATGTTTTCGGTCCCCTTGTCCGGCCCCTTCTTGGGTGACTGGTGAAGGTTCTTAACGGCGACACGATGAATCTTGCTGTTGAGTACCGCCGCGTCGACGACCACCACTCCGATGAGCACGACGAGCACCGTGACGACCACGATGCTCGTCCATATCAGGCGCCGCTTGAGCTTCTTACGGGAACGCTGTTTTTTGGCCGCGCGCCGCGAACGCCTCGACGGAATTGGTGCGCTGTGGTCGGGAGCGGGCGTGGGGGACCCTGTGGTGGAATCCGACATCGGGCCAGCAGATTACCGGTCGTTGGCAATCTGAAACCATCACCACCGGGGAGGTTTCCGGTCCGATCGAGACCAATTGATAGGCGGAATGGTCTCGTTCGTATGTCCGATTACCGGTCGGTGGGAATGCTCCATTCCGGATCTCTTCCGTATGCCACGAGTAGTTGTGTCCATGGATCGCCCGGCCCTACCAGTCGCCCGAGGACATGCTGGCCGGCGGCCAGCACTTCAGGATCGGAGGGGCGGTGGTCGCCACCGTTTGCGCGGGCTAGGTCCCAGGCGTGCACGTGCCACTCACCGATGGCCACGCCGGTGTGCTCTGCCACAGACAGGTCGCCGAGACCGGACCAGTTCCCGAGGCGCATATCCCAATCGGATTCGCTCAACCGCCCGAGATGCTCGCCGGCAAGCTCGACGAAGCGCGCCGCCCGAGTCGGACCGTCGGCCTCGGACAAGGCTGCGAGGTCCCGGGCGTTCATGACGGCGAGATCCGGACCCCGCGGCAGTTCGGTCAGGGGTGCTCCTGCCGCGGCGGCGTCCAGCAGCCGGTGGTAGTACCTGACGATCGCCAGCAGGTGGCCGGCCAGCTCGAGCACAGTCCAGGCGCCACAAGGAGTAGGCGCACGCCAAGCCTTCACTCTGGTGGAGGCGATGGCGACGCCTTCCATGCCGCCGGCATAGGAGTCCAGCACTGCGCTTTTGTCCGACGTACCCGGCACCGCATACAAACGTATCGATCAAGCACCATCGGGACCGGCATTGCCAGGCCCGCTGCAAGGATGATTCGGTGACCGAAGACCGCTGGGCCCCGATCGCTGACCAGTTCGTAGATGGCCACTACGGATCACTCAGGGGGCGGGTCCGGACCCATGTGATCGACCGCCACCTGAGGTGGCACCTTCCGCCTCCCCCCGCAAGGCTTGTGGACGTGGGCGGAGGAGCCGGTCACCAGTCCATCCCACTTGCACGCGACGGCTACCAGATCACGATCGTCGATCCTTCCTCCGCGATGCTCGAGCGTGCCGAGCGATTGATTGCTGAGGAGCCTCCCGAGGTGGCGGCCCGATTACGCCTGGCGTGTGCGAGCGGGGAGCAGGCCTCTGAGGCGCTCGACGGCGAACGGTTCAGCGGGGTCCTGTGTCATGGCGTGATGATGTACGTCGACGAACTTTCGCCATTCGTAGCCGCGCTCGGCGGTCTCGCTCTCGAGGGTGGAGTGGTTTCTATCGTCACAAAGAACGTCGACAACCTCGCCATAAGGCCGGCACTGGAGGGAAAGTGGTCGGAGGCTCTCGAAGCTTTCGATTCCGATCATCAGCAAAACGGCCTCGGCGTCGACACCCGGGGTGATTCGGTAGATGGCATCAGCGACATGCTGGAACAGGTCGGCGTGCAGAGGATTGCTTGGTACGGGGTCAGGCTGTTCACAGACGGATGGACGCGTGAACTGCCGAAGAACGACCCCGAGTCAGAAGTCCTTGCGGTCGAGCTCGAAGCGAGTCGACGTGATCCCTACAGGCAGATGAGCCGCCTCTTTCACATCGTTGGCGTGAAACTCTGATTGATCAACGGGCCGTGGTGAGCTCCAAGCCGGTTCCTCCGGGACCCTGGACCGCAGTTACGGCCCGGGCGTCAAGAGTCTCTCCACAGTGCGAGCAGACGGCGACCGCCTTGACCACTCGGCCGCAGGCCTTGTGCTTGATCTTTATGGGCGCACCGTCGGGCGCTTCCCACCTGTCTCCCCACTGGCGCATCGCCGTGATGACCTGCCACAGGTCGCGACCCTTGTCAGTCAGCTTGTACTCCGAGCGGGGCGGATGATCCTGATAGGGCTTGCGAACGAGCACGCCGCTTTCGACCAGGTGGTTGAGGCGTTGCGTGAGAATATTGCGCGAGATTCCCAAGCGAGCCTGGAAGTCGTCGAAGCGTGTAATGCCCAGGAATGCGTCCCTGACGATCAGCAGGCTCCACCATTCCCCCACGACTTCGAGGCACTGCGCTAC
>JBAPRR010000054.1:0-35467 GCA_049281195.1 Acidimicrobiales bacterium
CACGCATGCTGGTCATCAGGCCGAATCCCTGCTCCTCGATCGGCGACGTGAATTCCACGCCCTTCGTCTCGAGCTCAGACACGGTCTTGTTGATGTCGTCACACATCAGGTAGAGCTCGTGGTGGCCGCTCGATTCAGGATCTGTCGGGTGGATGCCGAGCTCTGCAGGCGGGAGCTTGAAGATCAACCACCCGCCGTGTGCATCCACAAACGGAAAATCGAGAACGTCTCGGAAGAAGGCACGCGCCTGTTCGGGGTCCTCGGCATAGATGATCGAATGGCTGGCGATGATCACGTGTGTGAGTTCCCCCTTGCCTGGCTCAGAACCCGTTTGAGATCTACCAGATGGTGTGCCGCTTCGTGGAGGGTGTGCCTTCCGAGCCACGACACGTCGCGCTCGGTCGGAGCCGGAAAGTTGTAGATGCACTTGCGTGCCAGCTGTTCTGCGGAGAGTTGATCGAACACTCGCGAGAAGAGAGTCGCCGCGATCTCTATGGCGTCGGCAACGTCGTCGACGCTCTCGTCACGGTAAGAGGCGAGGACCACACGCTCGTCCCGGTACATCGGAGCAAATCTGGGGCAGTCCTCGACCAGGGCCAGAATGACGCGGTCGCGCTGTATCAAAAGAACGTCTCGTACATGGCATACGTACTCGAGCGCGGACCACACCGTAGGTGCGGGTCTGGTTCTGACCGTGGCGCCCACGTCGGACTCCGCCAGCAGCTCTGCGTGCTCAGTAGCCAGGCGCTTCAGGCTCTCTGATACCGCGTCAGGGTCGACATCCCCGTAGCGGAAATCGCACTCGTTGCATTGCTCCACAGTCCCAAGTGTTTCACCTGAAACCGATCAGCACTGCGTCAGGATCTCCGCCCCCTCCGGCGTGACCAGCAGGGTGTGCTCGAACTGGGCCGTTCTCTTGCCGTCCGCGGTAACTGCCGTCCATCCGTCCTCCCACGAGACGTGGCGCCAGTTGCCCATTGCGATCATCGGTTCGATGGTGAAGGTCATGCCCGGTTGCACGATCGTCTTCGCCGATGGCTCGTAATAGTGCGGGATCTGCGGCTTCGAGTGGAACACCTCTCCGACCCCATGCCCGCAGTATGAACGGATGACGCTCAATCCGGCCGCGGTGGCGTGGCGTTCGATAGCTCGTCCGATGTCGTTGATCGGCCGGTTCGGGCTCACCGCTTCGATCCCGAGCTGCAGGCATTCTGCTGTCACCTGAATCAGCCGTTTCGAGTCCTCGTCGATCTGCCCGACGGCGTATGTGGCACTGGTATCTCCGTGAACGCCGTCGAAGTAGACCGTGACGTCAAGGTTCACGATGTCGCCGTCAGCGAGAGGGCGCGAGTCGGGGATCCCGTGGCAGATCACCTCGTTCACAGATGTGCAGATCGATTTCGGGTATCCCCTGTAGTTGAGCGGACTGGGGTAGGCACCCCGATCGAGCGTTTCTTTATGACAGATCGCATCGATCTCGTCGGTCGTGATTCCCGGTTCGACAGACTTCGCCGTCGCCTGGAGCACTTCAGCTGCGATCCGGCCGGCTTCTCTCATCTTGGCGATGATGTCGTCGCTCTTGACCATCGGTTCATCGATGAGCGAAGGACGACCCGACAGCGCATAGTCGGGCCTGGGAATCTGGTCAGGAACGGCTCGAGGCGGGGAGATCTGTCCGGGACGAACGCGGTCCCGGCTTTGCTGGTGGCAGCGCTTGTACTTCCGGCCGCTTCCGCACCAGCACGGATCGTTGGCGCGCGGTGGGGACTTCAGCTTCTGGTTCATGACGAGCGCCTGTTCTGGGCCCAGGCAACCATGTGCGGCCGCAGCCACAGCTTCGGTCGACCCGGTCCCAGGTCCAATACCGGCTTCGGCATATCGGGATAGCGCCGCTGGTACGTGCTGACGCTGTTCGAGTGACGCAGACCGAGGAGGTCGGCCAGTTCCTGTGCGTCGGCGAGATCTTCAGTTCTGACTGTGGGTGTCACCCACGCGAGTCTATACCGTTAGACATCTCGTATCGCTGGGCAGTCAGTGCCGCCGCTTCCACCAGGCGAAGGTTCTTCCGAAGGCATACGAGACGGCACCCAAGCTCCCCACGAAAAAGCCGATCGGCCAGTTGGATTCGAAGGAGATCGCGATCGATGCCCACACGGTCAAAAGTGCGATGGCCACCGAAAGCCCCATTGCCACAGAGGGCCGGTCGGTGAATGAGCGGGCTGCCGCAGGAGGCCCGATCATCAGGCTGAAGATCAACAGTGCCCCCACGACGGGGACGGTCATGGCCGTGGCCAAAGCGACCACGACAAGGAAGATCGTGTCGATCCGTTGAACGCGCAATCCCTGAGCTTCTGCGATCCCCGGAACCACAGACGTCATGATGAGCGGCCGGTACAGGACCGCGATCGAGACGATGCATACGATCCCGAGAATTGCCACGGGCAGGATCTCGTTGCTGGAGATTCCGAGCACCTCACCGAACAGCAGCGAGAAGATCTCCGGCTCGTACTCGGTCGTCTGACTCAGGAACAGAGCACCGAGAGCAAGCATGACTACGAGACCGAGAGCTGTGACCACGTCGCGCCTGCCCTTGCGGGACAAAGCACTTATGCCCAGTGCGGCCAGCACCGAGAATGTTCCCAGTCCGAAGAGGACGTTGACTCCTATGAGGCTTGCACCGGCTGCTCCGGCGAAGGCACCGTTCGGGATCGCGTGCGCGTTGAAGGCCGATCCGCGAAGCACGACGAAGAACCCCACCACTCCGGCGATCACCGCGACCAACGTCGCGACGATCCACGCATTGATCATGAATCCTGCGAACACCCGGAGCCCTTTTCACATGGTGTCCTTTTGATCTCGGTGGCCACGTAACCGAGGAAGACGAGCGTCACAATGAAGAAGCTGACAGGCCACGATGCGTGGCTCTGCGACCAGTAGTAGCTGTCGTACGCCAGGACGATGCCTGCAAGCGTGGCTGAGACACCGATGACACAGGCCCACACCGCCGCCGTTGCGAGCCGAGCCGAGACCCGTAATGCGATGGCCGCGGGGCCGATCAGCAAAGCGGTGGACAGGATCGCTCCGATCGCGAGCGAAGAGAGTCCCACAGCCAACGCCAGGGCGAGCATGTAGAGAGCCCCGATGGCCCGGACCGGGACCCCGTGCGCGGAGGCTATGTCGACGTTGACCGATGACAGAAGGAGGGGGCGCTGGATAATCGCCATGATGGCGATGCATGCCACGCTGAAAACCACGACGATCGGGAGAGTCGAGGACTGCGGGCTGAAGATCGACCCGAAAAGGATTTGTTGACTAGCTCCGGTGGTCGAGGTGTCGGTCGTTCCGAGATATAGAAAGAGCGCTGCCAGGCCCATCGACGCCCCGAGCACGATCCCTGTGGCCAGATCGCGCCGCCGGGCATTGCGGATCCCCAGCATTTCCATGGCACCGGCCCCCACCACGCCTCCTCCCACGAAGCCGAAGATGGGGTTGATGCCGGCCAGGAAGGCTCCCGAACCCCCCGCGGTCGACACGTCGGAGAGCGAATGTCCGGCGAACGATTGTCCGCGAATGGCGGTGAACATCCCGACCACGGCAGAGACGATGGCTACCGGGATGCCGATCAGGGCCGCTTGTCGTACAGGTTGGCTCGAGAACAAGCCCGGTTCGAACAGCCAGTGCAATCTCAGACCACTTCCATCGCCAGTGTCTCCATCGGCCCGGCGACGACGATCACCCTGCCGTGGAGAACATGGACGTGAACCTCGTAGCCGTAAAGAGCGCTCAACACATCGTCGCGAACGACCTCCTGCGTCGTTCCGCTCGCCGCCCTGCCATGCGCGAGATAGACGATCCTGTCCATGACAGGCAGTAGAGGGTTCATCTCGTGGGCCGAGAGCAACACGGCGATCTGATTTTGGTGGGCGATCTTGTCCAGTAGCGCCACCACCTCCTGAGCGCTCTTGATGTCGAGGTTCGCCAAGGGCTCGTCGAGCAACAGCAGCCTCGGACTACCGATGAGAGCCTGCGCTATCAGCACGCGCTGCTGTTCTCCACCGGACAGATTGCCGACGCGCGTGTCGGCGAACCTTTCGGCGTCAACCGAATGGAGCATCTCGTCGACCAATTGGCGGCGTTGCTTGGACGGCCGGGGGATCCCGAATCGGTGGCCGTCGATTCCGAGCGCCACCAGGTCGCGGGCGCGAAGCGGCATATCCGGATCGAGGAGAACCTTTTGCGGGACATAGCCGATCGTGCGCACCCGACGGTTGCGGGGGACACCGTCGAGGAGCACCCGGCCGCTCGCGGGCCGCTCCAGCCCCAGGATGACCCGCATCAGCGTGGTCTTCCCTGCGCCGTTGGAGCCGATCAATCCGGTGAATTCACCGGCGCGAACCGCGAATCCCACATCGTCGAGGATCTTGCGGCCTCCCAATGAGACGTTCAGGTTCTCGACGGACAAAAGAGAGGTCTCGTCGGTCACGATCTCAACCTATCCTGAGACTGAGTCTCAATGCAAGAATATAAACGGGACGGGTAGATTGAGTCACCGACCCAAGGAGGGCGCATGTCAGCCGAACAGGCGGCCGACGACCTTCATGTAGTGGCGGAAGCCAGGCTTCGCCAAGTTGATCAGCGCTACACGCCGGGTCGTCGCGCCCTGATCGACCTTCTTTCGAATGCCGGTCACCCGGTAAGCATCGGTGACATCGCGGATCGTCTTCCCGAGCTTCCACGAAGTTCCGCCTACCGCCATCTGGTGGACCTCGAGGTGGCCGGTCTTGTGAGACGGGTCGCAGCCGGTGACGAGTTCGCCCGGTTCGAGCTGGCGGAGGACCTGACCGAGCACCATCACCACCTGGTGTGTATCAACTGCGGCCGCGTCATCGACGTCACACCTTCGGCGGAGTTCGAGCGGAACGTGACCAAGACCTTTGATCAGCTCGCGGCTGCGGAAGGCTTCGAACCACAGAGCCACAGGATCGACGTACTCGGTATCTGTTCTGACTGCCGCTAACCGCTCATCGAGTAGACGGCGCGCGCCCTGAAGCGCAGCCCTCGTTCATTCAGCTCTTCGAGATAGTGCGCGGTCCAACCGGCCAGCCTGGCCAGGGCGAAGATGGTCTGTCCGGCCGATGCCGGTAGACCGGCCGACCAGGTGATTGCCGCCAGCGCCAGGTCGATGTTTGGCCCGGGAACGGAAAGGGGAGTGCCTATGTCGATCAGGTCGTAGATGAGGTTCAACTGCCGTCGCGTTGCGACGCCTTCGAGGTGGGCCATCACCATGTCGAACCTCGGGTCTCCGCCGATGTACACGGTGTGCCCGAATCCGGGAACGATGCGCTGCCACCTGAGAGCGGCGTCGAGTGCGGGACCGGCACCCAATTCCTCAGCCTGAACGAGGAGTCCGTGTGCGAGCTCACTGGCCGCGCCGTGGAGAGGACCGGCGAGCACACAGAGTCCAGCCGTCAACGCGTCGTAGATGTCGGCACGCGTCGATGCGGCCACCCGCACCGCGAGAGTTGAAGTGGCCAGCTCGTGATCGGCAAGGGCCATGAGAGCGATGTCGACGACACGCGCCAGGGCCTTGTCATGCCTTCCGCTGAGAGCGAAAGCGACACGTTCCGAGATCGACCTCGGCGGAGTTTGGTGACCATCACCGAGCAGTTCGATACAAGTCGCAATCAACCGCTTCGACTTCTGTATGACCGCTTCGGGGCGCAGGTCCGACCGGAGTGGATCTGCCATCCCCGAAAACAGAAGTGCCCAACGGAATGCGTCGGTCGACGTGATCTTGCCTGTGGGCCATTCAGCCAACGCGTTCGCCGTCCACCCCGTCGGGTCGTGCTCCGCCTTCCAAAGATGCTCGGCGACCGTTTCAAACGTGGCCGTCTCGATGAGTGCTTCGACCGGGATCCCGCGGTATGCGGGACCGTCGTCCCGTATCTGGGTGACCCCGGTGGTGATTGAGGCGAGCCTGGTTTCCACCTTTCGCCCAACTCGGGCCCGCTTCGCCAGTCGCTCTACGTCGTCAAGGGCGAACAGGCTCCGGCGCGACCCCTCAGCCGGGTGAGAGGGGAGAAGACCCCTGCTCACGTAGGCATAGAGCGTCGTCAGCTTCACTCCGAGGCGCCTGGCCGCCTCCTCGCTTTCGAGCATTCGAGGCACGTTCCGACCCTAATCGACATTGACTGGATCAACATTTACAAGATTGCCAATAACGCTCATGATGAATACCGAGAGCCCAGAGAGACGAACACTGAGACTCCAAAGAGGAGAACGCGAATGGCGACCTTGGTACGTGACCTGATGTCGAGTCCGGCGATCACGGCGGGAGTTGAAACAACGCTCACAGAAGCGGGACGAAAGATGGCCGAGGCGCAGACCGGTTCGGTCATCGTCACCGGGGACGGGGGCAAGGTCGTCGGAATCCTGACCGAGCGTGATCTGTTGCGGGCAGCTGCCGCGGGAGCCGACCCGAACATGGAGACCACCCGTTTGTGGATGACCGAGCATCCCGACGTACTTGGCCCTGAGGAAGAAGCCGGCGCGGCCTGGTCGAGCCTCACCCATCACCATTATCGGCACCTGCCGGTCGTCGACGCAGAGGGTTTGGTCGGGGTGGTCTCCTTGCGTGACCTGATGGGAATCGCCCTCATCCGTCCAGCAACCGAGCAGCAGGTCTCGCGGGGACTGGAAGGAGTAGTCGTAGCGGAGACCGCGGTGGGAGATGTGCGCGGCCGGGAGGGTTTTTACCACTACCGCCAGTACTCGGCGACGGAGCTGGCACAGAAGAGGTCGTTCGAGGACGTCTGGTACCTGATGCTCAACGGTGACCTGCCGACCAGACCGGAGGCTGAAGCGTTCGAGAGTCAGGTGCGCTCATTGAGGGCCATCCCGAACACACTGAACGCGCTACTGCCTTCGATAGTCGCCGACGGAAGCGTTCTCGACGTGCTCCGGACCGCAGTGTCGGTTCTGGGGGCGGAAGCGGGCTTCAAGCCGACCCACGACATCGACGGCGGGGAACTGCACGCTCAGTTGATGCAGATCGGGTCGGTGGTTCCTACGATCCTTGCTCAGGCACATCGGCTGCGCCTCGATCTCGAGGCGGTGAGTCCACGCGAAGATCTGGGTCACGCCGCCAACTACCTGTGGATGTTGACCGGCGAGATGCCGACGGAGGAGCACGCCCGGGCGATCGAGCAGTACATGATTCTCGCCATCGATCACGGTTTCAATGCCTCGACTTTCACCGCCCGGGTCATCGTCTCGACCGGCGCTGACCTTGCCGCTGCAGTGTGCGGAGCTATCGGGGCCCTATCCGGCCCGTTGCACGGCGGTGCTCCATCGAGAGCGCTCGACATGCTCGAACAGATCGGTTCTGCGGACAAAGCCGAAGCGTGGCTACGCGATGCCGTGATTGAAGGCCGTCGACTCATGGGATTCGGCCATCGCGTCTACAAGACAGAGGACCCGAGGTCGGCATTCCTCCGCGACGTTGCAAGGTCGCTTGACGCAAGGCATTTCGAGCTGGCGAACCAGATCGAACAAGTCGCGCTTCGTGTCCTGGCGGAGCTCAAGCCCGAACGGGAGTTGTGCACGAACGTCGAGTTCTATGCCGGGGTGGTCATGGACGCGTGCGGCATTCCGCCGGACATGTTCACACCGACCTTCGCCGCAGCGAGAACAGTCGGTTGGAGCGCTCACATCGCAGAGCAGGCCGCCGACAATCGCCTGATCCGGCCGGCGGCGCGTTATGCGGGACCACCGGCACCGCAGCCGGTTTACGAACGAGGCTGATCTTTCAGGCTGAGGAGACCTTGACGGGTCCGGCGTTGATGTACGCGTATTGCACCCGGATCACGGAAGGAGAGCCTGGACGGCTGCAGGTCGGAACGTACGCGCCCCGCGAGCCGTTGAGAGGGGCGTCGAGAACTCCCCCGGTATTCGCCAGATCGATTTGCATCGTCAACGCGCCCGGCGCCGCGCTGCACCAATTGGACCACGTGAAGACCAGCTCTGCTGATGTGGACTGAGACGGCTGGATCACCACGGCCGCGAGAGCAGGTGAGATCGGCGGTCCATCGGTCACGTCGAGCAGCTCGCCGTTCGCCTTCAGGAGCTCGATGGTCGGAACGCCCTTGAGCTGGCAGGCCGTGGTTGCGTAATCACCGATCAGAGCGTTGCCGATGGCGCTACCCGGATCGTTCGGGTTGTTGCTGCTGCCTGCCTTTGCGACGAGGTCTCCCGCGGTGCAGGGTGCTACTCCGGCCGTGGCGACAGTCGTCGGGGTCCCCGCAGTGGTGGGGACGCTCGCTCCGGGAGTTGAGGTGTGGAAGCTCGATCCGGGAAGATCAGTGGACTTGATGGCGAAGTCGGTCCCGCTGTCGCAGGCACTCAGAAAAACACCGAACAAGCACGCCACCATGAACAGCGCGACGCCGGACCTGCTCGCGACCGCTCGATTCACGTCTAAATGACTGCCTCAGTCGACGCGGATGCTGCTTCTGAGCTGTTCCTGCCGTTCCTCGAAGAAGTCGAACGAGATCCTGCCCTCGGCGAAGTCTTCGTGAAGACGCGCCAGAGCTTCGAGAATGCTCGCCTGATCCTCGGTGGCTACCGCCTCTCCACCTTCTTCGTCCTCGGGCTGTTCATCTTTACGGGCGAAGCGCTTCTCCTGCTTGGCCCGGGCCCGCGACCGCTTTTCCTGCTCGCGCTGCATTTTCCCAAACGTTGACCGCGATCGAGCCATTGTGCCGCTCCTTTCAGCCAGGCGTCACGACTGCCCGCCGTGCACCTGACGACTTCATTCCTTCGTTGTCGGCTGTCGCCACCGCGCCGGGCTTACCTTGTTCGGTTCCCGCCCGGAGCCACTAACCACTAAATGCGGTCTGAAAACGGATCCTGTGCTCCTGCCGGTTCCTTTTAGAACCCCGAGCCGGAGTTGAATCGGGCTCCGCCAACCTGCGGCGGCCGGTCAAACTGGTCGACTAGCCGAAGAACTGTTGACATCAGGTTACCAGGCGAGCCCTCCGGATCGCCATACACCCTGCCCAAGCAGGATTTTTGTGTACGCCTGTCCTAGGGCAGGCTTGTGGTCTCATGGCCGATCCTCCCAATCCACCGAAGCGTGTTCTGATCCTTGCTCCGATGCTCTCGGAGCTTCGTCCGATTGTGAAAAAGCTATCCCTGAAGCGTTCACACAACGCTTCCACCTCTCAATTCCACACCGGACTGGCCGGGACGGTGGCGGTGTCAGCGGCACCGGCGGGGGTCGGGCCAGCGGCTGCCGCCAGGGCCACCGCGAAGGTGCTGGATTCGATCGAGGTGGACCACGTGATCGTCTGCGGGATCGCCGGGGCGATCGACCCACGCTGCCCCATCGGAAAGGTGTTCGTTCCCGCGGTTGTGATCGACGGCGACAGCGGGATCGAGCTGCACCCCACCGGATGGACCGGCCTGACGCTTTCGGGGACGATCATGACCACCTCGACGCTCCTTACCGAGCCGGCACCGATCGGGGAGCTGGTGGCGAAAGGTGTGGTAGCCCTGGAGATGGAAGGCGCCGGTGTAGGTCGGGTCTGTGAACAGCGTGGAATCCCGTGGACCATGTTCAGATCCATAAGCGACAGGGCCGGGGATGGTGGGGTCGACGACTCTGTGCTGGCGATGCTCAATGAAGACGGTTCGACCAATGCCAAAGCGGCCATCGTTCATATCCTCGGTCATCCCGGAAGCCTCCCGAAGCTGATCAAGCTGGCAAAAAACTCGACGTTCGCCGCGAACACAGCAGCGGACGCCGCGATATCCGCCCTGAAGGAGTAATCAAGCGGTGATCGTCAGAGCCTGGACCGTGCGGCAGTGGACGTCGATCTCTTCTGCGGGTGCCGGAGCCCCGAAGAAATAGCCCTGTGCCAGATCGCAGCCGATCTCCGAGATGAACTCGAGCTGCAACGCGTTCTCCACGCCCTCCGCTGCCACTGTGATCCCGAGAGTGTGGGCCAGATCAACCATGGATCGGATGATCGCTTCGTCACGCGTCGACGAACCGATGGAGGAGATGAAGGTCCTGTCGATCTTCACCACTCCGATGGGGAGTTCGCGCATGTACTGCAGCGACGAGTAACCGGTGCCGAAGTCGTCGATGGCGAGGGTGACGCCGATGCGGTGAAGCTGGCGAACGTGAGTGGCCGCCTCGTTCTCTCCGAACAACAGGAGGCTCTCGGTGAGGTCGAGCACCAGTCGTAGTGCCTTCGGAGATATGCCGGCATCGACCAGGACCGATGAAACGTCGTCAACCAGATCCGGCTCGGACAGCTGGCGCGCCGACAGATTCACACTGAGCGCCAGCTGGTGGTCGGTAGACAGCTCGTTGTTCCAATCCCTCACCTGCGCGCAGGCCTGGCGCATGACCCAAGCTCCTATCGGAACGATCAGGCCGGTCTGTTCGGCCAAGTCGAGGAAATCGCTCGGCATGAGAAGTCCGCGCTTCGGGTGCTGCCAACGGACGAGCGCCTCGACCCCGACCCGGCGCCGCGTCCATAGATCGATGATGGGCTGGTAGTGAACGACCATCTCGCCGTGCTCGAGCGCGTGGGCGAGCTCACCCTCTGTGTGGGTCCGGTGCCTAGCCATGGTCCTGACCGCGTGATCGAAGATCTGGATGCGCGACCTTCCGCTTCTGGTCTTGGCCAGATACATCGCTGAGTCGGCATCGCTCAGTAGCTCGTCGGCGGTGACGTTGTCGCCCTCTATGACCGCGGCCCCGATGCTGGCACCGACGTGGAATTCACGGTCCTCGATGAAGAAGGGAGGCTCGAGAGCCGCGAGGATGCGTTCGGCGACCATCAAAAGCGCTTCGCGGTCGGCGATCTGCTCGCAGAGCATGACGAACTCGTCGCCTCCGAACCTGGCCAGAGTGTCAGACGCGCGCATCACGGTACGCAGGCGATCGGCCACCTCCACCAATACCTTGTCTCCAGCCGCGTGCCCCAGGCTGTCGTTCACCAACTTGAAGCGGTCGAGGTCGAGGAACATCACCACGGGACTGGGAGTGTCGGCTCTGGCTCCGCGCAAGATCGCCTGCCCGATGCGGTCTCCGAGAAGGGCTCTGTTGGGTAGCGCGGTCAGAGGGTCGTGCAGAGCCTGGTGCTCGAGGGCTTCTTCTGCCCGCCTTCTTTCCGTCACGTCACGGAGGTTGGCGACGTAACCGGCGATTGACTTCCGGTCACGAAGGTCGCTCAGCACAGCCTCCACGTGTCGCCATGTTCCGTCCGTATGGGCCATGCGGAACTGGAGGGGCTCGGTCGTGCGGGCCGTCTGGAGCCGAACCGATATCTGTTGCCCCACCCGGTCGTGGTCTTCGGGGTGGATGAGTGACACGGCGTATTCCCCCGTCACCTGTTCTGGAGTGAGACCTATGAGCGACTGGATCGCCGGGCTGGCGAAGGTGATGGCACCCTCCTGGCTCGTGACGATCATGGCGTCGTAGGAGTTCTGGACGAGCGACCTGAAGCGCTCCTCGTTACTGCGGAGCGCTTGCTCGGCGAGCTCTTTTTGCTGGGACGTGGCGCCGAGCATCCGGGCGACGAACAGCACGATCAGTAGACCCATCAAAGCGAGGGCCGCAGCCTTCTCCGCCGGAATGAACGACGGGGCGATCCGCACCCATACCGCGAGCTGGCCACAGGCCACACCGAAGATCACCCATGCGGCCACGATCTTCCAGACGCGCGACCCGCTCCTCGAGATGTTGTCGACCACGATGAACCCGTAGGCGCCCACCACTTCGGGTCCCCACCCGGTCATGTAGATGACCAGCGTCACCGCGGTCACGTGGACCGCTACCCGCAGATGGATCAGGCGACCATCGTCTCTGCCCGCTATGAACCTGTCGGTGAGAAAGCTCGACAGGGGTGTCCCTACGAAAACAGCCAGGTACGCCCAGATCGGGTCACGGGCAACCAGACCCTTCTGGCGCAGCAACAGGAGCACAATCAGTCCGGTGGGCCCCATCGCGTAGGCGATGATCAGGGGGGCCAGCTTGGCCCGCCGAGTGGGTCCGTTGTCTTCGGTCACGCCGGGCGCGGAGGAACCCTCGGCCTCCGGTGACGATCTGGCCACCGGGGCGCGCCTGAGGGTGCCCCATGGGCGCATTGAGCTCCTCTCCTCCTGGTGGGCCCCGCCGTTGCCCGTGGGTCCCCTGCTCTACATCGACCGCGCACGGTGGTGGCTTGAGAAGGGCGGGGTGTAACGCCAGAAAAGGAGCGTTCCGGCCTCAGGTCGTCTTGGCGATGAGCAGATTGCAGGGAGCCTTACGGGCTATCGAGTTCGGGACCGACCCGAAAACCCGCCTCTCCATGCCCTTGTTGCCCACGACTATGAGGTCCGCCCCGACAGACTCGGCTACCTGGATCACGGCCTCGGCCGGCGAGTCGTGAACGGAATGGGCGGTGACGTTCAGCCCGGTCAGGGTATCTGCCAATGAGTCGACCAGACGCTGGCTGGCCTCCGATCCGATCGCCTGACTGAGCTGGGGGTCGGCGGGGGCCCCTCCTCCGACCACCCCCAACTGGCCACCCGAGGTGGTGGGCTTGAAGGCGTTGACGATGTGGAGCTGGGCGCCGTCCTGTTTTGCGAGGGCCACCGCAAGCGCGACAGCTGCTCCGGCCGAATCCGATCCATCCGTTCCGACGACGATGCACGTGAACACAGAGCTTCCTCCCGTATGTCGATCCCTGCTTTGGCCGATCACCAATCGGTGCCGGTGATTAACGAAAATCGAAGGCGACCTTGATGGCTCCCGATACATCTTGGGTCCCGAGCGCCACGAATGCGTCCCTCCAGTCGTCGAGGGCAAATGTGTGCGTGAGCAACCCGTCCAGATTCACCCGGCCCGCTCCGGCGAGGTCGAGGTAGTGGGCGATGGCGTGCTTGCGCACGCCGTCCACCTCTTCGACACCGAAGGCGTTGGAACCTACCCAGTAAGTCTCCTTGAAGTAGAGCGGCGAGAATTCCCATCTTTCGGGGGCGTGGACGCCGCTTTTCACCATGGTGCCGCGTTGCTTCAGCAGCCGGACGCCGATCTCGGCGGTGGTCGAGGTTCCGATTGTGTCGTAGACGACGTCGATGCCGCCCGGGTGTGCCATCGGGAGTCCACCGCCACCTCCTTCTACTCGTCTGAGTCTCCCGCCCGACCAGGCCGCGGCCTGTTCCAACAACTCTTCGACGGGCTCATGAGCGAACACGGTGGCACCCATCTGGCGCGCCAGCTCGGCTTGGCTCGGATGCCCGGCGACCACGCCTACCTCCACGTCAGGATGAAGAGCGCGCAGTATGGCGATCGCACATGTGCCGAGAGCACCGGCGCCGTAGACGAGGACCCGTCCGCCGGGCGGCGGGCGGTGGCGCGTCACCGAATGAAGCGACACCGAGAAAGGATCGGCCAAGACGGCTTCCTCGTCTGACAGTCCGTCCGGAACCTGGTGGATCATGGTCTCGTGCGCCGGCAGGTACTCGGCGAAGCCACCCGGGGCGTCCTTACAGGTGCCGGTGTGGATACCGGGTGCCAGGTCGCCGTCAGTGAAGTGCCAGCAAAGGCTGTAGTCGCCGTCCTCACACGACCCGCAGATCGGATCGATGCCACGGGGGACGCATGACAGCCAGGGGTTCAGAACCACGCGCATGCCCTTTTCGATCCCGCTCGCGCCGGGTCCCACCTCGTAGACATCTGCCACGACTTCGTGACCGAGGACGGTGGGGAAGCTGAACAGTCCGTTCAACGGGCTGTCGGCGAGACCTTCTCCGAAATCCATGAACACCTGTTTGGCGTCCGAGCCGCAGATGCCGGTCATCCTGGTCTTGAGCACCACCCAGCCGTCACGCTCCGCGCGTGGCCGCTCGGTCTCGAGCAGTCGCATCGGCACCTGTGACAGCCCCACCAAAAGTCGGTTGGCCGGATCAGGAGGCTCCCAAGTATCAGGTCTCGTCCCGTACACAAGCGCCTTCACCGTCCACCTCCAGCCCCGCCGCTCGACCGCACGTTATCCGCAAGCGCCTAACTTCTTTCAGGTGGCCGGCCTCTACGACATGACCTTGGAGGAGATCCGCGGCCTGTTGGGTGACGTTCCCGACTACCGGGCGCGACAGGTGTGGGACGGCTTGTACCGGCGCGCGGATACACCGGAGAAGATGACCGGCCTGCCTGCACAGCTCCGGACCCTGCTCGAAGAGGTACCTGGCGCTCTGTCGGAGATCACCCGTCGCACCACCGACAACGGGGACACGATCAAGTGGCTTTTCGGGCGTCATGACGGGAGCACGATCGAAACGGTCCTGATGAGATACCGCACCCGGGCCACGGTGTGCGTGTCCACTCAGGCGGGTTGCGCTATGGGTTGCACGTTCTGCGCCACCGGGCAGGCCGGGTTCGCTCGCCACCTGACCGCGGGCGAGATAGTCGAACAGGTGGCCATGGCTCGCCGCAGCGCCACACCGGACCGTCTCTCCAACGTCGTGTTCATGGGGATGGGAGAGCCGCTCAGCAATTACGACCGGGTGTGGGAGTCGGTGGAGAAGCTCAACGGCGAGATGGGGATAGCAGCGCGGCATCTCACCATCTCAACGGTGGGGATCATCCCGGGGATAAAGCGACTGTCCACCGAGAGTATTCAGGTGGGCTTGGCGGTCTCTCTGCACGCCGCCAACGACGAACTACGCGATTCGCTCGTGCCCATCAACCGCAGGTACCCGCTCGGTGATCTGGTCGAGGCCTGCAGGGGTTACGTATCTACGACCAACAGGCGTCTGTCGTTCGAGTGGGCGCTCATCGACGGCGTCAACGACCGACCGAGTGACGCTTTGGAGCTTGCGGGGATTGCCATTGATCTCGGGGCTCACGTGAACCTGATCCCGCTCAACCCGACTCCGGGCTACGCGGTGCGCGGCACGCCGAAACAGCGCGTCCGTGAATTCAGAAACACGCTCGAGACCCTCGGTGTGAACGTCACGGTGCGTTCCACCCGCGGAGCTGACATCGACGCCGCGTGCGGGCAGCTGAGCGGATCCGAGGGATCGCCGGATGTTCCGGTGCGCCTCTCGACACGGAGTGTGTCGAAAGAGACCGGATCGCGAGGGAGGGCTTCGTGAGGATCGGGATCACCGCGTTCCTCACCGACAGATCCATCAGGCCCGCCGAATGGGCCAAGCACGTCGAACAGCGGGGATTCAATTCTCTGTTCCTACCGGAGCACACGCACCTTCCGGTCTCGGAGGACACCCCGCCTGCGGTCGTCGAAGGCGTCAACCCCGACGACTATCCGAGAAGTCTGGACCCCTTCGTCGCACTCGCTTCTGCGGCGTCGGTCACCACGAGCCTGAAGCTCGGAACCGGGGTGAGCCTGGTCGCTCAACATGATCCGATAACCCTGGCCAAGCAGATAGCGACGCTCGACAACATCTCGGGCGGACGGTTCGTTCTCGGAGTCGGTTTCGGTTGGAACAAGACAGAAGCCGCCGACCACGGGATCAAGTTCAACCAAAGGCGTGAGGTGGCGCGCGAGAAGGTGCTCTGCATGCGTGAGCTCTGGTCCAAAGAGCGGGCGGAGTTCCACGGGCGCCACGTGGAGTTGCCGCCGAGCTTTGCGTGGCCCAAGCCGGAAAAAGGCATACCGATCCTTGTCGGCGGAGCCGCGGGTCCTCTTACGTTCGAAGCTATCGCCGAGTACGCGGACGGCTGGATGCCGATAGGGGGAGCCGGGATCGGCAGGTCTGTTCAATCGCTCAGGGAGGCATTCGATGCTTCCGGGCGGGACCCGTCGTCGATCGAGGTGGTGCCGTTCGGCACGATACCGAGCACCGGCAAGCTCGAACATCTGGCCGAGGCCGGCTGCACCGAAGTGGTGCTCAGGGTCCGCGCCGCAGACGAAGCGGAGATGCTCCGCTGTCTGGACGATTACAGCTCGTATCTCGAGGAAGGTTGGGCCACTGGTGAGTGACGTTCCAGACGTTCCAGCGACCGGAGACGGAGAGGTCATCGGGCACCCCGCACTGGTCGGGCGTACAGAGGAGCTTCACTCGCTTGCAGAGACCGTGCGGCGGTTGATCTCCCTCTGTGTCACCAACACCCTGCCTGCGGAGGAGTTGCGGCGCGTCACAGAGGAGCTGCGCGCGGTCGCGGATGAACTCGAGGTGGGACGTCCTGACGTCCCCTTCCCGCGCTTCATGGGACGTGATCCGGCCGTGCCCGCGGACGGGAGCATCATCGAGGCGGCGATGCCCTTCGACGTGGTGGTGGGTCGTTACAACCCGTTGGCGCTACCGGTGAAGTTGGAGGTGTTACCTCCCCTGGCGATCGGGCGTGCCTTCTTCACCACCCCTTATGAGGGTGCGCCCGGGTGTGTGCACGGAGCGGCGCTCGCCGGCGCGTTCGACATCGTCCTCACTGCTGCGAACATGATCGCCGGCGCCGCGGGGCCTACGGTGAGGCTGGCGCTGCGGTTCCGCAGGCCCACACTCCTCGGTCAAGAAGCCGTGTTCGAAGCGACCGCCGACCGCAGAACAGACAAACGGATCCATACTTCGGGACGCCTCCTGCAGGACGGCCAGGTGACCGTTGAGGCGGAAGGTGAGTTCGCCACTCTCGACATGGAACGGATACACGCCATGCAAAAACGCCGTCGATGAACCCTGGCGGGCGGATCTCTGCCCTCCACACCGACCGCTACGAGCTGACGATGCTCGAGGCGGCGATCGCGTCGGGAATCGCCGACCACCGCGTGGTATTCGAGGTCTTCGCCCGTTCCCTACCCGGAGGGAGGCGGTACGGGGTCGTCGCCGGGACGTCGCGCTTGATAGATGCGATCACACAGTTCGCCTTCGCCCCTGACGAGATCGGTTGGCTGTACGACAGCGGAGTTATAACTGGACGAACTGCAAAGTGGCTAGACGGTTGGGGGTTCAAGGGATCGATATTCGGCTACCCCGAAGGCGAGGTCTACGTTCCAGGATCACCGGTTCTCACCGTCAGTGGCAGCTTCGGGGAATCGGTGATCCTCGAAACGTTGGTGCTGTCGGTTCTCAACTTCGATTCGGGTGTAGCGACCACGGCCTCGCGCATCGTGCACGCGGCGGGTGGACGACAGTTGCTCGAGATGGGCAGTCGAAGGACCAACGAGGACGCCGCGGTGGCGGCCGCTCGCGCCGCATACGTGGCCGGATTCGACGCCACATCGAACCTTCTTGCCGGCAACCGGTACGGGATCCCTACCGCCGGCACATCCGCACACGCCTTCACTCTTGCGTTTTCGGACGAAACGACCGCGTTCAGAGCCCAGATCGGATCGTTGGGTGTGGGCACGACACTTCTCGTCGACACCTTCGACGTGGAGGCGGGGATCGCTCGCGCCGTGGCGGCCGCGGGCCCCGACCTCGGCGCGGTGAGGATCGATTCCGGGGACCTCGAAGCTGGGGCCAAGCGCGCCAGGCAGATCCTCGACGACCTCGGGGCCAGCACCACCCGGATCGTGTTGTCCGGGGATCTTGATGCGCATCGGATTGCGGAGCTCATCGCATCGGGTGCTCCCGTTGACTCCTTCGGTGTTGGCACCCATCTCGTCTCAGGGGAACCGCCCGGGTTCGTGTACAAGGTGGTCGAAGTGGCAGACGGCAGCTCAGAAGGCGCACCCATGCGCCCGGTTCAAAAAAGCGGTGGGGTCAAGGCGACGGTGGGGGGCCGAAAGCGGGCATGGCGGAGGTACGGGCCGGATGGTCGTGCCGTCTCGGAGCTGGTGCTCACCGGTGACCAATCGGGCGGTCCCTCTGATCGTCACCTGCAGGTGCCGTTGATGAGGTTCGGCGAACCGGCAGGTGGTGGCGATCTTGAAATTGCAAGGGAGCGTTGTTCGAAGTCGGTTGCCGAACTGCCCGATCACGCGTTTAGCCTGGATCCCGGAAACCCCTGTATCCGGACAGCACGGAGTTTGGAGGAGGCCAAATGACCGATTCGCCAGTCGGGCTAGTGGTCGTAGACGTCCAGAACGACTTCTGCGAAGGGGGGCGCCTTCAGGTCGACGGAGGTATCGAGGTGGCGAAGCGCATCGCAGACTTCCTCGATGGGCACAGTGACGACTACGCGACAATCGTCGCTACCAAGGACTACCACCACGACCCGGGTCCCCATTTCGCATCTGCAATCGGAAACAATCCCGACTTCTTGGATTCGTGGCCCGACCACTGCCTTGCAGACAGCGTTGGTGCGGAGTTCTGCCCCAGTGTGGCGGGGGCACTCAACGATGCCGGCGCGGTGGTCTTCCTGAAAGGGGAGAGGTCCGCTGCGTACTCGGGATTCGAAGCGACCCTCGAGGCCGATCCCGATGTGAGCTTGGGCGAGTGGCTCGAGGCATTCGAGGTCACCGGAGTCGATGTCGTGGGTCTGGCCACGGATTACTGCGTGAAGGCGACTGCGCTCGAAGCGGTCCGGCTGGGTTTCGCGGCTCGGATCCTGACCGACCTGGTTGCAGGAGTCGCGCCGGAGAGCACCAACCTGGCCCTGGTGGAGATAGAAGACGCCGGCGTGTACATGGCCTTTTCAGGCTCCGTCACCGATTCAGGTTTCCCCGGGTCTCGGTAGATACACGTCGGCCCGCCACATTCCTGATGTGTCGAGCGAACACAATGCAGTTCCTGCCGCGACTATCCAGTCAAGGACATCACGGTTCGACGCGTCGAGGGAAGCCACGAGGATCAGACCTCTTCGAGGATTGTCCTGACGGATCAACCATCCTTCGGGCACGGGAATCCCGAACGATGCGAGTTGCCGAGCCGCGAACCGGCCGGCGGTGTGAAGAAGTCCGATCTTCGCCCCTTCAATTCCGCTACGGGACTGACTCTTGGGTGCCCAAGTGCCCATGGTCACCCCGGCAAAGCGAGGGGACAGTATTGCCATCAATCCGGTGGGAGGTGGCGGTGCGTCATCGGGATCGACTCCCGGCAGCAGATTTATCCAACCATCACCGGCATCGGTGATGGTGTCCATGGCATCGATGACATCGGCGCCCTCGCCGGGGCGGAATTCGATCTGTTGCACCTGACGTCTGGCCTGACGTGTCATGAAGCGATCTCTCCGGGCACAACGGTCCATTGTAAAGAGCCACTAGCACTGCGGATCGCCCACATTTCGAACGCATCGTGCGAAAATCGGGCTGCATTGAATACAAACGGGCGGGGGTCCTGCAGCTCATTGGAGGAAGGTTGTGGCAGATACGAGTGCGGTGCTGGTCGACGCACGCGGGCATTCCATGGCAGTCGGGCTGCTCAACATGAGGTGTGACGCCCAGCAGATACCCGAACCGCTCGATGGGACCAAACCCCGCCTGTTCCGGGGTCGGGGCACTTTCACCGGTACCGCCTCACCGTGGAATGAGGGCGGATCGCCAGGTCAACCGGCTCAGGCTACGGCAGAGGGGAGGACGGCGCTCGGCATCGCGGCGGGACGCGTATACGGAATCCTCACTCCTGACCTGGCCGCCCTTCCTTCGGTCTGGTTCAGCCTGCCGCTCCGCTCTTTGCGAGTGGTCGAAGAGGGTCGCAAGGGTGTTCTAAAGGGACGACCCGAGGCGATCCAGTTCGGCAATGACCAGTGGCGCGTCCGGTTGAGCGATGTGAACCTCATAATCCCTGCGAGTGGCGGGCGCCTCCAGCCGAAGCAAGAGGGCACCCTCGTGGAGCTGCTCAAAGTCTGAGCTATTTGCCGAAGCGTTTGCGCCTGAGCCTGGCTGCTTCTCTCCAAGTGAGCGAGACCGCTCCGAGCCCAATGGCCTTTTCTCGCAACTCGTCGGGCACGTCGTAGTGATCGAAGGCCGGTTTGCCGGGCTTCGATTGAAAGGCCCTCCTCGGGATTCCGAGCATCCGAGCAAACTCGTGAAGTTCGACTTCCGAGTCGGCGGTGAGGTGCGACCAACGCGAGGTCATGTTCCGGACCGTCGCAAGCTGGCGCCAGTCGTCGACGTACACGCTCATCTCAATCCTTGAAGTCCGGTGGCCGCTTCTCTCTTCTTGCGCGAATCGCTTCCTCGAAGTTCTGAGTGGTCAGCCTGACGAAGAGTTGGGTCGTGCCTTCGTGGTCCATGTGTGCATTGAGGCTGGAGGCATCGAGACTCATCTTCAATGCGCGCTTGGTGAGCTCTACTCCGGCGCGGCTGAACCCGATGATGCGTTCAGCTGTCTCGAATGCGGTGTCGAGCAGCTTGTCGTCGGCCGCCACGCCACTCACCAGGCCGATCCGATCGGCTTCGTCAGCGTCGACGTCGCGCCCGGTGAGCATGATCTCAGCGGCGCGTGATGTCCCGATCGCGCGAGGGAGCAGGTAGCTGAGACCGAGTTCGGCGGCGGTCAGGCCGTTATTGATTCCGGCAGCCCTGAAGTAAGCGCTCTGCGCCGCGATCCGGATGTCGGCAGCCAGGCTGAGGCAGAAGCCGCCTCCGATGGCAGCACCGTTAATTGCCGCGATGACCGGTTGGTGCATCCGTCTCACGGCGTGGATCACATCGTCGAGTAGCTCCATCGAGCGCAATGCCATCGTCGGAAGGGTCAGACCGTCGATGTTCGGGACCATTCCCGGATCCTCCAGATCGGCGCCCGAGCAGAATCCGTGCCCGGCGCCCGTCAGAACCACGACCCGGGTGGTGTTATCGAGGCTGACCGCTTCGAGTGTCTCGCGCAGCGGGATCATCACGTCGAAGGCCATGGCGTTCATGCGCTCCGGCCGGTTGAGGGTCACCAGGGTGATCCCGTCCTTCGGCTTGTCCACGAGCACGAACGGCATTTTCAGAACCTCGATTTCGTCGGGACCGGAAGCTGCGTGCTCCTCGGGTCCTCCAGTATGGTCCGCGGCGATGGCTTCCCTCGGTCCTCTCGTGCCCGCAGACGAGCTGCTCGTCCACCAGATAGCCGACACCTTCGCAACGGTCTCCCAGAGCGACCGTTCGTGGACCGAGAAGGTCTGGGCTATGGCAACCGATCGCCAGGGGAGCATCCAGGCTGCGTTCGGCTTCGGCGTCTATCCGAACAGGGGAGTGATCGACGCCTTCGGTGGAGTGTCGAAGGGCGTGGAGCAGTGGACGGTTCGAGCGAGCGGACGGCTCGGTCGGGATCCGGGTCGCGGGTCCGTAGGACCGTTTCATTATGAGGTGCTCGAACCGTTGAAGAAGATCCGCTTCGCTCTCGATTCGAACGAGGTGGCGCCGGTGAGCTTCGAATGGATCATCGAAGGAGCTGTGCCACCGGCACTCGAGCAGCGTGAACAGCATCGCGAAGCGGGTGGCAGGCGCATCTCTGCAGATGTCGTGCGTTATCACCAAGTCGGTTCGGCTAGCGGATGGATCGATGTGCACGGATCACGGACCGACATGAACGAGAGCTCGTGGGTTTCCGCTCGCGATCACAGCTGGGGCGTGCGCTACGGCGTCGGTTCACCCGTTGAAGACGCGGCGCCGGAATTCGATCGCAGTGGTGTCTCCTCTCTGATCCTGTGGTGTCCTGTCCTGTTCGAGACCGCTGACCACAAGCGCTACGCGATGCACTGGTATCTACAGGAGCATTCAATGGGGTCGTGGAATCGCCAGGAACTTCAAGGTGGGATCGAGCAGCCGAACGGAAGCAAGCAACGCTTTGCGGGTGTATCTCACCAACTCACCTTCCGCCCGGACAACAGGCGCTTCGTACAGGGATCCATGGAGTTCAAGATGGAGGACGGCTCGACGAGACCGATTCGCTTACGCGCCGTGTCGGATACCGGTTTTCAGCTTGGCGCAGGTCTCTATATGGGGTACGACGGCAAGTTCCACGGTCAGTGGAGGGACGAGGACTTCTTAGAAGGGGAGTACCACCAGGACTGCTCGACCGTGGCGGAAGCGATCCGTCTGCATCAGTTGCGCGACTGTGTCATCGAGGTTGAAGACCCGGTGGGTGGGGGGACCGGATGGGGGAACCTTCAGAGCTTCGTCACGGGCGCGCATCCGGCCATGGGTCTTGACGCCGAGGGCTCCTTCGTCTGAATCCCTCAGGCGAGCTTTTCCGCCAGATAGTCAAGCGCGGGATTCTTCTTCGCCAACCACGACATGTCAGTCCCTCCCCGGCTGAATATCGAAGCCATCCGCAGGAGGATCGAGGCGGTGCAGACCGCTCCAAATATCTCGTACCAACGAAGGTCGACGATCTCACGCCCGAGCCGCTCTTCGTAACCCGCGAGCAGTGCCTCTCTGTTCGAAAATCCGGGGAGGTCTTGGCCACAACGCGCCGCAGTCATGTCGTGAAGGCACAGGAACCATCCGAGGTCGAGCTCGGCCTGACCGACACCGGCAAGCTCAAAGTCCAACAGGGCCGCCACCGACCCGTCCTCTGCGAACACCGCGTTGGCGAGCTGCGAGTCGCCCCACAGAAGCGAGGGCTTGGCGCGATCGTCAGGCTGATTGCCGCGACACCAATCGAGAGCCGATCGCAGCGAATCGGGAGCGATGCCGTTGTCGGCCCAATCGAGATATCGGCCCCACCGTTTCACCGACCGTCTGAGCTCCGTTGACGCGTCGACCTCGTCAAGGGGTTTTAGGGATTCGATGATCTCGTCTGTGACCGCCAAGGAGTGCATCGTGCCCAGCACCCCGAAGAAGTCCGAGGCAAGCGTTTGCTGGTACTCGGGAGATTCGTCGTGTAACCAACCGCTCGACATGTAAGGGTCGCTGGAGTCGACAAGCCGCCCGTTGACCTTGCGTGTCACTACGAATGGCCCTCCAAGCACCGTCGGATCAAGTTCCATTCCGACCACGTCTGCAACCGGGACTCCACCCTCCCTGAGCAGCTGCTGGAATCTGAGCTCACGCCCTAGATCGCTGTTCGGAAAGACCCCTTCTCCTGCGGCGGGAGGTACCCGGACGACCAGGTGATGAGTCTCCGCGCCGCGGGTCGCATCGACGAAGAACGTGCCTGCCGACAGTCCCGAGCCGGGTTTTCTCATCTTCCCCACCGACACCGGGCCCGACCCTTGCAACCGCGATTCCAGCCATTTCCCGATTGCGTCAGCGCGGGCTGACGGTTCCGGAGAACTCATACCGGCTCCTCGGGCGATACCACTGACTCGTTTGGCCCCACCGGCCCGACCCGCTCGAAGGTCAGGCGGATACGGTGCCTGGCATGGACCTGATCGAAACGCTTCGCACCACAGGAGCAGCGCGTGAATTCCGTCCGGACCCGGTTTCCGACGACGTGCTCCGCGAGATCCTCGACAACGCTCGATTCGCGCCGAGCGGCGGAAACCGCCAGGCCTGGCGCGTGATCGTCATCAGGGACCGACAGAAGAAGAAGGCCATTCGCGACATCTACCTCGAAGGTTGGTACGACTACCTGGCGATGGGAGCGGCAGGGCTCGTGCCGTCGGCGCCGATCACCGATCGCGACGCTGAGACAGAGGCGCACAGTCATGCCGGTGAGTTCCGAGCCGCAGCAGAGGCTGGACCGGGTGGTTTCGCCGAGCACCTCGACGAGGTCCCCGCACTCCTCCTCGTCACTGCCGATCTGCGTTCTCTTGCAGCCCTCGATCGTGATCTCGGGCGCTATACGCTCGTCGGTGGAGCGTCCATCTACCCGTTCTGTTGGAGCGTGCTCCTCGCCGCTCGCGACAAGGGCCTCGGTGGAGTGATCACGACGATGGTCGTGATGAATGAGGAAAAAATCCGCGGCCTTGTCGACCTTCCGGATGAAGTCGCCGTCGCCGGCCTGATCGCGCTCGGCGTTCCCGTTCATCAACCGCATCGTCTGAAGAGGCGGAATGTCTCGGAGTTCACAACGATCGACACCTACGACGGGACGCCGTTCGGATAGCAGTGCAGAGCAGGCCCTCAAAGGTCGGGGAGACCGAGGTCGAGCTGCATCCCTTTCGCGCCACCATCCACACGGAGGATCGTGCCGGTGACGTAGCCACCCGCGTCAGATGCCAGAAACAGCACCGCGGACGCAATCTCCTCCGGCTGGCCGATCCTCTTGAGCGCAGTGGTGCCCTCTATTTGGGTTCTCATGGCGTCGTCGTGCACGACCACGTCGATCGCCGCCGTGGCGATCGTCCCCACTTCGATGGCGTTCACCCGGATGCGCGGACCCAGCTCTGCTGCGGCCACTCTGGTGTAGTGGGAAAGGGCGGACTTTGCCGTGGCGTAGGCGATCATTCCGCGGGCTGCGACGCTTGCCGTCAACGACGAGATGTTGACTATCGTCCCACCGCCTCCCGCCAGCATCACAGGCACTGCCGACCTGATGAGCCCGTGCGCCGTAGAGACGTTGAAGCGGAAAGCTCTCTCCAGGTGCCCGTAGGAGACGTCGAGAATGGGTCGGGGCATCCATCCACCGAGGTTGTTCACGACCACGTCGAGTCTCCCGAAGCGCTCCGAGGCCACTTCGGCGAGTGTCGCCGTGGCGTCGGGATCCGACAGGTCGAGGGTCACCGCTTCTGCTCGTCTCCCGGCGTCGGAGATCCGGTTCGCTACGGATTCGAGGTCTGAGGAGGTTCTTGCGGCTATCACAACGTCCGCACCGGCCTCGGCCAGCGCAACGGCCGTCGCAGCTCCAATCCCCTTGCCCGCCGCGGTGACAATCGCCACACGGTCGGTCAGGAGGAACCGGTCGAGAATCATCTCGGCTCCTTGTCGAGATCGCGCCGGACGCGGGTCGCGTTCAGGCGAGAGTCAGGTGGCCGGAATCGTACGGGATCCGGCACCGCCACTTCAGAGACGAGCTACTCAGGAGGGGATGGCGTCCTCGACGGTTTCGTAGATCTGGAAGACGTCGTTCAGCCCGGTGATCTCGAGGACCTTCAACACGTTCGGTTGCGCTGTCACCAGCACCAGGTCGCCGTCGGCGCTCCGGCAGCGCTTCAGCCCAGTGATGAGCACTCCCAACCCGGTCGAGTCGAGAAAGGTCACTCCTGACAGATCGAGGACGATCTTCGGAGACCCGTCACGGAGAACCTCGACCAGACGCTCCTGCAGAAGCGGAGAGGTGTACACGTCGATCTCCCCGGCGACAGACACCACTGCGGTGCCGTCCAGCTTGCGGACGGTGACGTCGAGTTCTGCACCTGTCATGAGATTCCTCCGGCGAACCCTTGATCCGCTCAGCTCACCTTACTGGGCCAGCACAAACGGGGACCTTCGCACAAAACGGTACGAAGCAGCATGTTGACGATTGAAACAACGGAGTTTGCCGCGATTTCTTGTGATCCGATTGTCAAAGTTGACACTGTATACAGGAGTTAACTACGTATCGCTGCAGGTGAGGGAGTTGTTGAAGGGCCCGATGATCTGACGGGACTTAGTGAGGTGAGGCCCCGTTGTACGAAGCCCGCAATGCGTTGAGGCTCCGGCTCAAAAGGCGTGACACGTGCATCTGGCTGATCCCGATCCGATCGGCGATCTCGGACTGGGTGAGGCCTTCTACGAAGCGCAGTTCGAGGATCAAGCGCTCTCGCTCAGGAAGCTTGGCCATCTGGGGCGACAAGGTCGCCCTGTGCTCGGCGTCGGAGAAGGCGGTGTCGTCCATTCCGAGCCGGTTGCCCAGAGACTCGCCGTCAGGTCCAGGAGCATCGAGCGACGCGGATCGGTATCCCTGACCGGCTTCAAGGGCTTCGATGACGTCGTCTTCGCTCGCGCCGGTTGCGATCGCGATCTCCTTGATCCCGGGGGATCTCCCTTTCTCCTGGGACAGGGTCGCTATCGCCTGGCCGATATGTAGGTAGAGCTCCTGGATGCGCCGGGGTGCCCTAACCGCCCACCCTCGATCGCGGAAGTGTCTCTTCAGCTCACCGACGATCGTTCTCGTGGCGAAGGTGGTGAATTCGACACCACGCTCGGGGTCGAAGCGGTCGACCGCCTTCACCAGTGCCAGGGAGCTCACCTGCACCAGGTCGTCGTAGGCCTCCCCGCGGTGCGCGAAGCGCCGTGCCAGATGCTCGGCGAGCCCCAGGTGGGCTTCGATCAGCCTGGTGCGGACGGCGATTTCGCGAGTCGCGGCGTAGCGGACAAAGTCCTCACGCACATCCGCCACACGCTGCGCCTGGTCCATCAGTCGGATGGCCTTTCGTTGCGCTTGCGGAACCATGCCCGTGAGTCACCGTCGACCACGTCGCGTCCGTGTTCGTCCACGAGGGCGTCGAGAATCCGTTCCGAGAGGTCCGTCGGTAGCGTCCCCAGATTTTCGACTGACTCGGAGTCGAAGGTAGTGGCCCCGTTACCGGATGCCTCCGGACGCCCTCCGTTTGCATCGGAAGGCTTGAAGGTGCATGAAACTTCCATTCCGCTGGGATCCCAGTCGTAACGGAGCTCGAGCCGGCCCTCCTGATTTTCCCCCACCGCCGATAGGCACAGCTCGTCGATCGCCAGTCTCAGGTCCTCGATGTCGTCGACTGCCATCTCGGCGCGGGCAGCCACAGCTCCCACAGTCATGCGGGCGAGCACGAGGAAGTCTGGCCGCGCCGGTAGCGTCAGCTCGACGTGATCGTTCACGACTGCGTCCTCCTTGTAAGCGCGGCCTCGCCGGCTGTATGCACATGGTCGCGCGAAATGCTCCCACTCGGGTCGTCGCAAAGTGCCCGAGGTAGATCTCCCGCCCGCCCATTGATCTTCGTACCTACAAGGTTACGGCGCAGAATGGGTCCAGGTCGAGACCACCGTTGGTCAAGGGCGGCCATGATGGGGGAATGACGCAGTCGCACACGAGCCGCTTGGACCCGGAGTTCATAGCGCTGCCCCTGGATCCGGCGCGATCGGCCGCCTTGGAACGCGCCAGGGAGTTGGGATGCAGCCACGCCGAGCTGCGCGTGGAACGAATTCGGTCCCAGGCGGTGGCCCTGCGAGACGGTCGGGTCGAGACCACCGCAGACGACACCGAGATCGGGATGGGCATCCGGGTGGTCCATGACGGTGTGATCGGTTTCGCCGCCACCGCGGAGATCCACGCCGATGCCGCCGCAGGACTCGCCGAGCAGGCGACGGCCCTGGCCAGGGCTGTGGCCGAGGCGGCGACCGAGCGGATCGAGCTGGCAGAGGAGCCCGAGGTGGGCTCCCGGGACTGGGTCTCCGAGTTCGAGACCGACCCCACCGGTGTGCCGTTGTCGGAGAAGGTCGAAACCCTCGCGGCCTGGAGCAACCAGCTGCTCCGTTCCGACATCGTCGATCATGTATCCGCGGTCGTCCTTTGTGTTTCCGAGGACAAGTACTTCTGCGACATGGCCGGAAACGTGGTCAGACAACGCAGGGTGAGGCTCAACCCCGACGTAGAAGCGATCGCGGTGGACACAGTCTCCGGCGAATTCGAGACGATGAGGACGATCGCGGCCCCCGTCGGTCGCGGCTGGGAGTACATGAACGGCGAAGGTCCCTGGGACCCTGACGCCGAGCTCGCCCAGATGCCCGAGTTCCTGGAAGAAAAGGTGAAGGCGCCGACGGTTGATCCCGGCTCTTACGACCTAGTCGTCGATCCCTCGAATTTGTGGCTCACAATCCATGAGTCGGTAGGTCACGCCACCGAGCTCGACCGTGCACTCGGGTACGAAGCCGCTTATGCCGGCACCTCGTTCGCGACCTTCGACAAGCTCGGAACGCTCCGATACGGATCGGAGCTGATGCACATCGTCGGTGACCGGACCAGAGCCAACGGGCTTGCCACGGTGGGCTACGACGACGAGGGGGTGGCCGCCCAGGAGTTCGACATAGTGCGCGATGGAGTCCTGGTCGGTTACCAGCTCGACCGCAGCATGGCGGCCCAGAACCATCTCGGCCGGTCCAACGGCTGCGCCTTCGCCGACTCGCCGATGCACATACCGATCCAGCGGATGGCAAACGTCTCTCTCAAACCGGCACCTGGAGCGGGGCCGACGCTCGAGGACATCATCTCCGGGACGGACCGTGGCATCTACATAGTGGGCGACAAAAGCTGGTCGATCGACATGCAGAGGTACAACTTCCAATTCACGGGACAGCGGTTTTTCCTTATAGACAAAGGAAAGATCCGGGGGCAGGTGAAAGACGTGGCTTATCAGTCGCGCACCACCGATTTTTGGGGATCCATGGATGCGATAGGTGGAGAGTCGACCTGGGTGCTTGGAGGGGCATTCAACTGCGGGAAGGGACAACCGGGACAGGTCGCTCCGGTGAGCCATGGGTGTCCGGTGGCCCGTTTCAAGCAGGTGAACATCCTCAACACCCGTGCGGAGGCCGGACGATGAACGGAAGGGGTGGAGCCCTGATCCCCGCACACCAGGTTGTCGAACGCGGGATTGCCGCTTCCTCGGGCGACGGGTGCGCGGTGATCGTGCACGACGGCAGCGAGACCGATCTGCGTTTCGCCGTCAATACCGTCACCACCAACGGGATCCGGCGCTACCGCTCGGTGACCGTCATCAGCTTTTTGAACAAAGGCGAAGGAACCGCGGTCGGGATCGCCAGTGCGAGCGGGAGCGTCGATGTCGAAGATCTGCTGAGAGCTGCGGAGTCCGACGCCTCGCGTGCGGATCCCGCCGACGACGCATCACCTCTCATCGTCGGCGCGGCAGCTTTTGATTTCGAGGACGCTCCCGTGTTGACCGAACCCGAGGTGCTGCATCCAGTTCTTTCGAAACTGGGGGGCGCATTCGATCGGGCGCGGTCGTCTGACCGGGTGCTGGCCGGGTTCGCCGAGCACGCCATCACCACCACCTACCTCGGTACCTCGACGGGCACGCGGCTCCGTCACGTCCAGCCGACAGGAAAGATCGAGTTCGTCGCTCGCGACAGTGCCGGACAGCGCTCGGCTTGGACCGGGCTCGGCACCAAGGACTTCAGCGATGTGGATCTCGACGTCGCAGAGGCGCGCCTGGTGCAACGGCTGGGCTGGGCCGCAAAACAGATTGAGATGCCCGCCGGTCGCTACGAGGTCGTCCTTCCTCCGGACGCGGTGGCGGATCTCGTCTTGATGCTCGGTGAGGCGACGTCGGGCAAGGAGGCGGAAGAGGGCAGAAGCGTCTTTTCGGCACCGGGAGGCGGTACGAAGGTCGGGGAGAGCCTGAGTGGTACCCCGTTCGATCTCAGAAGCGATCCGGCCGAAGCCGGGATCGAGTGCTTGCCTTTCGTGTCTTCTGTGGTCTCGACCGAGGACCGGTCGGTGTTCGACAACGGGCTTCGGATCGAACCGACTTTCTGGTTGAAAGAAGGACGCCTGGATCGTCTCCGCTATCACCGCGCGGGAGCCGCCAAGTCCAAACAGCCGGTAACACCGCCGATCGACAATCTGGTGCTCGAGGTCCCAGGTGCTGACGGCAGTCTCGACTCGATGATCGGAAGCTCCGATCGCGCACTGCTTCTGACCTGCCTGTGGTACATACGCGAAGTCGATCCGTCCACACTGCTGCTCACCGGACTTACCCGTGACGGCGTGTACCTGGTGGAGAAGGGCGAGATCGTAGGAGCGGTGAACAACTTCCGTTTCAACGAGAGTCCTATCGACCTTCTCAGAAAGACCACCGAGGTCGGAAGGGCGCAGCGTTGCATCTCACGCGAATGGAACGAGTACTTCAACCGCACCAAGATGCCTCCATTGCGCGTCGAAGGGTTCAACATGAGCTCTGTGAGTCCTGCTACATAGGCAGTTGACGTGGAGTCCTCATCGGATAGCGAACTGATCGGCAGGTTGTTGGTGGCCTCGCCGCGTCTATCGGACCCGAGTTTCAACCGAACGGTCGTGTTCGTCCTCGACCACAACCCGGCCGGTGCGCTCGGTCTGGTCCTGAACCGTCCCACCCATGTCCCTGTTGACGAGATCCTCGCCCAATGGCACGAACAGGCGCTGAAGGCTCTCCCGGCGGTGATCTTCTCGGGCGGCCCCGTATCGCCGAGCGCAGTCATCGGCCTTGTCCGGGGTTCCCGGGGTAATGAGCCCGCGGGTTGGCATCACGTTCTCGGCGGGGTCGGGACGATCGACTTGTCTGTTCATCCCGATGACCAGCCCACGGGTCTCGAGGGAGCCCGACTCTTCTCGGGTTATGCAGGATGGGAGTCGGAGCAACTCGATGACGAGATAGGTGAGGGCGCCTGGTTCTTGATCGATGCGGTTGAAGGCGATCTTCTGACAGATCAACCCGACTCTTTGTGGCACGACGTGCTCCAGCGTCAGGGCGGCGATCTCGGGTTGCTCGCGAACTACCCGCCGTCGCCCTCGGTGAACTGAGCCCAAAGACGAAATGAGAGGGAGCAGGCGCGCCGGTAGCATCACCGTCTCGTGGGGATTCCCGTGCAGCACCAAGTAGTCCGCGCCGGCCAAGGCGATGTTCCCGAGCTCGTTTCGATGTTGGTGCGGACCTTCTACGACGATCCGGTAGCGACGTTCATGTTCTGCAGGGACAACAAGCGAGAACGCGCTCTCGGACGCTTCTTCAAGACTCTCATCCGCGGTGATTATCTGAAGACCGGCGAGGTTTGGACCACCTCTGAGAAATCGGGCGCTGCGGTGTGGGGCCCGCCGTCCAAACCCAGACCGGGTCTGAAGGAACTGTTCCAGATGATGCCTCTACTGCAAGAGCTCATGCCCCCGAAGCACCTACGCGAGGCAATGAAGGAGCTGTTCGCCGTGGAGTCGGAACGGCCCAAGATCCCTCATTGGTATCTGGCTACTTTAGGAACCGACCCCGCGTCGCAGGGTCACGGAGTCGGGTCGGCCCTCATGACCTCGATGCTCGAGACGATCGACGCACAGCACGAGCCCGCGTACCTGGAGAGCTCCAAGGAGCGAAACGTGCCGTTCTACCGGCGCTTCGGGTTCGAGGTGACGAAGGAGCTGAAAGCGGTGCCCACCGGGCCACTGATCTGGCTCATGTGGCGCGAAGAGCGTTGATCGCCCAGGCGGTGGCGCCAGTCGTTTGACGCCTATGAGGTGCTGGTCCCGCTCGGTGAAGTAGTCCCAGATCCCTGAGGCCCACTACCTTGCGGCCCGGTTCCCTGGGGACCGGATCCCTGAGGACCCCGCGGCGCCCATTCGGCGTGACCTGCCTTCAGCTCGGTTTGGTCCATGACAGTTTTCGCAGTGGAAGTACCGCTCGAGATCGTGGCGATGACGCTCACCGTGTCGCCGGTCTTGACTGTCGAGATGCCCGACTCCCCGCCGTTGACCGATGTTCCCGAGTTCACGACATAGGTGATCGCGGTCTTGTCCGAGCTCGTGACAACCAGGCTCCAAGTCGAGCCGGAGACGTCTTTCACCGAAGAGATGGTGCCGTTTTGGAATTCGATGGTCTCCAATCCATTCGGACCTTTGACGGTTGCCTCGCCGTGAAGCACGTCGCCCAAGCCTCCGAAACCACCGATGCCTCCAAAACCGCCGCGTTGGCCGCCGAAGCCTCGTCCACCTCCGAAATGCCCCGGTCCCCCTTTAGAGGGAGTGGTGGTCGGGGTCGTCGAGGCGCTCGGGGTTCCGTTACTGGAGGTTGCAGCGCTCGCCAGTGCCGTGGCACCCACGGCTACGCCGGCCGCAACGCCGACACCGACGCCTATCTGAATAACGCGTCTCCACGAGTTGACCCTGCGAGGAGTCGAAGCGTTCTGCACTGGGTGAACTTGGGGGACCGATCCATCGGACCCGGTTCCGAACAGCTCGTTGTCCATCAGATTGCCTCCGTGTCGCGGATGCCCGGCTGTTGTGCCGGAAGATCATGTGGTTACAGCAACAATAAGAGTTTCATCTGTGGCCCAGCTGTGACCCGGCGTAATCTTGAGCAGCGCACCTAGCTGCTCACTGGTCAGCCGTTTGGGGGTCCGACGACGCGCGGGGCACCCTCGGAAGCTGTCTGCCTCACCCGGTGAGCCGGGCGCAGACCTTCTGGAAGCCGGTCAGGGTCAGATGCCCGGCTTCTCAGTGCCGACATGACCGCTCTCGCAGGGGCTGAGGGCAACCCCCGGCTGCGCGTGGCCATCCCGACGTGCCTGCTTGCCATCCCTTCGATCGTGACTAGGCGCACAGAAGAGCGCAGAAACTCCGGAACCGCCGTCGAAGGAAGAAGTGCCGGGCCGTAACCGTCAAAGGTCAAAGACGCGAGGAGCCTCACCCCGTCCACCTCGATGGCTGGTCGGAGCCGCACCCCGGCCGGTTTGGTGGCGGAGTCCACCTCTGATCTGAACGCGGTACCGGGGGCCGGAAGCATCAGATCGATCTCGGCCAGGTCGGAGATATCGATCGACTGACGGCCGCCCGTCGGGTCTATCTCGGTCTTCGTGACCAGGAGGATGTCCTCTTCGAACAGCGGCTCGCTGATCAGATCGCGCCCGGGGACCGGATGGGTCAGGACGGCCAGATCGAGCCTTCCGGCCGCGAGGAGGGGTTCGAGGCCGGACGTGGGCGCCTCGGTGACCACGAGCTTCAGCTTGGGGTGCGTCAAGGCCAGGTCGGACAAAAGCGCAGGTAGCAGCCATCGTGCGGTGGTACCGATCATTCCGACTCTGACGGTGCCGGTGACATCCGCTCTCAGTGCCCCGACGTCGGTCGCCAATGCCTCGAGTTCTGAGATGACCCGGTACGCCCTGGCCACTGCCAATTCGCCCTCTTCGGTCAGGCGTCCGGCCGACCGGTCGACGAGCGTGACCGAAAGCTCCCGTTCGAGGCGGGCCACATGGGCCGACACATTTGACTGAACCGTGCCCAGGTGGTCCGCCGCCGCGGAGAAGGATCCCTGCTCGGCTACTGCCACCAGGGCTTGAAGGTGTCTGAGCTCCATCGCTAAAACAGATACTACATATCTCGAATAACTGTTTGACTGATCGAGGCCGAACGTGGAAAATGGTCCTCGTAGACCACAGGGCCGGGTGTCCCCTTCCGTATCCCTGTCGAGTCGCCGCGAAGGGACCGGTTCCCCCTCCGGTCCCTTCGCCGCGTCTGGAGACGAATTGCGGGGCACGAATTGCATGCAAACAGCGCAGGTTGGTACGGCACGTGCCCTAACGTCTGGCGGCAGTGTCTGACACGCTCGTAAGGCCTTCTGAATCAGGCGTCAAGGTCGAATCGCCGAACGGCTCTTTGCCGTCGCGCGCGGGAAACCGGACCTCCTTCGGAGGGCAAGGAAGATCAGCGGTATTTGTCGACCTCGACCGCACACTGCTCAGAGGAGCGAGCGGCCCCGTGATCGACAGGTCGCTGCGCGAGGAGGGCCTGCTCGACGGTAGTCCCAAGCTCCCCGGTGGCTCCGTGTTCTACGGGATCTATGACCTGTTGGGCGAGAGCCTCGCCATGATGGCGCTCGTAAGAGCGGCATCCCAATTCGTTTGTGGTTGGCCCGAGGCCAAGTTCGCACACGCGGGAGAGAGCGCGGCGCCTGACCTTCTACACATGGTGCAGCCCTTCGCTAAAGGTGTGCTCGAGGAGCACAAGCAAAACGGCAGCATTCTCGTTCTGGCTACGACCACTCCGGCCGACCTTGTGAAGCCACTGGCCGATCTGCTCGGTTTCGACCACGTGATCGCCACCCGCTATGCGCGAGCCAACGGAGCCCTTTCAGGTGGAATCGACGGCGATTTCGTATGGGGCCCGGGCAAATTGAAAGCGGTCAGAAAGTATTCGGAGGAGGTAGGTATCGACCTGTCACTGAGTCACGCCTACTCGGACAGCATCTACGACTCCCCGTTGCTACGCGCTGTTGGCCATCCACACGCGATCAAGCCGGACCCCCGGCTCCGCCTCCTTGCGAGGGCGATGCACTGGCCCATCGAGTTCTGGGACCGCCCACCGGGGGTCCCGAAGATCGCGGGCTTCGAGCCCTACCACTTCCTTCGCATGATCGTGCGGCCCGAAACGTTCCCCTACGCCAGGTTCAACATCGAGGGAACGGAACGGATCCCCGAAAGCGGTCCGGTCATCGTCGCGTCGAACCACCGCAGCTACTTCGACGTCGTTGCACTCGCTCTGGTGGCAGCCGACATCGGGCGTCCCGTTCGGTTTCTCGCCAAGCGTGAGCTGTTCGAGGCTCCGGTGGTCGGTCAGATCGCCCGTGCACTCGGAGGCATCCCTGTTGACCGGGGAACGGGCTCCGACCGACCGCTTCGTGAGGCCATCCGCGCTCTCGACGCCGGCGAAGTGGTCATCATCCTGCCGCAGGGGACGATCCCGAGGGGTCCCGCGTTCTTCGACACCGAGCTGAAAGGGAAAACAGGAACGGCGCGCCTGGCCTTCGCCACAGGAGCACCGGTCGTTCCGATAGGGATTTGGGGAACTGAGCGCGTGTGGCCCCGCTCCTCGAGGTTTCCCAACGTGTTACACCTTCTCCGGCCACCCAAAGTGCGGGTGAGGGTGGGCAAGCCGCTCGTTCTCTCCGGTCCCGACGCGGTGGCAGAGACCGAAAGGTTGATGGACGCGATCTCGGCACGCCTACCGAAGGCCGCCCGCAAGGCTCGCCAACCCACGCCTGAGCAGCTCGCCCGTACGTATCCGCCGGGTTTCAAGCCGCCGTCCGCGCCTCTCTCGGAAAGATGAGCGAGGCGGCTGACGAGCGCCTTGCTGTCAGGACCCGCACTCGCCGGCGCACACGTACTCAGATTGCCAAAAGGGCCACGATCGCCGTAGGAGCCGCGTCGCGATTGCTGCGCCTCGGAGGGGGGTCGGTGATCGGTGGTCGCGTCGGACTGGCCCTCGAACCTGATCTTCTGGGGCGACTGGCCTCGGGTCGCAGATCGGTTCTCGTGAGCGGTACTAACGGGAAGACCACTACCACCCGCCTGCTCGTGGCAGCGCTCGGAGGCCCCCAGGCTGTGGCCACGTCCCCCGATGGAGCGAACCTCCCCTCCGGTCTCACCGCGGCGCTTGCTTCTGCCGCGCATGGAGCATCTGCCGTCCTCGAAGTGGATGAGGCTTACCTCGGTAAGGTCGCCCTCTCCACGAATCCGGAAGCGGTTGTGCTTCTCAACTTGTCGCGTGATCAGCTCGATCGTGTAAACGAAGTACGCAAGGTTTCAAACCGGTGGCGCGACGAGTTAGGGCAGATGAGATCGGCGACCGTTGTGGCGAACGCCGACGATCCGCTCGTCGTGTGGGCCGCGGGAAAGAGCGTAAAACCAGTGCGTTTCGTGGCGGCCGGTCAGATCTGGCACGAAGATGCGACGGGCTGTCCTTCGTGCGGCGGAAGGATCTCTTTCTCAACTGACGTTGGCTGGTCCTGCACCTGCGGCTTCCGCCGTCCCGAGGTCTACGCCCGCCTCACCGACGACGGGATCGAGTTCGCTGACGGTCGGATCCTTCCGATCTCTCTTCTTCTTCCGGCTCGCTGCAATCGGGCCAACGCGGCAATGGCTGCAGTCGCCGCAGGTGTCCTCGGAGTTTCAGAAACTGATGCACTGGCTGCAATGTCCGAGGTGCGTCAGGTCGAAGGACGCTTCTCCAACGTCAAGATCGATGCGGTGACGGCGCGCCTGTTGCT
>JBAPRR010000055.1:0-4081 GCA_049281195.1 Acidimicrobiales bacterium
CGTCACCAGGACCACGCGCCCGGTCGTCGCGTCGTACGCCATCACACCAGAGACTCCAATCCCACCGAGACCGTTGGTGGTCGGGTCATGTGGTGTGTCGATGCGCTTCCAACCAGTCCCCGTCCAGAGCCATGTTGCGTCGAGATTGGCTTGCTGGGAAACGCTGATCGGTTGGTCGGGACCGCCCCCGAACAGTACCAGACCGTGGAGTTTCGGGTCGTACACCATTGAGGCGCCGGTCCTACTCAGCGGGCTCGGCGACAGCACCTCCTGGGTCCAGTCCGCACCGTTCCAGATCCACGTATCACCCAGACTGCCGTTGTCGCCGAGGCCGCCGAACATGACCACCTCTCCCGTCAGCGGGTCATAGGCAATCGCGGCATCCGAGCGTGCCGGAGGTGTGCCGACTCCCCCGTGATATGCCGGTGCCGGCGATGCTGACCGTGGCCCCAACACTGCGAATCCGGCAACAATCGCTGCCGCAACAAAGACGGCGACCACTGTTGCAAGCGCAACCATTCGCGCGATCGAGCGCGATGTCGAACGCGGCCATTCGATGCTCGGTACCTGGACTCGACGGTCGCGCCGCTCCAGGTAGCCGTGCACGCGGTCGGTGAAGTCGTCAGGCATCATCCAGCTCCTTGCGGAGACGCGCCAATCCTCGCGAAAGGTGCTGTCTCACTGTTCCCGGGTGCCTGCCCATCAGCGTCGCGCACTCGTCCAGACTGAAGCCGTGGTGGTAATGGAGGGTGACCACCACACGCTGCGACACACTGAGCTTGGCGAATGCGCGGTCCCAGTCGAGGTCGCCCCGATCTTCATTCGAGGTGACATCTCCGAGGAGTGGCACCGTTCCGTGGCGAAGCCTCCAGCGCTTCATCCGAAGGCAGCGGCGCACGCAGATGGTGGTCAGCCAGGAATGTCTGCTCCTCTCATCGCGGAGGCTGTCCCACGATCGCCACGCAGCTTCCAGTGTTTCCTGCACGGCATCTTCCACGTCCCGGGAGTCGGTGAAAAAGCCGGCGGCAAGACGGGCAAGACGTGGAGCTTCGTGCCCCAGGTAGTCGACCGCCTCGCGTGAGCGGACGGAGGGCTCCGGAGCGCCGGCGGCGGCCACGAAGACGATCATGTCTCTTAAGGGCCCGATGGAACGGATCCAGTTGACGTGTTGGAGGGATCAGTGATCCAGGTGAACCAGTGTTCGTTCTGTGGCCGAACCGAGGAAGAGGTGAAGAAGCTCATTGCAGGAGCGGACGCCTTCATCTGTGACCAGTGCGTTGCGGTGTGCAGCGAGATACTCGCCGCGACTGTTCCGCCGCCGTCGAGTGCCGCCACTCGTCCCCAGGGCACCGAAAAAGCAGGATGGAGCGGCTATGACGCCGCGCCACCGGATGCGTCCTGACGCGTCCGGAGATAGGTACGAACGCCCCGCGCCGGAGCGTTCGTACCCATCGATGTCGGTTGTGTTAGCTGGCGAACTCCAGGCCGGCGTCGAGATTCATGTTGACGCCGCCCTTGCCCCCGGCTGCAGTCTCAACGATCTTGATCGTGTGCACAGCAGCCGTGCTGGTACCGAACTTGAATTCGACGAGGCAGCCTTCCACCTTCGATGAATAGAAGCTGATCTGGCCTGCGGCGCCCTTCACCTTCTTGCCATCCACGTAGACCGTACCGATGCCACCCTTGGGTCCCGTATCCACGACGACGGCAAGGTTGTAGACATCATCAGTCGTCCACGTCACGGATGCTCCGCTTGTGGTGGTCTGCAGCGAGCTCCCACCGTAGTACTTCGTCGAGCTGACCACGGTCCCCGTTCCCGAGGTGACCGAGAACGGATTGTCAAGTGTCTTGGGCGTGAATGTGATCGACTCGACGCCGCCATGCGGTCCGCCGCCGTCGGTCTGGCACGTCCCGTTGTAGTACTCGCACGCCTGGACCTCATACGTTGTGGATCCGAAGCTGTCGAGAACGAGATCGGTCGCAGACTGGCCGTATTGCTCAGTCTCTATCTCCTGGTCACCGTATTCCGTGGTGATCCTGAAGAGGTTGTAGTAGTTGGCCGTGGACGATGCACCGTCCTCGATGATTTCGACGTCGAAGGAGCCGGCGAGCGAACCGGACTTCGTCAGCGTGCCTGGCTCGACCATCTTGAGCGACACACCGGTGATGAATGGGACGGTGCTCACGGACGCGTGTGCGGTGCCGGCAACGCTGCCAGCGAGCACAAGACCCGCGGCAACGCCGATGACACTGGTTCTGATCTTCATTGTGGATCCCTTTCCTTTGCAAAAAAGTTCTTACGTTTCGATGCGGGGTTGCGGCGATTTCCTCTTTACGGTCTCCTCTCGTGATGCACGACATCGACATCCGCGGTGCCGGCCCCGCCGCCGGCAGTCGCGATGTTTTCTAACCCGCCCGCCTGTCAACGTCCCGGTCTTCCCCCCCGCCGTCCGTGATACGGGCAGGCGTAGAGGGAATGACCGCGACGACTGGTACCGAGGCCCCCCTTGGTTAGTCCTTTCCTGTCAGGTGCGGAAGTCTAGCCAACGCCTGTGGTCCATTGCACAATCGCGTCAAACCGTTCGTGCCGAACGATCGAAGGACGCGGCCGGGTAGCGCTCTGGACCTCGCGGGAACACGTCACGAATCGGGCGCGTACCTCCCTCGGAGTGTCAGCCGACGTACTGCGTAACCAACCATTGCGCGGTACGTTTGAACGAGCGCTCCTGCACACGCCCACACACACTCAGCGGAGGGTTCCCCCAGTGACACGGGTTCTCAAGCTCGCGGCAGCAGCCACAGGCGCCGCAGTCGTCGCAATCGCAGCCTTCCTCCTTCATCCCCGTTCGGGAGCGCGCCGCCGGGCTGCGGCTCGCCGCGCAACCGTCGGCGTCGCGTCCCTGGTCGGGTCGGCCGTCGACAAGCGTCCCCGCCGGTCCAACAGCACGTGGGACGAGACGCTCGCCGACAGGGTCCGTGTGGCTCTCTCAATGGGCTTCGGTGACCTGGCGACTGGACTGGAGATCCGCGCCAATCGGGGCGTGATCACCCTGCGCGGTGAGGTTGACGAGCTGACGGACATCACCCGATTCGAGACGGCCGTCCGCGAGGTCGGTGATGTGGTTGATGTCGACAATCTGCTCCGCCTCCGCATGCGCGATTTGCGCCCGCACGTTCTCTCCGCGTAGCCCGAGTACCCCGCAATCGGCGACACTCCAGTTGTGTCGCTTCCTTTCGAACCACCGCTCGAGCCGATGCTGGCTCGCGCAGCGCCTGAGATTCCCCGAGAGGGCAATTGGCTCTACGAGCCGAAGTGGGATGGATTCAGGGCGATCGTCTTTCGCGAAGGGGATCGCGTCCACATCGCGAGCCGCAACGCGCTGGCCCTGGAGCGATATTTCCCTGAGCTGATCGAGCCACTCAAGGCGGCGCTTCCGGAGCTCGCCATCGTCGATGGTGAGGTCGTCATCGCCACCGACCACGGTCTGGACTTCGACGCCCTGCAGCAGCGCATCCACCCCGCCGCCTCCCGCGTCCGGATGCTCTCGGAGAAGACGCCCGCCTCGGTGGTCCTCTTCGATCTCCTGGCAGTCGACGCGGACGATCTCCGTGACCATCCGATGAAGGAGCGCCGGAGCCGGCTGCTGAGCGCGATCAAGAGTAGCCCCATCGTTGGGGTCACGCCCCAGACGACCGACCCCGACGAGGCGACGACTTGGTTCACCCGCTACGAGGGTGCCGGACTCGACGGCGTCGTGGCCAAGAACCCCGAAGGCGCATACGAGCCCGGCGAACGGCGCTGGGTGAAGATCAAGCATCTCCGCACCGTCGACTGCGTTGTCGGCGGCTACCGGGTCGCGAAAGACGGCAAGGGGATCGGCTCGCTGCTCCTGGGCCTGTACGACAGCGACGGCGCCCTGCACCACGTCGGTCACACGTCGTCGTTCGATGCCGCTGAACGCCGGGCGATCCTCGAACAACTCCAGCCACTCGTCGGCGGCGAAAGCTTTGGTCATGGACGCACGCCCGGTGGTCCGAGTCGATGGCAGAGCTCCGCCGACAGCGCGTGGACATCGGTCAG
>JBAPRR010000056.1:0-1681 GCA_049281195.1 Acidimicrobiales bacterium
CCCACCGCGTCGAGGAGGTCCTGTCCGCGGTCGGGCTCAGCGACGCCGCCGACCGGCGTGTGAAGGGCTACTCGATGGGCATGCGTCAGCGGCTGGCGATCGCCGCAGCCCTGCTCGGCGACCCGCAGGTCCTGATCCTCGACGAGCCGAACAACGGCCTGGACCCGCCCGGGATCATCTGGCTGCGCGGTCTGATGCGCGAGCAGGCGGCAGACGGGCGCACCGTGCTGATCTCCAGCCACGTCCTGGCCGAGGTCGCCCAGTCCGTCGACGACGTCGTCGTGATCGCCGACGGCGAGCTGCGCGCCCAGGGACCCCTGGAGCAGGTGCTCGGCGGCGACGACGGCCCCGCGACCACGGTCCGCGCACAAGACCCGGTCCGGTTGACCGACGCGCTGGAGCGTCGCGGTCACCGCGTCGAGTGCGACGGTGACGTGCTGAACGTCCTCGGCGCGACCCCGCAAGAGGTCGGCGAAATCGCCGGTGACGAGCAGCTGGCCGTGCTCGGCCTGGCCCCGCGAACGCGCTCCCTCGAAGAGGCGTTCATCGCCCTGACTGGCGTGCAGTCATGACCGCGCTCCTGCGAGCCGAGCTGCTCAAGCTCCGCACCACCCGCACCTTCGCCGCGGTCGTCGCCAGCGCCGCGGCGCTGTCGCTGACCCTCGTCGTCCTCGGCGCGGCCCTAGGGAAGGAAACCAAAGCGCACGCGTTGTTCACCAACGGCGCGATCACCTACTTCATCGTGATACTTGGTGCGATCGCGATGACGGGCGAGTGGCGTCATCGCACGATCACAGGCGCCGTCCTCGCCGCCCCCAACCGGGTGCGGCTGCTCGCCGCCAAAGCGATCTCCTACTCCGTGGCCGGCATCGCCCTCTCGATCATCGTGACAGTGCCGACCATCATCGTCGGCGAGCTGGTCCTGTCAGGCCGCGGGCTAGCAACACTGGGCGCCGGCGGCATCGCCGACGTGCTGTGGCGCAACCTGGCCGTCGCTGCCCTGCTCGGCCCCCTCGGCGTCTGCGTCGGCGCGCTGGTACGCAACCAGATCGTCACCGTCGTCGGGCTCGTCATCGTGGCCGCGGCGCTTGAGCCCGCCGTCTTCCAGGCGGTCCCGGAAGTCGGTCGCTTGCTCCCGCTCGCCGGCGCTCCGGGCGGCGTCCTCGGCGGCACCCACGGGGACCTCTCGCCCGCTCCCGCGCTCGCGGTCATGGTCGCCTGGACACTCACCATCTTCGCGGCAGCCGCCTGGCGCCTGCGTGCCCGCGACCTCGTCTGACGCAACCATCCCGACAAACAACCAACCGACCTGTGCTTCAACCCACTCTCAACCAAGGAAACGCCATGCAACCCACCCACCAGACAGCGGCGTCCGACAACGCCCGGAGGGCGGATCGCAAGGTCGCTCTTCACAGCAAGCGCGCAATCGCGGCCGGCCCGGTTAGGAGGAACTTCATGTTCAACTCGATTCTCCGCACTTCCGAGGCGGTCACCTCGACTCAGGCAGTTGCCTTGCGTGAGGTGCGCAAGGTGTACGGCCGGGGCGACGGATCGGTCGTCGCTCTGGACGGGGTCACGGTCGGCCTCGCGCGCGGATCATTCACAGCTTTGATGGGCCCGTCGGGCTCGGGCAAGAGCACGTTTCTGAACGTGGCGGCGGGGCTGGACCGGCCGACGTCGG
>JBAPRR010000057.1:0-36222 GCA_049281195.1 Acidimicrobiales bacterium
CCTCGAAAGCTGCCTACGCTCAAGCAGCCGACATCGCCGGCCTTACCGCAGCAGCCCTTGTTGCACATCTCGCTTCCCCGAGCCGGAGCGCTCACGGATCTCCTCCTTGCACCTGTTCAGGCGGCACCCGATGAGAAGGCGCTCAACAGAGCCAGGAACCACGTCGTGTATCAGCTGCAGCGCGCTTCGATCGCCATGAGTCCCGGATCTCAGATCCGGATAGATCCGTTCAGGATCGAGAAGGTTCTGGCTACCCCTTATCGCCCAGATCCAGATGACGGCGCCTTCTCCCCTTCACCTGCCGCGTGCCGCCGCGCGATAGGTACCGAGGCAGTCGCACTGTGCCAGCGCGAAATCGGGGTATCGCCGGCGCAGGCGGTCTCCCGGATCCTCGACTCGGCACAGAGTCCGGGGACGAGACCGGCCGGGTCGACATGGTGGCATCAGTGGTTCCGACGTCTCGCCTTCGGTGCGAAGGTGACTGTTCAAGCTGAGTCCACAACGTGGGCCACCCAAATGCGCGGCGCTCTCGATTGGGAGAGATTCGAGACCGAACCGGTCATCGGCCGCGACTACAGATGGGAATGCCCGGGGAGCAAACGGATCACCATCCATGCGAAGGTCGACGTGTGCTCACAGGTCGAGGGGCGCCCCGTCTTCTTTCTGGTGTCGACAGGTGTAGCGAACGAACACTGGACGGCATCCCTCGCCCTCCCGGCGCTGTGTGCCGGACTGGTCGGCGGCGCCGCCGCCGTACCGGCACGCGTAGTGGGGCTCTGGCCGGCCTCCGGCCAGGTTCGCGCCATCTCGCTCGACGACACGACCATCGAAATGGCCGCGAAGGCGGTCGCGACTGCCGGGCTCTCCCTCGCCAGATTCGGACGTCAGGCAGGCAACCGGCCTCAAGTGGAAAGATTGTGACCCCGCTCGGCGTTCTGAATATGCAGACAGCCAAGGATGGTCACTCGACAATTGTCCACTCCCGCCAAATCCCCGCCCCCTCGCGATAGACGACCCGCACCGGCTCCTCCTCCGCCGCCGAAGTGGCGCGGCTGGCTGCTGCTCGGCGGGTTGGTGATAACCCTGCTCCTACTCACGCTTCCGAGCGTGAAGACGACGCCGACCTCCAACTTCACGTATTCGCAGTTCCTGACGCAGGTCAAAGAGAACAAGGTGATGACGGCGACGATCAATTCGAGCGGAGCCGTCTCCGGCACACTCGCCAACAAGAACGACTACACCAGCCAGATTCCGACCGCTCTCGCTGACAACAGCCTGACCGGTCTGCTCCAGTCACACGACGTTGACATCACCGGCGTCGGCCCGGGCTCCGACTTCTGGCTCGACGTGCTCTCATTTCTCCCCTTCATATTGGTGATCATCTGGTTCGTATGGCTGGGTAGACGCACACGCCGCCAGGTTGCAGGCGGGATCATGGGAATAGGCGGCTCCAAAGCGCGGATTTACGACGAGGACAAGCCGACGACGCGGTTCAAAGACGTTGCGGGCTACGAAGGCGCCAAACAGGAGGTTATGGAGGTAGTCGACTTCCTCAAGAACCCCGAGCGTTATGCCAGCGCAGGAGCGATAGGTCCTCGAGGCGTGCTCATGGCAGGTCCCCCCGGTACCGGAAAGACGCTCATGGCGAGAGCGGTGGCTGGGGAGGCGGAGGTGCCCTTCCTCGCCCTCACCGGTTCCAGCTTCGTCGAGCTCTTCGTAGGCGTCGGAGCCTCGCGAGTGCGCGATCTTTTTGCAGACGCTCGCAAACGTGCGCCCTCGATCATCTTCATCGACGAGATCGATGCAATCGGTCAGCGACGCGGGATCTCGGTCGTGTCCAATGACGAGCGCGAACAGACGCTCAACCAGATGCTGGCCGAGATGGACGGATTCGACCCTTCCACCGGCGTCGTGGTCATGGCTGCGACCAACAGACCTGAGGTGCTCGACCCGGCGCTGCTACGTCCGGGGCGGTTCGACAGGACAGTGGAGATCCCGCTTCCCAACCAGGCCGACCGGGCAGCGATATTGAAGGTGCACACCGGCGACAAGCACCTCGGCGCGGACGTGGATCTGGAGGACGTGGCTCGGGGCACTCCAGGATTCTCAGGGGCGGACCTGGCCAACCTGATCAACGAGGCTGCCATAGTCGCCGTGCGCCACAACCGCGATGTGATCTCTGCTCAGGACATCACCGACGCACGCGACAGAGTGATCCTCGGCCGGCGTGACTCCTCGAACGCGCTGCTTCCAGAAGAAAAGCATTCCGTCGCGGTTCACGAGGCCGGGCACGCTCTGGTCGCGCTGATGTCCCAGCACGCCGACCCCGTCGCCAAGATCTCGATCCTCCCCGCCGGCCGGGCTCTCGGAGTGACCGAACAGCTGCCTGTCGACGAACGCCACCTCTACTCGGAGAGCTACCTCCACGATTCGCTGGCGATACGTCTTGGAGGTCGTGCTTCTGAAATCCTCGTTATCGGTGAAGCGTCCACCGGTGCGGCGAACGACCTTTCGTCTGCGACCGACTTGGCGATAAAGATGGTCCGCGATTGGGGACTATCGCCCCGGCTCGGACCGATCGGCTTCGGAGAGAACACAACCGACGCAATCGGCATGCAGTCGAGGCCCTACTCCGAGGGAACGCAGCAGGCGATTGACGAGGAGGTCAGCCGCCTCCTCGTCGAAGCGGAGCAAAACGCGACGGAGCTTCTCAAGAAGAACAGGGTGGGACTTGACGCACTGATCGACGTTCTCCTCGAAAAGGAGACCATCGATGGGGCGGAGTTGGCCCAGGTGGTTCATTCGGCAGAAGCCGCAACAACACCCGTTCCGCGCGACGAACCGGTCAAGACGCCGGTCACAAGCGTCGATTAGGGGCCGACCTCACCGACCAGATCGACCGCCGCTTCCATCTGTTCGATGAAGTGGGTACGGGAGTGGTGCTCGAACCTGAGGCTCAATCCCGTGGCGCCAATCGCCGCATAGGCAGTGAAGAAGGCCATGGTCCCATCGCGGTCTCCGATCGGATCCACGGGGGGTTCGGGAGCGAAGATCATCTGCAGCGGCTTGTCCCTCTTGCCGATCAGCTCCTTGGAGGTAGGGCTGTCGAGCACCGCTTTCAATTCGTCGAGCTTGAGACGAAACGGCATCCACGCGTCGCCGAGCTCGGAAGCTCTACGAAATGAACGACGCGTCCTTCCACCGACCCATATCTCCACCGGCCTCGGGAAGCCCGATGGTTCGACGATGAACCCCGAAAAGCTGTAGTGCTCGCCCTCATACGAGGGCGTGCGTTTGCCCCACGCTGCGCGTATGGCGCGTATGGCGTCATCCGAACGCTCGCCGCGGCCCTCGAACTTGTGCCCCAAAACCCTGAACTCAGGTTCGAGTGAACCCACCCCCACGCCGACGACCACCCTCCCCTGGCTGATGATGTCGAGCGTTCCGAGCCGCTTCACGATCTCCAACGGGTGGTGGTAAGGGAGCACGGTCATGTGGGTCAGAAGATTGATCCGCTCCGTCTTGCCCGCGATGAACCCCAAGGTCGTTTGCGGATCCCAGTAGCGGCCACCACGGATGCCGAGGGCGGTCTCGGGAATAGCGATGTGCTCTGAGCACGACAGCCAATCCACCCCTGCGCGTTCAGCCGCGACGGCAACGGCCGCCACGTCGTCCACCGACCCCGTCTCCTCCCAGCCAGGGGGGTCGAATCTGGGATTCATGTGGACAATGGGAGTGACGATCCCCATCTTCATTGCGCGTCACCTCCGATTGATCGGCACTCCGAGAGTCCCCGGAGCGGCCGTTTGCGTTGCAAAACGTACTTCAGCAGGGCGGGGCTACGACCTGGCCGCAGGTGTGGGAACGGTCAATGTGGCCAATTTCGAACCGGAGTTGGTCAGGGCCTCCAGCTGAACATCGAGAGAATTGTCCGGCTGCACCTCTGACATCCTTCCGATGCGCGAGCTGTTCCACACCACGAATGACGAGGACAGAACCATCGCTGCTCCGGCGATCAACGGGTTCAGCAAGCCACACGCCGCGAGCGGGATCGCCACGACGTTGTACGCGAATGCCCATACGAGGTTGCCGCGTATGGTCCGAAGGGTGCTGCGCGCCAGCTTGATCGCTGTCGCGACAACCTGAAGGTCGTCGCGGACGACGAAAATATCGGCTGCGTTGATCGCCACGTCCGTCCCCGATCCCATGGCCACGCCGAGATCAGAAGCGGCCAGTGCCGGACCATCGTTGACCCCGTCTCCGACCATCGCCACCCTCCGCCCGTCGGCCTGCAGGCGTCTGACCATCTCGACCTTGTCAGAAGGAAGCATTCCCGCCGCGTAGTCGGAGACGCCTATGGCCTGAGCTACAGAAGCGGCAGTCACTTCGTTGTCGCCGGTCACGAGCATGCAGTGGAGGCCGAGCCGCTGTAGTTGCTCGACCGCGACCGGTGCCGACTCGCGGACGGTGTCGGAGAGGGCGATCGCACCTGCGATCGCGCCGTCGACACCAACTACAACGACCGTGTGTCCAGACGACTCCCAATCGGATCGGTAACCGGCGAGCGCCGCAAAGTTGGGTTCGTCCAAAAGGTCTGGCTTTCCCACCGTTACCCGGTGGAAATCGACAAGACCACTGGCCCCGAGCCCGGGAAACGATGCGAAGTGCTCGACGGGAGGAAGAGTTCCAGCTCGAGAACGGCCTTCGATCGAGATGGCGACACCGACGGGATGCTCACTCGACTGCTCCACGGCCGCGGCGAAACGGAGAATCTCGTCGGCTTCGTAACCGACATTGGCAACGACGCCGGCCACGGACATGACGCCGGCGGTGACAGTTCCCGTCTTGTCGAGCAGGACGGTATCGACCTGCTTGCTCGCTTCGAGCGCCTGATAGCCCTTGAAGAAGATGCCCAGCTTTGCTCCGCGGCCGGAAGCGACCAGTAGAGCGGTCGGGGTGGCGAGCCCGAGCGCGCACGGGCACGCGATTATGAGAACGGACAGAGCAGCGTTGAAGGCGTGCTCCGCCGATCCGCCGGCAATCAGCCAACCGGCCAAGGTGGCAGAAGCCGCGGCGATCACGGAGGGAACGAAGACGGCGGATATCCGGTCCGCGAGGCGCTGGACATCAGCTTTCTCGTTCTGAGCCTGCTCGACGAGCCGTGCCATCTGGGCCAGTTGGGTGTCGCGCCCGACATGCGTCGCCCTGACGATGAGGCTTCCGCCACAAGCGACCGTTCCTCCGACGACATCGTCTCCGGCAGACACATCGACAGGCACCGATTCACCTGTCATAAGGCTCCTGTCGACCACCGACTCTCCCGAGGTCACCACACCATCGGTCGCGATCGTTTCGCCCGGCCTCACCACGAACTCGTCGCCGACCATCAGATCGGCGATCGGGATCTGCCGGACGGTCCCGCCGGCTTCGATCACCGAGGCGAACTTGGCGGCCAGCGCGGCGAGCGAACGCAAGGCGTTCCCTGTCCGGCGCCTCGAGGAGGCCTCGAAGTACCGGCCTGCGAGCAAAAACGTCGTCACCCCGGCAGCCACGTCGATATAGATCGCGCCTCCCGCCTGGTGGGTGATCACGTACAGGATCGAGTGAGGGGCGCTGCTCGTATCGCGCCAGAACATCGCGTAGATCGACCAACCGGTCGCCGCGACGATGCCGAGAGAGACGAGCGTGTCCATCGTGGACGTGCCGTGACGTAGGCCGCGCAGCGCCGCCTTGTAGAAGGGCCACGCTGCCCATGTGACCACCGGAGCGGACATGACAATGAGCAGCCATTGCCATCCGGCAAAGCGGATCTCCGGGACCAGCGAGAAGGCGAGCGAGCCATCACACAGAGGCATCGCGAACAGCAGCGCAACGACGAGACGGCGTCCCAGAGAATGAACTTGGCGGTCGGCCTCGGCCTCGTCCGTCCCGATGCTGAGTGCGGAGTCGCGCGCGAAGCCGGCAGAAAAGCCGGCCTTCTCCACCTCGGCGATCACATCGTCCACGGAGGTGGTGCCGTCGAGCAGGACCCTGGCCCGTTCCGAGGCGAAGTTCACGGTCGCCGCGACGCCTTCGAGCGAGTTGAGATCCCGTTCGATCCGGGCCGCGCACGCTCCGCACGTCATGCCCCCGATGACCAGGGAAACAGGTGCCTGAGGCTCTACCTCGTCGATGACCGTCAAAGTGGTGAATTCCTGCCCGAACTCTCACGCTCATACTACGGAGGCCCTGATGGAGAGCCCAAACGGCCACCATGGGGCCCTGGTCAGGCGATGATGGTGAGGTGCCTGAGAGCGGCCACGGTCCCGGCCACGAACACCCGAAGGCCCTCGAGACCTTCGGCCATGTTCCTTCGCCCGAGACCGACCAGCGCTATCTCCTTCTCAGCCTGACCCTCATCCTCGCCTTCATGGCTGTCGAGGTCGCCGCTGCGTTCGTCGGGCACTCTCTGGCCCTACTCGCAGATGCGGGCCACATGCTCACCGACGCGGGCGCACTGCTGGCCGCGGTCGGGGCCTTGCGGCTCGCGCGCCGACCCGCATCGGGGGCCTGGACCTTCGGATTGCGCAGAGCCGAGGTGCTCTCCGCTCAGGCGAACGGCATAACCCTGCTCGTCGTAAGCGCTCTGATCGTGTTCGAAGCGATCAGAAGGCTCATCTCACCGACCGGGGTGACGGGCGGAATCGTTATCGCCGTGTCGGTGGTCGGAGTGGTGGTGAACGGATTGGCGACTCTGCTTCTGAGCAAAGCGAACCGCGAGTCCATGAACGTCAAGGGCGCGTTCCAACACATCGTCACCGATCTCTACGGTTTCATCGCAACTCTCATCGCGGGGGTGGTGATCGTGACCACCGGCTACCAACGCGCTGACGCGATCGCTTCTTTGGTGGTGGTCGTGCTCATGGTGAGAGCCGCGTACGGACTGCTACGCGAGACGGGGCGCGTCCTTCTCGAGGCCGCGCCCGTCGGTTACGACCCGAACGATATAGCGCGTGACATAGTGGCGAACCCAAATGTGGACTCGATCCACGACGTACACATCTGGCTCATAACAAGCGGCTTTCCCGCGCTGTCAGCTCACGTTCTGGTGAAAAGGCCGGCCGACTGCCACGCTGTCAGGCGCGAACTCGAGCAGATGCTCGCCACCAAGCACCATCTCGACCACACGACTCTTCAGGTCGACCACGTTTCCGATGAGATTGTGGCGCTCGGCACAAAACCCGGCGTCACACCGGAGAGCCACAGCGGTCACGTTTAACTGCTTTCGGCCAGGAGCCACTTTCCGTTCGTCAAGACCATGGGGAACGGACTGAGGGTGCTCGAACTTTCGTTCTGGGCAGCAGAGAACGCAGCAGCAAAGTCACCCGAGCTCGTGGGCATCCCGGCACTCGGATTGCTGTTCGAAGCGCAGTCGTTCCCGCTCTGAGAGACGAATGGAGCGCAAAACGTCCCTGTCACCGCGACGAGGGCTTCGTTGCCTTGGACCACCTGACTCACGACGTTCACAGATCCGTGGGATCCAGAGAAGACCGATGCAGCCACACCGTTACATTGCGTCTGCTCGCTCACTGGAAAGAAGGAACACGCCGCCGGGCTGTCCGTGAGCACGTCGTGGATGAACGCGCTGGCCGCCGCACTCGGACCATTCGACGAGCTGCCGCCTGTGGCGACAACCACGACGACGATGATCACGACGATGACCGCCACCACACCGCCGAGGATCTGGAGCTGCTTTTTGTTGAAACCCTTCGGTGCGCCGGACTGAGGCGCGGCGTAGGCGGGAGGTCCCGGGGGGACGGCGCCTCCGGGAGGAGCCGACCAGGCACCAGGGGCCATCGGAGGTAGCGATTGGGGTGGAACCCCTTGGGCGGGCGGTGGCGGAGTCCATCCGGGAGGAGTTTGCGACGGTGGAGCCTGAGGTGGAGGCGCAGCCGGAGGAGGCGGCACGTTCGGTGTGGGTTGACTGCCTGGCTGGCCCCAACCACCGCCGGGAGGAGGAGGCGGCTGCTGAGGATTGTTTCCGCCTGAACCTGAATCCATCTCCGCCTCCGTGTCCAATCTTCGAGGGGATCCTTTGTGGAGCCCCGTAAAACAGTAGGCGAAGCGTTCTCGTTGTTTTGCACTCCCAGCCTTATCTCAGGAATTGCACCTGCCGGGCAAAAGTCCACGGGAGCATGCGCGCACTCAAGCGGGGTTGTGGCTAGACGCACCGGCGCCCACGAACTGGAGAACGGCGTGGAGAAGAGCTTGACCCGGATCTACCAACGGCACAGGAGGGCCGGAGGCCGCGCTTATTGAAAACCCGAAGCAGACGTCTTGGTAGAAGGTCACCGTGTCTAGCGTTGCTCGTGCCCGCGACTCGAACACAACGGTGTATCGATCACCACTGAATGCGGGACAATTTATGAAGCCCGAAGTGGACTCGGGCAAAGCGTTCACCACCGCAATGAAGTGATCGACGACGGACGCATCTGACGAGGTTCGGCTACGGGGCGTTCCGACTCCGCCTGCTGCTTTCGGCTGCGGCGTGTCGGTTACGACCATGGTGGCAGCAGAACCAGGAACCATCGATGTGATAGGTCGCGTCGGCTCCCACACAACTTGGCTGTCGACTCGCAGAACCACTTGGCCGGCCCCGTCTTGTGCCACTCCGGCCAGAACCCCACCGCTCAAGAAGGACCGCGACATGGGCGTGAAGTAGGAGATGAAAGCGAGCTGCTGAACATCGTAGGTGGCTTCAGTGCCGCGGCCCATGAGCGTTTCGCCCGCCAGATGGTGCAGAGACATCCAAGAAAGCACGCCGTCTGGTGATCCGGGGACGACCCAGAATCGGTGGTCGTCTATCAGTTGCGCGACTGCCACCATTTGTGGAGGACCGCCCATGTCAGTCGTGCCCGCGGGAAGCGCAGCCGTCGGCACTGCACCGGCCGGTACCGCAACCTCGTCGAGCAGTTCAGAAGCGGCCCGTTCGGCCGCCAACTCGTGCGGGTCGATACTCGGCGTCGCCGGCAACGGCAGAGCCCGATTGCCGCCCCCACCGACCGACGCCAGGTCGCTCGGGACGGAGGGAGGTGAGGCCACACGCCGCGCCGCTACAGACGCAACCCGGGGTTGTGACGAGAACGGAGCTGTCACGACCACAGTCAGCACCAAGGACACAAGGATGGTGAGTTGGAGGTAAGGCATGAGCCGGCGGCCACAACCTGTCATGACCTCCCAGACGCACCAGGGACCCACAAGGTTTCCCCCTGTACAGCACAGGGACCGGATCTCGAATGGATCCGGTCCCTGCGCCAAAGCGTCTTCGAACTGCTTGTTTCAGTCGTGCATGTTCATTCAGTTACGCATGCCGTTGAGGAATGCGGTGCCATTCGGCGTGCCGACACCGGTCATGTCGTCATAACCGGGAAGCGTGTAGATCTGAGTCGGCACACCGATGGTCTGAAGCAAATACGTGTAACCCTGCGAGGGATTCAGGTCGTTGGTGTAGTTGGTTCGCACCGTTGCCTGCGGCGAGGACGTCGGTAGGACATCACTGATCGCCGAAGTACCGGACAAGTCGTACACCAGCGGGTTGATGAACCCGACCGCGGATCCGGTGTTCTGGATCGCATCAGCCAGCACTCCGGCGAAAAGCGGTGAGGACAGGCTCGTTCCACCCAGGCGGTAGGTCGCGTACTTCGTACCGCCGTGCGGGAAGGTCTGTGTCTCACCGATCAGAAGGCCGGTGTTGGGGTCGGCCGGCATCGAGATGTCGGGCACCGCCCGCATCGGCGTGTTCCCGTAGTACTCGCTAATGGATGTAGGCACGAGACCGACCTGGTAGAAGGGCTGCGAGTAGAGAATGCTCGTGCCCCCGCCTGCGCCACTCGAGTAATTCCCGGGAGGAGCCGGCGTCCAGGTGTCACCTGTCAACGTCGAGTACGAGTTCGACCAACCGGTCTGGAACACGATCTTTCCGTTCCCACCGATCTCGGTGCTGGTTCCACCGACACCCGTCGCCCAGGGATCAGACGCCGGGAAGTTGACCGACTTCCCGTAGTTGGTGTCGGCCTGGTCGCCACTGTCACCGGACGAGAACTGAACCGTGACACCGGTGTTGGCCGCTTCCAACAGGAACTCGTTGAAGAAGTTCAATTGGCCTGAGGTGAGGAGGTCTTCGGGACCGAACAGCCACGAGTCGGTCTCAACGCTGGCCAGGTGGTCGTCGATGACAGAAGCCCAAGCCTTGTTGAGGCCACCGCCGCAGTTCTTGGCGCCGACGAACAGGACATTGGCACCAGGGGCCATGGCGTGCACGGACTCCACGTCCAAAGTCTCCTCGCCGTACCAACCCTGCGGACCGCACTCCGACTCGAGGTTGTAACCGTCGGGGCCGGGCGTGTCCTGTGTGAATTGGTTCGTGGCGAAGGGTGCGATCCCATTGTCGGTCGACCACTCGTTTGCATCGCTCAAGATGGTGGGCGCTGCATATGCATCGACGATGGCGACTGTCACGCCGTTTCCGTCGAGGCCTTTCGCGATGCTGCTCGACAGTCCGAAGGCCGACTCATACTGCTTGGCGCCATAGCCGCAGATTGTATACGGCCAGGTTTTTCCATAAGCCTCCGGCTTATCGGTCGCCTGAACCTGTCCGTAGTAGTCGGAGCACGGCTGGACGCCGTATCGCACGCCAGGCGGCGGCCCGGGGAGCGTGTCCGCGGGCTGGGCCAGCGTTCCGCTGCTGTCGAGGTCGACAATTCCGTCGACCGTGTGTGCGAGCCCGGCAGGAACTCGGTAATCAGCGACGGGCTCATTCAGATTCTTTCCGTCGTAGCGGTAGACGTCCATCCGGGTGCCCACAAGCTTTTCGGCTTGGCCCATGGTTCCGGCAACTTCGACGTAAAGCCGGCTGCGCGCCACCGACACCACAGAGAGTCCCGCGCTTTTTGTCCACGACTCGACAGCAGAAACTGCGGCCGGGGACGGCGAGTAACGAGCTTGGAACTGCGCGGTGGTCAGAAAATGCCGAAAAAGAGCGTTGCCCGGTGAAGAGATTGCCTGGGCTTCGGCCTCGACCGCTCGCTCGTTCGGATACGCGAGCAGCACTTCGAAGTCGACGCGCTGAGAAGCGGCTACCGGTCCGACATCGGTGGCGTGAGCCAGGAACGCGGGCCGGCCGGCAAGGAGCGCCGGTGTCCCGGTCGCAGCTGATGCACCTGCGGTCCCAACTGCCAGGAACGTTGCCCCGATGGTGGCCAGAGCCATGGCCCCATATGCAACTTTTCGATGCGCATGTCTTTTCAAGGTGTTGCCCCCTTTCTGGCGCGATGGCCCGCCAATCAGGCTTCACGCAAGGCGCAGCATCGCCGGTTTCATGGCCATAGTCAACAAACGTCGGGAGTGGACGTTGCACCGGACCCGGAGGACGCCGGCACCGCGGGATTCCCGTGCTCGACCTGGAACCCGACCTAATCGCGATTCTGAAAATGAACTGAGATCGAGGTGGGAAATGTCACCAATGCGGCGACTCCCGCGACGGCGAAGATGGCGGCCGCTGTCTCGATGCTGGCGAAGTTTCCGAAGCTGGACACCAGAAATCCGGCAACCGGTGCGCCGATGACGAGGCCGAGTGCAGAGGCCGACTGGTAAAGGCCGAACACGCGACCGCGAAGCGAATCTGTAGGCAGGCTCTGGAGAAGTGTGATGGTGATGATGCCGCTGATGCTGGTCGGTATGCCGCCAAGCGCGAGGCAGGCACTTGCCGCCCACCAGGTCGTGGTCAAAGCAAGCGTGGCAACGACCATGGCGACGAGCAACAAGCTCAGGAACATGACGAGACAGGCACGTGCAGACGCCCGGGGGAAACGTTTCGCGATGAGCGCGCCCACGATGCCGCCGATCGCTTGAGCGGAGAGAATTGTGCCGTACCCGGTTCCGGAAGCGTGCAGGTCGTTGCGCGAGAAAGGAACGATCAGCACCCTCAGAATCCCTCCGGCGAGAAACATCATGGTGCAGACGATCAGCAAGGAGCGCAGCGCGCGATGCTTGATCGCGAATCGCACTCCCTCGATGAGATCTGCGAGCACCGAATGCGATTGTTCTGATTCGCCTGAGGCGCTACAGCGGAAAGCTCTCGACCGGATGCTGACGATGGTCCCCGCCGAGAGCAGATACGTGGCTATATCCAGGCCTACCGACAGTCGTAAGCCTGCGACGGCGTAAATCAATCCTCCGAGCACCGGACCGCCCAGGAGCGCCAACTCGGACCCAGCGGTCATCGCGGAGTTTGCAGCCATTAGCTCGCCCGGAGGAAGCAGAGAAGGAAGCACCGCGCTTTGAGCCGGACCGAAGAGCTGCGACAGACAGCCTTGAGCGGCCGCAACCAAAAAGACGGTCCAAATGAGGTGCCGGCTCGGGTCTCCGAGGAGGATGACGAGCAAACCGGCGCGGCCCAGATCGGCCACGAGCATGACCAGTCGGCGGTTCCATCTGTCAACCAGCGCGCCGGCAGCCGGCCCGAGCAGTAGGCCCGGAAGGGTCGCCGACATGAAGGTAAAGGCCGTCGAGGTGGTCGAACCGGTCCGGGAGTAGACGTACAGCGGCAGCGCCACCAGCAAGAGCCAGTCCCCTACCGCCGAGGTCGTGCGACCGACGAAGAACAGCGTGAAATCACGATCGGCGAACAGTCCGAGACGTCGCCTCCGCAGAACCACGCCCCGGCTGTCGAACTCTTCTGTCAGACGCTCGTTCCGTTGAGCTTTCGTGTGAGAATACTATTCTATGAGAACGCCCCTCTCAATATTTCTTCTGGCAGAATAGGTTGATGGATGCCGCGACTCTTCTGGGCCGACGAATGCGCGCCAGGCGATCCGCCCTCGGCCAGACCCTCATGACCGTCGCAAACGAGGCCGCCCTGTCGGTCCCTTATGTGGCCAACCTCGAGAAGGGGCGTGGCAATCCGACACTCGACGTCATCGTCAGCCTGGCCCGAGCCTTGCAGATCGACCCGAGCCAGCTTGTGGCAAGCGACGATGCTTCCGTCGAACTCATCGACGAATCACTGGTCGACCTGGACCCTGTCCTTGTCGACTACGCACAGGGAAAGGTACTGAAGGAACAGACGGAGTGGTTGGCTACGACCTGCAATCTGTCGGCCGACGAGATGCGCCTGCAGGTGCTCCGCGCGATGGCCACATCACCTCGGCCAGCCGGACGGCAACTGTCGAGGAGAGATTGCGCGCGACTCCTAGACGCTTACTCGCTGATCCTCGCCGATCGGAGCAACTCCTAGCGCTGTGTTGTCAACGCAGCGAGCGGAGGGAGGGGGATTCGAACCCCCGGGCCTTTGGGGGCCAAAGGTTTTCAAGACCTTCGCAATCGTCCACTCTGCCATCCCTCCGCCGACGAAGTTATCTCGCCGGCAGAACCGGCGGTTACGTGGGTTCGATCTGAGCCCTGAGCGATTCCATCCAATCGTCCGCTTGCCGCCACGCCGCGTCGACCTTGAGGCGTGCGGCGGGTCCGTCGGTCGAGTCAGTGGGGTAGGAGCCGAGGAATTTCACGCCGGCCAGCTCGGCGTGAAGAACGCGTAGGGCATCGGCGAGCACCTCGTCTGAGATGTGGCCCTCCATGTCGATGATGAAGCAGTAACTGCCGAGGCCACGCTTGGTCGGCCGCGACTCGAGCTTCGTCAGGTTGATGCCCCGCGCCGAAAACTCGCTCAGGATCGCATGCAGGGTCCCCGGGTGATCCTCGCGCTGGAAGCACACGATGCTCGTCCTGTCGTGCCCGGTTCGAGCCGGAACTCCCCGCTTGGCCAGAGCCACGAATCTGGTCTGGTTGTCGGGGTGATCCTCTACTCCTGCTTTGAGCACCTGCAGTCCGTACAGCTCCGCGGCGAGCCGCGGCGCGAGCGCCGCCATACCTGCTCCACCGTGCTCGCTGTCTCCCCCGGCCTCGGCGACGATGCGTGCCGCCTCCGCGGTCGAGTTCGTCGCCACCAGCTCCACACCGGGCAGAGTGGCCGCCAGAAACTTCCGGCACTGGGCAGAGGCGTGCGGGAACGACAGAACCTTTCCGATCGAGCCCAGATCGGTACCGGTTCTGGCCACGAGGTTCATATGCACGTCGAGGACGACCTCGCGCTGGATCAGGAGATCCACGTCGAAGACCAGACTGTCCAAGGTCGCGCTCACCGTCCCCTCGATCGAATTTTCGATCGGCAGGAACCCGATGTCCGTCTCGCCCGAAGCCACGGCATCGAGCACATCCGCGAACGTCGGTTTGGGGACGATAGAGCCCGCCGCCAGGTCCGTCTGGCTCTTCAGGGCCTCCTCTGTGAAGGTCCCCGCGGGGCCTAGGAACGCGATCGACGGTTTTCTGCCATCCGCAGATTCTTCGCCGGTCGCACCAGGCCCCACCGGCGCAGGATACTGGTCACGATGGATGAAGCCGCATTGAACCACCTGGTCGAGGACCTGCTGTCGGGAGCCATATCCCCCGACGAAGCCGTAGGGCGCCTGAGAAGGCTGCCCTTCACAGACCTCGGGTTCGCCAAGGTGGACCACCACCGCGCTCTGCGCCAACGATCCGGCGAAGCCGTCTACAGCCCCGGCAAAACCGCGGAGCAATGCGCCAGGATCGTCGAAGAGTTGCTCAGAGAGCCCGGAGACAACCCGGTCCTTCTCACCCGCGCAGACGAGGACCAGGTCAAGGCCGCTCTCGCCCTCAATCCCGATGGCGTCATCACCCGGACCGGATCACTCTCGATCGTGGCGTGGAGACAGGCCGACCAGCGCCCTGCCCGGGTCCTGTTGGTCACTGCCGGGACCGCCGATCAGGCGGTGGCAGAAGAATGCCGGGCCACGCTCGTGGCGTTCGGACTCGGCCCCGAGGTGCTCGCCGATTGCGGGGTGGCCGGTGTCCATCGTCTACTCGCATCCTTCGACCAGCTTTCGGAAGCGGACGCCGTTGTCGTAGTGGCCGGCATGGAGGGAGCGCTGGCCAGCCTGGTGGCGGGGATAACTCCCGCACCGGTCATCGCGGTACCAACGTCGGCCGGATACGGAGCGGCGCTCGGGGGTGTGACCGCGCTGTTGTCGATGCACGCGTCGTGCGCCGCGGGGCTCACCGTCGTGGGGATCGACAACGGGTTCGGGGCGGCTTCTGCGGTCGCGCGCATCCTCTTATGAACGACGGCCGCAGAACGATCGCCTGGTTCCACTGCTACGCGGGTATCGCCGGCGACATGGCTTTAGGGAGCCTTCTCGATGCCGGTGCCGACACCGAAGAGGTTGCCGGCATGCTCCGGCGTCTTCCGTTCGGGGGATGGACGCTGTCCCAGGAGCCGGTCCTCAGGTCCGGAATTGCAGCCACCCGAGCTGTCGTCGAGACAACCGACGACGTGGTGGTGCGGACCCACTCGCACATCGTGGGCCTGCTCGAAGAAGCACGTCTTCCCGAGCGCGTGAGGCACCGGTCGATCGGCGCGTTCGCCGCGCTGGCCGAAGTCGAAGGGCGGCTGCACCGCCGGCCACCTGGGCAGGTCCACTTCCACGAGGTGGGATCTCAGGACACGATCGTCGACATCGTCGGGACGATGGCCGCGTTGGAAGTGCTCGGCGTGGACACGGTTACCTCGTCGTCGATCGCGGTGGGTACGGGCATCGTCCGAACAGCACACGGGATCCTGCCTAATCCGGCGCCCGCCGTGGTGGGACTCCTCGAAGGCATCCCCACGTGGGGACGAGACCTCAACATCGAGCTCACCACTCCGACGGGTGCTGCGATTGTCGCGTCCCTGTGCTCGTCTTTCGGAGCGATGCCACCCATGCAGATCGAGGTGTCGGGCTTCGGAGCAGGTTCACGTGACATCGACGGGTTCCCGAACTGCACTCAGGTGGTCCTCGGAACGCCCTTAAGCGCTGAAGCGGGGACTTCCGGTGGACACCCGCTCGTGCTCCTCGAAGCGAATATCGACGATGCCACCGGCGAAACGCTGGCCCACGCCGTCTCCACGCTCATGGAGTCAGGTGCGAACGACGCGTGGCTCACCCCGATCCTGATGAAGAAAGGCCGGCCCGGTTACACGTTGAGCGTCCTCGTCGATCCTGCGCTGGCCGACGAATTGCGGGTGGTGATGAGGGCCGAGTCCGGAACCTTGGGGATCCGTTCGGCACACACGGATCGTTGGGCCGCAGTGCGCTCGACCGACGAGGTGGAGATGGCCGGGCTCACCGTACGGATCAAGGTGAGCCCGGGAAGGGCGAAAGCCGAGAGCAGGGACGCCGCTCGGGTGGCGAAGCTGACGGGTCTTCCGCTTCGTGAGGTCACGGCGATGGCGGAGTCGACCTGGCGGGACCGCAATGGCGGAGTTCCTCCCACAGACGACCCGGCGCCTGCCTGAGCGCGTCGAAGGGGCGCCGAGGCGCCCCTTCGACAAAACTTGCTGGGAAAGGCACTGAAACCCTTCAACACATCCGGCGGGACCAACTCCGGTCCGGGCTTCAGCGGGTAACTGGCTGGAATTCGCCAGGTGGTCCAGCGAGCCGACTAGCGGCCAGCCACCTCCAGGGTCCCAATTCGTATATGCAGTTGGACCACCTCCTCTCTCTGGTGCCGACATCGTATCCAGACAGAACGGGTTCCATGCACATCGCGTCGCGAATTACGGTCCGATTGCAGAGATCGGGATGACGATCAGCCCGCCTGGTGCCTGTAGACGTTGGTTTCCCGCAAGTCGAAGCCCATGCGCAGGTAAAGGCGGTTGGCCGCTTCGCGTGACGGTCTCGAAGTGAGATCGACCGTCTTCGCCCCCATCAGGTTGGCGCGCTCGATCGCGGCCGCGACCAGGACTGCTCCTACCCCCCGCCCGCGCACGTTCGTGTCGACGATCACGTCCTCGATCCAGGCGCGGAATCCGGTCGGGATCCGGAACAGCGCCAGGGTGAGAGTTCCGACCACCCTTCCCGCGTCCCTGGCTATGAACAGCACCGTCGCCGGGCTGGACACCATCTCCTGCACCTGCTCCAACGTGGGAGGGGGGGAGGAAGACGACAACTGAGGAACAAGTTGCCGGAGCGCTTCGACGACCTCGTCGGACGCGGCCGTCACTTCGATTATCTCGATCGCTTCTGGATCCATCGGCCCGGCAGTGTACGACCCGGCCGGCCGGGTTCAGCTGTTGCCGCGTGCTCCGTCGGCATCCACGGAGTCAGGGCGCCGCCACATGGGAGTTCTGACCGTGTCGTAGAGCACGTCCACATGCTCTCCCCGAAGTGCCCTGAAGACGTGCTCCCCCCACCGTTCAGATCCTGCAAGCGGCTGTGGCAGGGAGTCGAGCGAGAACCACCCCACGTCGCGGGTCTCGAGGGGATGCGCCTTCAAGTCGCCGCCTGTTGCCCGGCACTGGAAGACGAGCGAATACAGCGGGATGCGTGTGAACCCGAGCCGCAGTCCGTCGAGAACAGCTATGAGACGGACGGGCTCGGCCTCGATCCCGGTCTCCTCGAGGACTTCCTTCACCACCACCTCGGCGGCCGAGTAGCCGACGTCCGCCCAACCGGTCGGGTAGAGCCATACGCCGGAATCGGCCCGTTGGACCAGGAGCATCTCGCCCTTGTCGTTCCCGACTGCGGCGCCAACCGCCACTTTGGGTGTCACGTAGCCGGCAATCCCTTCGCCCACATGCCCGAGCCACTCCTCAACGATGCCCGCGGCGTCCTCCACACCCTCGACACCAGCTGCGGCAGCGACCGCGATGTCAGCCGCGACATGGAGCACTTCTTCGAAGCGCTCGCGCTCGTACAGGTTGTCGCTGAACCCCAGTCCGGTCCGGGCGATCGCCGACAGAGCCTCGCTCCAGCGAAGCAGCTGACGGACGGAGACGGTGTCATCCACTCGGATCGACGCTAGTCCTTGACCGCTCGGGAGAAGCTCCGAAGACAGGTGATGCCTTCAGAAGGCTCGTGATGCGTCAGAATGGAATATGGCCGTGAACAGGGACTGCCGTCACTACATAATGCAGTCGACGGCTCGCGGCGAGAAGCTCGAGCGCTGCCGGATGGACGCCAACGAGCCGTTCCCTTTCGCCTGTCCTGAGGGCTGCCTGTTCTACGAGCCCCGCAAGGTCTCGTCGGCGGGGTGGACCGTCGGTCCGTCACCCAAAGACCCCGAACAGTAGGACCCGGCGCGCCAGGACCTGGGGCCGGACAGGACCCGGACCGCCGGACGGACAGACAGACAGACAGATCACTGATGGCGGCGCTTGTGGGCCATCGCCTTCGCCGCTCCCCATGCGAGCGCCAGATCTCCCACCTCGGGGCCGAGTGCAGCAAGCGACACCGGGGTCAGTCTGTAGTCGTCGTTGCTGAACCGCGATCTTTCGAAGTCGTCGCGCTCGACCGGAGGGACGCCGACAGCTCTCAATACGGCGGTGGCGTGCGAGACGAGGGGCCTGACCAGACCGAGCGGGGTGTTCCGTTGCGCATCGACGCCGGCGGTGACGAGCTCACGCAGCGGTGCCGCAAGTTCGCCGGCCGCGACCCGCCCCGCTTCCATTGCGAGCGCTGATACCTCGGAGCGGTCCCCCGCAACGCCCGAATACCTGGTCCATTCGTCGAAGCGGGTGAGAACGCAGCTTTCGATCCAACCCGGCACCGCCTCGATCACTGCGTCGGCGAGCACTGAACCGAAGCGCGCCAGCTGCAGATCGGTGTCTTCAGGCGGCCCACCGAGACCACTCACCAGTGAAGCCCGTTCGCTAGCTCTCGACCAGGTCGCCGAGCAGATCGACCCTGATCCCCTGATCCCTCAACCAGCCGAGTGCGGCCTCGACGCGGTCGGCCTCGCCTACGAGCTCGCACACGATCCAGCCTTCGCGTGCGTCGACGTGAGCGCCGCGGATGTTCGGTTCCACGTCGTGGTCTTTGACCAGGCGCGCTATCACCGGTTCGCGGATCATCTCGTCGGGATAGGTGAGCTTCACCCGCACGTCGATCAAGGTTCCTCGGTTCGATCAGGGTTCGAGAGCGGCGTTCAGGTTTCCCGACCTGAAGCCCTCGAGATCCAGCGTGACGTATCTGTAGCCGCCTGCGCGCACCGCAGCCACGATTTCGTCGCGGCGAATCACCGCGTGTGCGATCTCTTCGGCACCGAGCTCGATGCGTGCGAGATCTCCGTAGTGGCGCACCCTCAGTTGGCGGAAGCCGAGCTTTCTGAGGCCGGACTCGGCGATGGCCACGGAGCGAAGTGTGGGGACCGTTACCGGAGTTCCGTACGGAACGCGCGAAGCGAGGCAAGCGCCGGCGGGCTTGTCCCAGGTTCTCAGGCCCATGATTCGCGATGCGCGGCGAACGTCGTCCTTGGTGAAGCCCGCTTCGACGAGAGGAAAGCGCGCACCTTGTCGTTGCGCCACCTGCTGCCCGGGGCGGTGATCGCCGAGGTCGTCGACGTTCACACCCAAAAGCATGGATGCATGTTCCTGATGGGCAAGCGGAGCCAGCGCGTCGATGAGCGCTTCTTTGCAGTGGGCGCAGCGGTTGGAGTCGTTAGCCCGGTAGGCGGCATCCTCCATCTCGGTGGTCTCCACCTCCACGTGGCGTAAGGACCATTCGGTGGCGAGGTCCCGCACGTCGAGGAGCTCCTCGGGAGCCAGGGAGGGCGAGACGGCCGTGACACAAAGAGTGCGCTCGGGCCCGAGCACTTCGGTTGCCACCTTCACCAAGAACGCAGAGTCGGCGCCCCCGCTGAACGCCACCACGACATTGCCGAGCCCGGTGAGTATCCCTCTCAGATCGGTGAGCCGATTTTCGAGATGATCAGCGAGCTGATAATCGAGGGGATCGTCTGCGATCACGTCGTTTCCGCTCGTCACCTCGGTCATCAAGATGCGCTCAGCTACTCAGCTGCCGACGATGCGAGCGATGACGGTTTCGGGCTCCGCGACCATCCCGGTGATGAACGGTCCGAACTCCGCATATCTCGACGACGCTACGTCGAAGCGCATCTCGTAGACGCACTGCTTCAGGTCGTCGGGATGCACGCCGAACAGGGTCACGCCCCACTCCCAGTCGTCGAGGCCCGTCGACCCGGTGATCAACTGGAGGATCCGGCCGCGGAAGTTCCTCCCGACCGCGCCGTGTCCCATCATCAGCTCCTTGCGGGCCTCGAAGTCGAGCGCGTACCAGTTGTATTCCTCGCCGCGCCTTTTGGACATCGGGTAGAAGCAGAACGCCGTCTTGTCCGCAGGTGGCAGCTGAGGGTACAGCCGCGCCTGTTTCATCTCGTCCGGCAGGCCTTGGGCGTACTCGGACAGTTCGGTCAGAGAAACATAGGACCAGACGATCTCAGCTCCGGCGCCGCTGACTGCTGCCTGCAAGGCCTGCTGACGCCATTGATCCGGACCCAGGACCATCAGGCAGGCGTCGGCTTTGTGCCCCAGGATGACGGCGGTGACCACCTGGTCCCCTTCCGCGCGTGCATCTTTGATCGCGCCGAGAAGGGCCTCTGCGTCGACTGACGGGGTCAGCCTGACAAAAAGGTGGAGCACCGACAGCCCGACGGTGGGCTGTAGCGACAGGGCGGGCCTGTTCTTCGGCCCTGACCCAGACTCCGACGCTGACACGCGGCCAGTCTACGAGTGGCCCGGTCCGGCTCGGCGTAGAAGAGCTCGACTACGCCCTCTGGAGTCAGAAACAGTTGAAGGGCGCCCCGAAAGGGCGCCCTTCAACCTGCCAATTGCCATCGGGCCAGATTGCTGGAAATGGCCCAGGAGTCTCTGGTCCGGTGCTGTACCCAGCCGGTACGGGAACCAAACACTCCCTATCTTGTGACTCGAAAGTCAGCTTTCCGACTTAGAAGTCGTCCATTCCGCCGCCCGGCATGGCCGGAGCGTCCTTCTCGGGCTTGTCCACGATGACCGCCTCGGTGGTGAGGAAAAGCGCCGCGATGGAGGCCGCGTTCTGCAGAGCCGAACGGGTCACCTTGGCCGCGTCGATGACTCCCGCCTTGAAGAGGTCCTCGTACTCACCGGAATCGGCGTTCAGACCTTCGGCGGGCTTCTTCATGTTGCGGACCCGCTCGACTACCACGCCACCTTCGAGGCCGGCGTTGACGGCGATCTGCTTCAGCGGCTCTTCGACGGCCCGGGCCACGATCCTGGCGCCTGTGGCCTCGTCACCCTCGAGCTTCTCAGCTGCGTCGAGCACGTGAGCCTGGGCCCGGAGCAAAGCGACTCCACCGCCGGGAACCACACCTTCTTCGATGGCAGCCTTGGTGGTGGAGACGGCGTCCTCGATGCGGTGCTTCTTCTCTTTGAGCTCGACCTCGGTGGCCGCGCCGACCTTGATCACAGCGACACCGCCGGACAGCTTGGCGAGACGCTCCTGGAGCTTCTCCCTGTCGTAGTCGGAGTCGGTGTTCTCGATCTCAGCCTTGATCTGGTTGATACGACCCTTGATGTCGGAGTCGGGACCTGACCCTTCGACGATGGTGGTCTCGTCCTTGGTCACCACGACCTTGCGGGCACGGCCCAGAAGGTCGAGTCCGATGTTCTCCAGCTTGAGGCCGACCTCTTCGGTGACTACCTGACCACCGGTGAGGATGGCGATGTCCTGGAGCATGGCCTTGCGGCGCTCTCCGAAACCGGGGGCCTTGACCGCACCGCTCTTGAAGGTGCCGCGGATCTTGTTGACGACCAGGGTGGCGAGCGCCTCCCCGTCTACGTCCTCCGCGATGATCGCAAGCGGCTTGCCGGTCTGCATGACCTTCTCGAGCACGGGCAGAAGGTCACGGACAGCCGAGATCTTGCTACCTACGAGCAGGATGTACGGGTCCTCGAGAACCGCCTCCATGCGCTCGGGGTCGGTCACGAAGTAAGGCGAGATGTAGCCCTTGTCGAAGCGCATTCCCTCGACCAGGTCCATCTCCATGCCGAAGGTCTGTGACTCCTCGACCGTGATGACCCCGTCCTTGCCCACCTTGTCGATCGCTTCCGCGATCATGTCGCCGATTTCGGGGTCCGCCGCCGAGATGCTGGCGACCTGCGAAATCTGCTCTTTCGAGTCCGTCTCCTTGGCGATTCCCTTGAGCGAGGCGGTGGCAGCCTCGACACCGGCCTCGATACCCCTCTTGAGGGACATCGGGTTGGCGCCGGCTGCGACGTTGCGCAAGCCCTCGCGGACCATGGCCCAGGCGAGCACGGTGGCGGTGGTGGTTCCGTCTCCGGCTACGTCGTCGGTCTTCTTGGCGACCTCTTTGACCAGCTCGGCGCCGACCTTCTCCCACGGGTCTTCGAGATCGATCTCCTTGGCGATCGAAACGCCGTCATTCGTAATCGTGGGGGCACCCCACTTCTTCTCCAGCACGACATTGCGACCCTTCGGGCCGAGGGTTACCCGGACCGCGTCGGCAAGCTTGTTCATGCCGTTTTCTAGGGATCGCCGGGCCTCCTCATCAAAGGCAATCAGCTTGGACATTCCTGGCTTCCTCCGTACCTGTTCGGGTTATGGACCTGTCGCTCGTGGCTCGCTCGCGCCTGATCGGCGTGGATTTGCCACATTGCAGCGGCCGGTCTCGAACCGGCTCGCCAGCTCCGTTAGAACTTCCATTAGCACTCTATACGTTCGAGTGCTAACAGCTAACCACCTAGGCGCGGGAGCCGCAACCCCCTGCAACGGCCGGAACGATCGAGATCGTCTGCCCGTCGGCCACCGGAGTGCCCAGACCCTGGAGGAATCGCACGTCCTCGTCTGCCAGGAAGACGTTCACAAACCTTCGCAAATTGCCGTTCTCCTCGAAGATGCGGTCGCCGAACCCGGGGTGGGCGGAGTCGAGCGCCTTGAGAACCTCGCCTACCGTCGACCCCTCGAGCTGGATCTCGCCGGCGCCGCCCGACAAGGGGCGGAGTTGCGAAGGGATCCTCACCGTGGTGCTCATCGGTCCGATGCCCTGCTGAAGTCCGCCGCTCCGTTCAAGTCGACGCCGTTCAAATCGACCTCGAGCGCCCTGTTGAACGCGTCGAGAGTGGGGGGGATGGTCACAGACGGCCCGGTTGTCGGCGCCAGCGCCTCGACCGTCTTCAGGCCGTGGCCGGTCACGTAGGCCACCACCCGCTCGTCCGATCTGACCACGCCCGATGCGGCCAGTTTCGCCAGCGTGGCGATGGTCACGCCACCGGCGGTCTCGGCGAATATGCCCTCGGTCCTGGCCAGAAGGCGGATGCCGTCGAGGATCTCCTCGTCGTTCACCGCGGCAAAGGCGCCACCGGAGGAGCGCACCGTCTCCAGCGCATACCAACCGTCGGCGGGATTGCCGATGGCGAGCGACTTGGCGATGGTCGAGGGCTTGACCGGCCGGATGGCGTCACTTCCCTCTGCGAACGCCGTGGCCACAGGTGAGCATCCTTCTGCTTGCGCCCCCGAGATCCTGACGTGCGGCTCCTCATCGAGCAGGCCCACCTGGAAGAGCTCGGAGAATCCCCGGGCGATCTTGGTGAGCTGGCTGCCGGACGCGACCGGGACCACCACGTGATCGGGGGCCTGCCAGCCGAGCTGCTCGGCGACCTCGAACGCCAGGGTCTTCGAGCCCTCGGCGTAATACGTCCGCACGTTGACGTTCACGAACGCCCACTCGGGCCATTCGCTGGCGAGCTCGGCGCACAGCCGGTTCACGTCGTCGTAGGTGCCTTCGACCGCCACGACGAGGCCGCCGTAGACAGCGGTCGTCACGATCTTCGCCCGCTCCAGATCCTGCGGGATGAAGACGACCGACTGCATCCCAGCCCGCGCGGCATGCGCGGCGACGGCGTTTGCCAGGTTGCCGGTCGATGCGCACGCGGCGACCTTGAAACCGAGCTCACGTGCCTTGGTGAGAGCCACCGAAACGACGCGGTCCTTGAAAGAACCCGTCGGGTTGGCGGTGTCGTTCTTGATCCACAGCTCTCCCAGGCCGAGCTCGGAAGCCAGGCGGTCCGCCCGTACGAGCGGGGTCATCCCCGCTCCGAGGTCGATGGGCGAGGGGTCGCTGACCGGAAGGAGGTCGGCGTATCTCCAGATGGTCTGGGGACCGGAGGCGATGCGTTCTCTCGTTACCGTGCGGCTTAGCGCTTCGTAGTCGTATACGACCTGAAGCGGACCGAAGCAGTAGTCGCAGACATGCAACGCTTCCGCAGGAAACGAGCGCGCGCACTCACGACAGGTAAGACCGGTTACGAAGCTCATGTGACCTCCTCATCGCTCGGGCATTGGCACCTGGCTCATTGAGCTGGTTGCCGCGACGTCAAAGGGCCCGTCCCTCAGTCGCTCTGGATGATGGGGCCAATGATAGCTGCTCGCCGAGAGGGGGCAAATTTCCGGTAGCCGGCCAAAAGGTGCCTGGCACCGTCCGTTAAGACTGCTCATAGGGTGGCTAGGTAGGGACATGACCTGTCCATGGGAAGATCGAAACCGATGCCGATCCGCACCTTCAACCACAGCGATTTCGACCCGGCGGTTCTCGCCGCCGGTCGCCAGCGCTCGGTTTCGGTCTGCATCCCCGCTCGTAACGAGGCCGCGACCATCGGCGGAATCGTGGAGGCGGTGGTCGGAAGGTTCACCTCCAGAAACGGCGGGGTGGATCTCGTCGACGAGGTGGTGGTGGTCGACGACGGATCGAGCGACGCCACCGCGGAGACTGCCGGACGCGCCGGCGCATCGGTGGTCAACGGAAAAGGTGGCGAAGGGGGAAAGGGCGAAGCCATGCGCGTCGCCCTTCAGGCGAGCACCGGTGACGTGGTGCTGTTCTTGGACGGCGACGTGGAACCGTTCCCGCAACACTTCGTCCCCGCACTGTTGGGCCCGGTCCTCGCCGGCGACGCGTCACTGGTCAAAGGTTCATACGTGCGCCCGCTCAACGGCGTTCCGGGAGAAGGCGGGAGGGTCACCGAGCTCGCGGCACGTCCGATGATCTCGCTACTCCATCCCGAGCTGACCGACATACGCCAGCCGTTGGCCGGAGAGACCGCGGCGCCACGCACCGTTCTCGAGAAGGTGAAGCTCGCACCGGGATACGGGGTGGAGATGGCGCTGCTCATCGATGTGGCATCTCTGTTCGGCGCGGACTCGATCGTCCAGGTGGAGCTCGGGGTCCGGTCACACCGGAACAGACCGCTCGCGGAGCTCAGACCGATGGCGACCGATGTGCTGCGGGTCGCTTTAGACCGCGCCCGCCAACCGGGACGCGAGAACCGCTTCTGATGCGAGCTCTGCGCAAGCCGCCGCGTCGCGCATCGCAGTATCGGCCCCGAAGATGGCCGAGAGATCGATGACCTCGACCAGCGAGGAAGGGCGGTGTTCCGCAGTCATCGCCTCAGGTGCAACCTGACCGGCGATCGCCACAACGCCTACGTGCGCACGCGCCGCGCGGTCACCCACGCCGGCCACCACTTTCCCCTCCCAACTTGTCAGGTCGAGCCTTCCCTCACCCGTAACCACCAGATCGGCTCGCGACATGCGCCCGTCGAGATCCACCAAACTTGCCACCAGATCGATCCCACTGACGATCTTTGCTCCGGCAACCAGGAGTCCTCCGGCAAGCCCGCCGGCTGCTCCGGCACCGGCTACGCCGCTCACATCGGTTCCACGATCGCGGTACCGCGCAGCCAAGTCTTCAAGACGCCGGCTCAGGATCTCTATCTCAACCGGACCGGCGCCCTTTTGCGGACCGAACATGACGGCGGCCTGGCTGAAGAGGACCGTGACGTCGCATGCCACGAGGACCTCGGCATCGCCGATACCTCCCGATTCGTCTATCGCCTCCAGTGCGCCGATGCCGCCGTCGGTTGTGGCGGATCCGCCGACACCGACCACCACCCGCGTGGCGCCGGAAGCGATCGCTGCAACGATTAGCTCACCGGTACCCCTGGTCGTTGCGGCGACGGCATCGTTCCATTGTCTTCCTCCTGCGATTACCAGGCCGGAGGCTCTAGCAGATTCGATGATGGCGACGTCTCCCGCCAGACGCCATTGAGCGTCGACGGGATCGCCCAAGGGTCCCGTAACCCGAACAGTGCGCAGCTCGCCACCAAGAACCTCGAGCACGTCCATGAACCCCTCGCCGCCATCGGAGAGCGGACACCTGTCGGGAGACCACCCGGCCCTTTCTGCGCCGCGTGCGATCCCGGCAGATATCTCTGCGGCACTGGAGGTGCCTTTGAATGCGTCGGGAGCGACCACAACGACAGGCGACATGGAGCCAATCTTGCTCCGCGGCGCTTCGACCTGGAGAAATCGAACCTCTCGAGTCGTCTGGTCGCCACCTCGTGGGTATGGTCGTTCTGTGACCCTTGCGGACCTACTGGTGGTATCGAATCGCGGCCCGATCTCCTTCCGATTCGATGAGCAGGGACTTCCGCAATCGGCCGGATCGGCGGGCGGGCTCGCGGGAACTCTTCATTCGATCTTCGACCAGAGCGGCGCGACCTGGGTGGCCTGCGCTCTCAACGAGGCCGACCGGGCCGCGGCGGCCTCGGGGCTGATGACCGAAAGCGGGCTTCACCTGGTCATGGTGGAACCGGATATCGACACATATCAGATGGCCTATGACGTCATCTCGAATTCGACCCTGTGGTTCGCGCATCACCATCTGTTCGACACTCCGCGGCGCCCGAAGATCGACCGCATCTGGATGCAGGCCTGGGATGCGTACCGCGACGTCAATACGTCGTTCTGTGACGCGGTCGACGAAGCCGCAGCGAAGGGCGCCGTCGTCCTCGTGCAGGATTACCACCTTTCACTGGTCCCGGGGATGCTCAAAAAGAGAAGGCCGGACCTTTCCGTCGTTCACTTCTCCCACACGCCTTTCGCCGACCCGAGCATGTTTCTTGTTCTCCCGACCGCCGTAGGTCGGGAGCTTCTCGAGGGGATGGCGGGAGCGCGAGCGTGTGGGTTTCACTCGCCGCGATGGGAGCAGGCCTTTCTGGCGTGCTGTGACCGGGCAGGCGTCGAGCCACCGGCCACGTTCGTATCCGCGCTCGCGCCCGACGCGTCGCAACTCGAAGAGAAGGTCGCCACTTCAGGAGTGGAGGAAAGCCGCAATCGTCTGCGTGCGGCTACGGGCGACCGTCTGACGATCCTGAAGGTGGACCGCGTAGAGCCGTCGAAGAACCTTCTGCGCGGACTGTGGGCGATCGACGAGCTATTGAGCGAATACCCGCGATGGCGCGGGCGCTTCGTCCACCTTGCTTTCGCCTATCCGTCCCGGCAGGAGCTCCCCGAATATCTCGGTTACAGGACCGAGGTGGAGTTGCTCGCGCAGAGAGTCAACGACAATTGGGGAACTGCGGACTGGACGCCGGTGCTCCTCGAGATAGAGGACGATCACGACAAGTCGATGGCTGCGCTGTCGGACAACGACGTGCTTCTGGTCAACCCGCTACGCGACGGGATGAACCTGGTGGCAAAAGAAGGCCCCATCGTCAACCGCAAAGAGGGCGTGCTCGCGCTGTCCACCGAAGCCGGTGCATACGACGAGCTCGCCGAGCCGGCGCTGTGCTTCAACCCGTTCGACGTGTCGGAGACCGCAGCCGTGCTCGACAGGGCTCTTGCAATGCCTAAAGACGAACGCGCTTCACGATCTTTGGAATTGCGACGGATCGCCACGCTACGCCGGCCGATGGACTGGCTCGACGATCAGCTCGCCGCGGCGAAGAGCTGACCGCCCAGACTCCGGCGTTTCGGCTCCCTGCGCTCAGCCCCCGGCGCGCAGCGCGAGCGCCTTCAGGAGCAAGCAAACCTCTTCGGGGTCTGCGACGACCAGATCGGCCGCTGCGATCAACTCGGGCGGTGATTCGGATGCACCGACTGCAATGCGCACGGCCGACGTTCCCGCGAGCGATAGCGCGTCGAGCGCACTGAACGCGTCGAGGTCCCCCGAGTCGTCCCCGAAATAACAAGCGGCGTGCATACCAGCGGCGAAGTTGCTGACCACGGTCCCCTTGTCGACGCCGATCGGAGGCAGTAGCTCGACCGACATGCGCCCGACCCGGCACATGAGCCCAACTCTTTCCGACTGGCTCTGAGCGAAGCCGAGGGCCCAGCGCTCAGCTTCGGGGGCGTTTCGCCAATGGATCGTGAGCGAGATCGTCTTGTCCTCCAGCCCTGCTCCTGAAGGCGCGCAACGTTCGGCTGCTTCGCGCGCCCCGGCCACGGTAGGAAGCCAGGGAAGAACGCGCTCGTCGATGCGGATCTCACCGTCTTCGACCTCCTCGAGCCCGTAGAGGCCGAACAGATGAAGTGACCTGCCCGCTGCGCGGAGCCTCTGCTTCAAGAAAGAGGCGGGACGACCGGATATCACCGCAACTCGCCCGAACACTTCCGCCAGATCCCGAAGCGCCCGCGAGGAGCCGGACACCGGCTTCGCCTCTTCCGGATCAGCGACTATCGGAGCGAGGGTCCCGTCGAAATCGACCATCACGGCCGTAGCGGAGGGGTGGTCTAGGAGCACCTCGAGAGGACCGAGATCCGGTTTCGGTGGTTTCCGGGTGCTGCTTTTGCCCGGCGCCTTTTTGTGAGTCTCCGTGGAGTGGGGCTCGGCGTCGAACGCGAAAAGTGTCAAGACGTTGTGGAGGTGGTCGTAGATGCGGTCGAGGGTGGCGATCCGAGAGTTCCGTTGTTGGCGCGGGTGGCGAGGTCATTGCCCAGCACCACGATCACGTCGGCTCCAGTGGTTGTCTGAACCGGAGGAGTCGATCCTGAGGACTCGACGACCGACGTCGTGAGTGAGAGCGCCTGGGCCACTTCATCCGCCATGGCCGCTGTGCCGCTGTTGACGTAGTAGATCGCGTCTGCGGTTTCGGGCGTTGTCGTGTCGTAGGCCAGGGCCGCGATGTTGAAGCCCTTCTGACCGAGATACGTCCTCACGTCACTTGCTCCGTGAGCCGTGCCTGTTCCGTTCGCGACCAGTACCGCAATGTCCTTCGGCAGGATCGTCGGAAGCGTCGTGGTCGTCACAGGCTTCGTTGTCGAGGTGGTCGGCGGAGGCACGGTGGTGTTGTGAGTGGTCGGCGGCACAGAAGAGATAAGGCGCGGCGCGCGGGTCGCAGATGGAAGGACAAGGACGCCGACCACGATCAGCACCGCCAGAACGAAGATCGCTCTGATTATGCGGGTGCCTGAAACAGGACCGTCGTGCCACTCGGGCCCGGCGGGCTGTTCTTCGTCGGGAGCCGGCGGAGGTTCGTAACCACCGGTCATCGGTCCCTACCTCCTCGGGCGGTGGTACTCCGCAGCGCGCCCTTCGAATTTGTCCCGCATCTTGTCGAGTTGCTTTCGCCGCAGCCGTCGCACGACCAGAGGCGCATGCTCCAGCGCGTCGGCAGAGTTAACGAGACGACGGAGGACTGCGTAGTACTGCGAGCGCGACATTCCGAGATCACCGATTTGCGCACCCTTCGAGCACACTCCCGTCCACCACGACCCCTCAAGATGGAGGATCTTACGGTCGCGTTCGGTAAGAGGCATCTCTGTTCAGACTGCCCGCCACGGATGGGCGAATCAAGCATCCTCGAATCCGGCGCGGCGCAACAACGGTTCGGACGCCCGAACGCCGCGGCGAAACACAGTCGGAGACTGCTCCGGATCACTCCTTACCAGCCGAGGTGACCGTTCCGGTGCCGCCTACGGAGATTCCACCAAGTCGTCACTCTTGCTTCTCTGCCCTCTACTCCCCCCAGCTCTTTCGGCTGCCTCCCTGCCAGCGGGCCCTTTGTGGGATTGCCATACCTTTTCTAAGTTTCTTACACTCAAGTTTCTTGTAAGCAGTTGAGTCGTAGTATATGATGGTGACAGAAGATTCGAGGGACCTGGCAGCGACGAGCTGGCAGAGAAATAGGAGAAAAAATGTTGGTGAGATTTGATCCTTTTCGTGAGGTTGAGCGCCTGGCGGAACAGGCGAGGGGCCGCCGTGGTGTCACTCGGACGATGCCGATCGACGTCCACCGTGCCGAGGACGAGTTCGTGGCGAGCATCGACCTGCCCGGCGTAGACCCGGAGACGATCGACCTGACCGTGGACAAGCACATCCTCACGGTGACCGCAGTAAGGCGCGAAGCGCGTGCCGAAGGCACCGACGCGGTCATCTCGGAGCGCTACTTCGGCCGGTTCTTCAGGCAGCTCCACCTGGGCGACGGGCTTGACCTCGAAAACGTCAAGGCTGGCTACGACAACGGTGTCCTCACGGTGACGATCCCCGTCGCTGAAAAGGCGAAGCCCCGCAAGGTCGAAGTGACAGTCGGAGCTCCTCAGGAGCCGGCCGTCGAGGTTCAGACGACCAATGACGACGCCGCTGCCGCCTGAGAGTCGCGGCAACAACGTCCAGTGGTCGCTTGATTACTTGTATTTGCGGCTACCCACTGGGTGCCTCTAGGCGCAGGGCCCGCTTCGGCGGGCCTTTCGTCTGTTTGGATCCTCGTCAACCTGGTGGCGATCCAGGTCAGGGCATTAACCGGTGCGCGGTAGCTTTGCCCCTACGCCGGTGTGGCGCAGATGGAAGCGCAAGCGACTTGTAATCGCTAGGCCGTGGGTTCGAGTCCCACCACCGGCTCGTCGACGTCGATCCTTATCTCGGAGACGAACTCGTCTTTCGGGGTGGGACGTGTCTGCACGAGCTCCATCTCGCTCCCTCGCGTCACAGCGAAGACCTCGATACGTGCGCCGCAGTTCCGGCGGTCTGGCGCGGCTCACTTGTGCCTTCACCGCGATCAGGGTACGGCTCGGAATGGAGGTTTGTCGTGTTCTTCTCGATATGTGGCTCCCGGCTGCCCCGCCAAAGATTTCAGTGAAGGTCTCTTGTTCGAGATCGGACTGTGCAAGATTGCACTCGTGACCGACCTCAGCGACACGGAGAAGTCTTGAGCCTCAGGTCGCTCGCGAGGCCAGTTGCGTGGCGACTCCGAGACGCGAGGGCGAAGCTGCGCGGTCAGCTTTTGCCACCCCAGCAGCTCATGACCCAGGTCCCGGGAAATTTCGACGAGGTGGGTCGTGAGTTCCTCGGCTATTTCACCGAAATGGGCGGCCTAAATCCGGATCAGCGGATCCTGGACATCGGATGCGGCCCGGGACGGATGGCAATCCCTCTAACAGGATTCATGAACTCGTCCGGCCGCTACGACGGGATCGACGACTGGCCGGAAGCAATCTCGTGGTGTTCCGACAATGTGTCGGCCAAGTTCGGCAACTTTCATTTCCACACGATCGAAACGAATGCGCCGGCGCCATTCGCAGATTCGGCCTTCGACATGACGATCCTCTGCGCGATATCTCGCATTACCAAAGACCAGTTCCTGAAGTACATGAGCGAAGCCGGACGCGTATTGCGAACCGGTGGCACCTATGTCGGAACGTGCTTCGTGCTCGGAGACTCCGCACCGGCCGATAGCCCCGAATTACCGGCCGAGCATCCGATCTCCTTCTACGAGGACGATCTCCGCTCGGTGTTCTCCGCGGCAGACATGTCGCTGGATGCGATACACCGCGGCCGCTGGAACGGTTACCTTGCTGGACTCAGCTATCAAGACCTGCTGATCGCCCACAAGGTCAGTTAGACATCATCCGGCGGGCAGCGGCTTCCAGTTGCCGACGACCTGCCAACACGTGCCCTGCGGAATTCCGTTGTAAGTGAGGACGCATTCGTTGTGGGTCGGACTGTTGTTGTAGATCCGCACCACCTGGTATTGCGTTGGACCAGCGTATTGATTCGGACCGTAACTCAAAATGGGTGAGTAAGTGCCCGAAAAGTTCTTGACCTTCGCCATAGCTTCGACAAACGAACGCCTCGTCAGGTCAGGACCCGCCATTCTGGCGGCGTCGGCGAACAGCTCGATGGCTTGGCACCACCCGACGATCGGCCCCTGTTCCTCGATGAACGGGGACTTTCCCTTGGGGGGCGCATTGTGCGCTTTCCAGATGTCGTAACACTGCTGCACTCCGGGGTCGTAACCGCCCTTGCTCTCGGGAAGAGGAGTCGAGTGCCCGTCGATGGTGATCGAGTTCTCGTCCGAACCACCGAGGGTCTCTGTGGTTATGCCCTCTTGACCGTTCAGCGCCTTCAGGAACGGAATGGGAATGAGGCCGAGGCCGATCGAGATCGTGTCCTCGTAGTCGGAGAGCAACAGCTTGGGGAAGTAGCTCTGGGTGGTTTCCGCCTGCAGGTAAGGGAAAAACGCGTTGAACGGAATGAGGGGGATCACCGACTGGATTCCCGCCGACTGGAGTTTCTCGACCACGAGTGGGGCGTCACTGCCGATCGCCGACTGCTCAGACGTCTGCGCCGGCATCGTGATGGTGAGAGGAGTCGGAAGCCCTGCCGCCTTGAAGAACGGAAGCAGATAGTCCTCCATCGCCTCCTGGTCGCTCGGTCGGTCACCGGCGACGATGGCCACTTTGCGGTCGGTGCCCAGCAGTCCCGCCTGTTTTCCCCACTGGACCAGAGCCTGGAGGACCTGCGCCTGATTCGGACCCGTCCACCACAGATAGGGCGCCCCTTCGCTGGTCCACTGCGGAATGGTCGTCCACTCAGAGATCATGGGCGTGTGGCCCTCTTGGGTGATGCACAACTCGTCATCGCCGGTCCACGCGCCGAGCCCGTCGATGACGGCGAAGACCGGAGGACTGCCTTCGGTCCATTGTTTGCAAAGAGACCTCATGTCCGTCTCGCTCGTGGCGTCGAAATTGACGACATCAGGAATGATCTTGCGGCCATTGATGCCGCCCGCGGCGTTGATCGCGTTGACGAACGTGTCGATCGCCTGGGTCTGCTGGCTGAACTCGATGTCGCCGGCGAATCCCTCGGTGGAAGAGAGGTTGGTGAGGTTGGAGATCGGGAACACCACCCGGATCGACGTTGCGGTAACGCCCCTGGAGCTGGTGCTGGCTGTACTGAGGGCCGTCTGTTTTACGGGGGGAGTGGAGGCGTCCGCAGGTTTTGAACTGTTCGAGCTCGCCGTTATCCCACCGACGATTCCGCCGATAACCACTACGACGACTATCCAACTGATTGCTTGAACTCGCGCGGGGCGGCGCCTGAATCGACGCCACGACCGCTTGGAGAAAGATCCAGCACCTGATGCCGCCACCGAGCCTCCTCGAAAAGATCCGAGCCTCTCTGTTACCCCCGGGCCCGTCCAGTTAAGCCAGGCAAAGCCCTCGTGGACCCGTCATAGCTCCAATTGCACCAGGTGGCACCATATCTATCTCCACCGCCGTGGGGAAGATTGAGAGGTGGTGACGCCAGGTGCAGACTAGAGCAATGGCTATCGCTACGGGCCTCGACATAAGACCGATATCTCCGATCATCGGGGCCGAGATCTACGGCCTCGACCTGTCTGTGCCGCTCGAGCCCGAAGTGGTATCGATGGTGAGGGCGGCCCTCTCCCATCACCTGGTCATCTTCTTCAGGGATCAGGACCTGACGCCCGACGAGCAGGCTGCATTCGGGCGCCAGTTCGGGGAGATGACCACCGCCCACCCGGTACTTCCCTCAATAGAGGGTAACCCTGAGGTTCTCTCGATCGACGGGCGAGTGGATCGCGCGTCGTGGTGGCACACCGACGTGACCTTTCTATCCACGCCACCTTTGGGCTCGATCCTCTACATGCGTGAGGTGCCAGAAGCGGGCGGCGACACCATGTGGATCAGCATGCAGGCCGCCTATGACGGACTGTCCGAATCCATGCGCTCCTACTGCGACAAATTGATCGCCTGGCACCACGATCCGTTCTTCGCCGCCGACGTAGAGGCAATGGGTGGATACGAATGGGACGGGACGCACCACGATCGACTGTTCCCGACCTCTCACCCGGTGGTGAGAGAGCACCCTGAAACGGGCCGGAAGGGACTTTTCGTCAATCCCCAGTTCACCCGTTTCCTGGAGGGACTCACCCAGCTCGAGTCAGAGACGCTGCTGCAGATGCTCTACACGCACTGCACCAAGGATCCGGGATGGAGTTGCAGGTTCCGCTGGCGTCCCGGCTCCGTCGCGTTCTGGGACAACAGGGCGACCATGCACTACGCCATCGACGATTACGGGGACGCGATACGGGTGGCCCACCGTGTGACGATCCGTGGCGAGAAGACCTACGGTCCCGCCCGCTCCAGAGAAGAAGCGCTGAACCTGAAGCCGCTCGGTTAGCCGGCATTCCGGGCCGAGGCCCTGAGCAGGTGCAACCCGAGAACCGCTCGTTTCGACATGCCCGACGACCGCACATTCGTCACGGAACTGGCGACCGCTCTCGGGATGCTCGGATACGCCGACATCGAAGAGGCGGTACTGGCACGTCCCCCTGAGCTGCGCATAACGACCGGTGATTGGGGTCGTCTGGAAGACCTCGTGAAGTGCGAAAACTTCAGAGCGGAGGCGTCTTTCGCCTTCGAAAACGGATGTGCGTTTCTGGACTCCCCCGAGGCTCTGCGCGGGCGCGTTCCGCTTCTCATCGAGTGGACAGGTGGACGCAGGCCACCTGGAGACGAGGTGGCACCGATCGACCTGCGCGTCGACCACGTCTTCCTCGTTAGTTGCAAGTACCTTTCGGCGAACATCGCGAACCCTTCCCCGGCGCGGCTTTTCGACGGACTCCTTTCGACTTCCGGGGACTGGCGGCGCGGCGACTGGTACCTGGAGGTGGCACCTGACGAGTTCAGGGACCTCTATGGCGCGTGCAGGAAGTCGGCCGGGCTCGACCATCTCCCAGACGATCCGGTTCTCCTGCAACCCGACGAGCGCAAGCTTCTGCGCCGATCGCTCCCGGCCCGATCGTTCCCAGAAGAGGCACAGGGTTATTACCGTCGTCTGTGTCACACGGTGAGCACCGTTTCGGCAAAAAGGTGGGCGGACGCGGTCGAGGCGTTCGGAAAGCCTGAGCAGGTCCTGTGGAGGCTGCTTCGGATCGGGAGCGCTCCCTATTACCTTCTCGGTGCCGACGCGCGAGGCCAACTTCGCCTGCGCATTGCCAGCCCCTGGGACTGGCGCCAGAACTTCAAATTCCTCGCCCTCGAAATCACGCCCGGTACGAGCGGCCAGCCCCAGGTCGACTGGATCGCCTCCTATGAGACGAAAACCGACCGCACTGTGTCGACCGTCCGCGGGCGCGTCGAAGTGAGGTGGAGTCACGGGAAGTTCACCCATCCGCCGGAAGCGAAGATCTACCTCGAAACCCCGACCGGTGAACTGCCGGGCTATTACCCGCTCGCTGAGCCCTCTGATCCGTTCGCCACAAGTGCTTTCTCTGCACAGCCGGTGCAGATGACGCTCTTCGACGATGAGCCTTGAGAACTGGTCTACCTTGAGTCGATGCTCGGTTTTGTTGATCCGGAGGCGGGCATCACGGCGGACAAACCAGCGATCCTGATCGGGGACGACAGCCGAACCTACGGCGAGATCGACCGCAGATCAGGGGCGCTCGCCCACGTGATGATCGATCACGGTGTCGGCACAGACGACCCCGTCGCGCTCATGCTGCCGAACGGATTCGAGATCATGGAAGCCGGTGTGGCCACCGCCAAAGCAGGAGCGTCGTTTCTCCCGGTCAACTGGCATCTGGGACCCGAAGAAGTGGGATGGATCCTCGCCGATTCGGGGACACGCCTTCTCATCTCGCATGTCGACCTCGCAGATACAGCCCGCAAGGCTCTGGAGCACGCACCTGATTGCAAGCTGATCCTCGTAGGAGACGACTCTGACGCCGGGTACGAGGCGCTCATCGCCCGGGCGCCTGTGAGCGATCCCGAAGCTCACTCACGAGCCACGTTGTCGTACCGCTTCTACACATCGGGGACGACGGGACGGCCCCGCGGCGTCGAACGCGACATGGCGGTCGATGACCGCACCGGTGCGTCCACACGACGGGTCCTTCAGATGTGGGGAATCACTTCGTCGGACGTGTTCTTGGCGACGGGGCCGATCTATCACGCAGCCGGCTCCTACGCCTTTTTGAGCCTGCATGCGGGAGCGACGGTGTCGGTGCTCCCGAGCTTCGACGGCCTGTCGTGGCTAAGGGCTGTCGACCGCCACAAGGTCACTGTCACCTTGATGGTTCCTGCGCACTTCATACGGGTCCTCGAGGTACCCGAAGAGGAGTGGAACGGGCTCGATCTGACGAGCCTGCGGCTTGTTCTCCACGCCGCGGCCCCATGTCCCATATCGGTGAAGCGCCGGATCATGGATGCTCTGCCTTCCGCGTCGATTTGGGAGTTCTACGGCGCGAGTGAAGGT
>JBAPRR010000058.1:0-7880 GCA_049281195.1 Acidimicrobiales bacterium
TTGCCGGTGTGTCCTGCACTTCAGACAGCGCCTGCACTGCCGTCGGCAGTTACGTCGACAGCTCTGACGGCGGAGGCACCCTGGCAGAGGCATGGGACGGCACCTCGTGGTCCATCCAGACCACACCAGATCCCTCGGGTGCCGGGTCGAGCACCCTTTCGGGAGTCTCGTGCAACTCGAGTGGCGATTGCACCGCCGTCGGCGGTTACCTCAACGACGACTCCGTCGCCCAACCCTTTGCAGAGGTGTGGAACGGCACCTCGTGGTCACCCGAGCCCACACCCCTACCCTCGGGTGCGGAGGGAGGCGCCCTCAGCGGTGTGTCGTGCCCCTCTACCGGCCCGTGCTCCGCCGTCGGCAATTACACCGACAGCTCCGGCGTCGACCACGACCTGGCAGAGGTGTCGAACGGCACCTCGTGGTCGTTCCAGGCCACCGCCGACCCTTTGAACGGGCAACAACCCACACTCAACGACATTGCCTGCACAACTAGCGACGGTTGTACCGCCGTGGGTGTATACACCACGATCTCGAGCGTCGAAGTGACGTTGGTGGAGGTCGGACCCTCGCCATGAGGGTCCGCCCGGCGGATTCGCCCGAACCGGGAATTCCCCCAGGCGTTGGGTTCGAGTGGGCGAGGGGGGACTTGAACCCCCACGTCCTTTCGGACACAGGAACCTGAATCCTGCGCGTCTGCCTATTCCGCCACTCGCCCAGAGTGCGGCGCGGAAGCATACCTGTGGGCTTCCTTGTCACATACCTTCCTCCGCTGCCGGCCGCGATTTGGCCAGTTCTCGCCTCATTTTGTGAGTTCGCCAGCCATCGTCCCTGGTCGTGGCCATGCCCAGCACCGTTCTCAGGGCTCAAACGCCCCCGATTTGGACCCCCTGGCCGATAGGCTCCGTCTTCACAATGGGACTTCAGCAGTTCGAGCAACGGCTCGAGCGCTTGGTGGAGGGTGCCTTCGCCAAAGCGTTCAGGTCGGGGCTGCAACCCGTCGAGATCGGCCGGCGGATCGCGCGCGAAATGGATCTCGGTCGCCGTGTCGGCGTCCGAGGTCTGATGATCGCCCCGAACCACTTTGTGGTGTCGCTTCCGACGGCTGACTTTGCGCGCTTCTCGTCGTTCGTCGATTCGCTGTCGCGCGAGCTCGGAGATGCTGTTCGCGAGCACGGGCGGGCGGAGGGCTACAGCTTCGTCGGCCCGGTCGAGGTCGAGGTCAAGGAGGACCCCGAGCTCCGCCCTAACCGGTACTCGATCGACTCGTCCATTCAAGAGGGTCCCGACGGTATGCCCGCCGGATCAATAAGACTGTCGGACGGACGGCGCATCGCGGTCGGTGCCCAGCCGATCGTTCTCGGGCGCCTGCCGGAGTGCGCAGTGGTACTGAACGATCCCAACGTGAGCCGAAGGCACGCCGAGATCCGCAGGCGTGGGACGGACGTCGTGGTAGTCGATCTGGGTTCGACCAACGGGACACGGGTAAACGGAGTTCGGGTGAAGGAGCAGTTGTTGAACGACGGTGACGAGATCGAGGTCGGCACCTCCACCGTCCGATTCGAGGCGTCCTAAACCAGCTGTGATCGACCTGACAGTCATCGACAATTCGAACCTCGCCAAGACCCTCGGCGTGTTCCTGGTGATCCTCATTTGGCTGTTCTTCTTTCGTGTTATCCGCGCTGTGTGGGTAGAAGTTCGTCCGCCCAGGAGCCTGCGCGCGGCCACAACGGGTCCCGAGACGCGGATTCCGGCGGCTACGCCTCCGAGCAGGGTGGGACGCAGATCGCGCCTGGTGCTCCGCGTAGTAGAGCCCGATCCAGAGCGCGGGCGCGTGTACGAGCTCCCCGACGAGGTCACTGTCGGCAGGGCTCCGGGCTGCGGTGTCCGGGTTGACGACGCATACACCTCGAGCATTCACGCACGTATCTACCGCAGGGACGGGACCCTGTGGGTAGAGGACCTCGGTTCGACCAACGGAACCTGGTTGAACGGCGATCGCATCTCCGCTCCTTCGAAGGCGGACCGAGGAGATCTGGTGCAAGTCGGCGGAACCGTGTTCGAGGTCTCGCGGTGAGATCGCGCCGACACAGGGTTCTGATCCCTTGACGGTGCTGCGTTCAGGCTCGGCCTCCGATGTCGGGCGCGTACGCACCGTCAACGAGGACCTTGCCTTCGAGGCGGGCTCTCTTTACGGCGTCGCGGACGGCATGGGTGGGCACGTCGGCGGGGACATTGCTGCCCGGATCGCAGTCGAAACCCTCGAGGAGACGTTCAGTCGCAATCCCTCGGTAGAAGGGATGCTCGCCGCCGTGCAGGCAGCGAACGTAGCGGTGTGGGAGAGAGGCCGTGTCGATCCCGACCTTCGCGGGATGGGGACCACGCTCACCGCCGCCGCTCTCATCGCGGATGCGGCAGCCGTTGGCGGTGACCGGCTCATCTTGGTGAACGTGGGTGACTCGCGCGCCTATCGCCTAAGAGAGGGCGTGTTGGAGCAGCTGACCACCGACCACTCCGTCGCAGAAGAGCTTGTCGCGAGGGGCGAGTTGACACCCGAAGAAGCGAACCTTCACCCTCATCGGCACATCCTCACCAGGGTTCTCGGTGTTACCCCCGAGGTAGAGGTCGACGCATGGGAGTTGTTCCCGAAGGCCGGTGACCGGTATCTGATCTGTTCTGACGGCCTGAGCAACGAGGTTTCTGCCGATCAGATCACAAGCATCCTTGCCAGGGAGACGTCTCCGATTCTGGTAGCAGAGGACCTGATCCATACGGCCAACAACAAAGGCGGGCACGACAACATCACTGTGGTCGTCCTCGAAGTGGTCGAATCCACGAGCGGGGAGGGCGTTGTACCCGATGCGGGCGCAATCGGCGAACACTCGGATGACGAGCAACCCGCTCCCGTACCACTCACCCCGTCTGCCATGCACACGCCGGGTCCCAGGCGAGGGGTGGGCACCCTCGCTCTCGAGAGGCCACGGACCGTCGGCACCGATTTCGCAGATCTGGACGGATCCCTCGCCGTCGAGGGAAGTGGGACCGGTGGTTACGGTGTCGACGCCAGCACCGGTACCGCGACTAAGGCCGGTCGAAAGCCTCGGCTCATCACCTTCCGCCTTGTCGTCTTCTTCCTCGCGGTCGTTGTCGTACTGGGAGGGGCCTGGGGACTCGTGAGGTGGTACCTGGACGAGTCCTACTTCGTATCGGTTGAAGGCAAACAGATCGTCATCGATCAGGGAAGGCCCGGAGGCTTTCTGTGGTTCCAGCCCGACGTCGTAGACCACACCGGCGTCACCACGTCCGAAGTACCCCAGAACCAACTGTCCGGGGTCCAGAGCGGCACGTTCACGGCGTCCTCTGCCGCGGCGGCCCGTGCCCTGGTCCGACGTATGGTTCTCACCGAGTGCGACTATGACCAAGGAGTCCCTGGTGTGACTCCCACCACCACCCCCTCGCCGAAAACGCCTTCGATCGCACGGTGCCCGACCCCTCCGGCGGCGAAGGTTTCGACTCCTCCGACAACGACCACTACGACGACCACAACAACACTGCCGACGGGCAGCTCGACCACGACGTCACCCTCCTCGACTACAACCACTACCGGTACCGGCTGATGTCGAAACGAATTCGCTGGTTTGGAGTCGCGATGATCATCTGCTTCTGCGGACTTCTGATCCAGCTCGACAACATTCAGGGCCTCAAGGCGAGCCAGTACCAGAAAGCGTCGAACAACCCGATACAGATCGAGGCCGCATACGCAGAGCCACGGGGAACGATAATCAGTAGCGACGGCAAGATCCTCGCCACGTCTGTGCCCACCCCAAATAGCTCGAGCTACAAATATGCACGCGTGTATCCGACCGGATCACTCTTCGCGCAGATCGTGGGATTTACGTCGTACACCTTCGGGACGGTCAGCAATCTCGGCGTTATCGGAGTGGAGAACGCGTACAACTCGGACTTGACCTACCACACTCAAGCGCCGCAAACGCTAGGCGATCTGCTCACCACCCAGCAGGGCACAGACTCTGTCGTCTTGACCCTGTCCGAGAAATACCAGAAGCTCGCCCAGGCCGCTCTGGGCAACAAGGACGGCGCAGTCGTAATGCTCAATCCTTCGAATGGCGCAGTTCTCGCCATGTACTCCAATCCGACTTTCAACCCGAGCCCTATTGCTTCGCAGAGCTACAACGAAGAGGTGGCGGGCTGGAAAGAGTACAACGCCAAGGACGCAAATGGCTTCATCAATGGCGTTCCCCTCAGCTATGACGACGGATTCTTCCCCGGTTCGACCTTCAAGATCATCACGAGCGCCGCGGCTTTCGACCACGACCCGTCGATCACCACACAGTCCTTTCCGATGCTGGCTTCGTGGCCACCACCGGACACGGACAAGGTCCTCCATAACGCGGACGGGGTCTGCGGCGGACTCTTCACGGGACCGGGGATGCTGGCACAGTCCTGCGACACGGGTTTCGCGATGGCGGGACTCGACATCGGTGCCGGTTTCCTCACACAAGAGGCCGCATCGTTCGGATTCTGGACCCAGCCACCGCTCGACATTCCGACCAGTCAGTATTCGGTGGCAAACATGTGCAACGCCAACACCTACATATCCGAGAACGCGTGTGCTCTGGACCTTGAGGAGAACCTACCGGGGTATTTTCTGGCCTACTCCGCGATCGGGCAGGGGAGCGTGGTGGCGTCACCACTCGAGATGGCCATGGTCACCTCTGCAATCGCGGATGACGGTGTGATCATGAAGCCCCATGTCATGTCGCGCATCTTGGACCGCAACGACAATGTCATCGACGCCTACCAACCGACACAGTGGTTGCGGGCCACATCCGCTCAGACGGCCGCATCTGTAACCAAGATGATGCAGGCGGTCGTGTCCAGCCCCAAGGGGACCGCTTACGGGATCTTCCCTTCGAGCTGGGACGTGGCGGCGAAGACCGGAACGGCACAACAGGGAACGGGCAACACTTCGACGATCGACTGGATGGTCGCCTTCGCACCGGCGAACCACCCGCAGGTGGCCATAGCGGTGGCCGTTCCGGACCAGGCTGTCTCGGCCAGTGGCGCACAGGTCTCGGGGCCGATCGTGAGGGAACTTCTCAGCGGAATACTCGGAAGCGCGGGATGACGGGCTCCGCGATGGGTACCGCAATGTTCGGATCTACTGCACGAATTGGCTCGACTTGTGAGCCTTACGCGACTCTGGAACCAAATAAGCGCAATAGGCAAGGACCTAGGCTTTGACACACATGGACTCACTCCCACGCGTTTTATCGGGCCGTTACGAGCTCGTCCATCTCGTGGCCCGAGGGGGAATGGCCGAGGTTTATCGGGCCCACGACCGCCTTCTGGACCGGCCCGTGGCACTGAAAGTGCTCTTCTCCGAACTGTCGGTGGACCGCACATTCGTCGAACGGTTCAGGCGTGAGGCACAGAACGCCGCCAACCTCTCCCACCCGAACATCGTCCCGGTATTCGACTGGGGAGAGGACGGTGGCACCTATTTCATAGTGATGGAGTTCATCGACGGCAGGCCTTTGTCGTCGATTCTCCGTACCGCAGGCCCTCTGCACCCGGACAGGGCCGCCGAAATAGGCGCGGACGTCGCGCTCGCACTCGATTTCGCGCACTCGAAGGGCGTCATCCACCGCGACGTCAAACCCGGAAACGTCCTCATCACCGATGACGGCCAGGTGAAGGTGACCGATTTCGGCATCGCACGGGCGATGAACACCGACGAGAGCCTCACCCAGACGGGCGCTGTCATGGGTACGGCCACCTACTTCTCCCCAGAGCAGGCCGAAGGAATCGGTGTCGACTCCAGAAGCGACATCTACTCGCTCGGAGTAGTGCTTTACGAGATGGTCGCCGGACGGCCACCTTTTCTGGGGGACTCGCCGGTCTCGGTGGCTTCCAAGCACGTGAGGGAGCAGGCCCAGGCTCCTCGCCAGTTCAACCCGTCGGTGCCCATGGACCTTGAGGCGATCATCCTCAAATGCATGGCCAAGGACCCCGAGTACCGCTACTCCACAGGCAGCGAACTGCGGATCGACCTCCTGCGATTCCGCGAGGGGCGCGAGGTGAGCGCAGGACATACGCCGCTCGGACCACCGACAGGATCGCTAACCCAGGCATTGCCTCAGGTACCGCCAACGGAGGATGAAGAAGAGGAGTCCAGGGGAACCGGGCTGTATATCGCCATTCTCGCGATCCTCCTCGTCGCTCTGGCTGTGGTCGCGGCGTTCCTCGGGAATTCACTCGGTTGGTGGAGCTTCAGCTCGAAGACGTTCGCGTTGACCAGCGTCACGGGGAAAACGTATTCGCAGGCACAGTCCACCCTGCGTTCGGACGGTCTCGTCCCTGTCCTTCATAACGTCTCGAGCAATGCGTCGGACAAGGGCATCGTTTTAAGCACAGATCCGGCATCCGGGACCCAGGTCAAGAAAGGACAAAACATAACGCTCGACGTGGGCACGGGAATCCCCGCCCCGGTGTTCAAGCAGGTGCCCGACGTGATCGGATTCACACTTCACGATGCCGAGAATTCCTTGAAGAACGCGGGATTCGTACCCGTTTCCGTACCGGCCACATGCAGTGAGCCGAACGGGGTGGTCTGCACCCAGAGTCCGAACGGAGGCACCACTGCGAAGAAGGGTTCAGACGTCCAGCTGACCGTCTCGAACGTTGTGACTCAGCCCACCACTCACTATGTACCGAGTGTGGCAGGGGACACGCCAAAACAGGCTTGCGCCGCGATCACCGCTAACGACCTCGTCTGCGCGCCGAGCTCGCAATACGTGAGCCAAAGCTCCCCCACGATCACCTCCGGACTCGTAATAGGCACGCTGCCTGCTCAGGGCACGCCACAGACCTCGGGATCATCGGTGAATCTCGAGATATCGACTGGTCCGGCTCCGGTCTTGGTCCCGAGCGTCATCTCACTGACAGAGCAGGAGGCTGAGACCAAGTTGGTAAACGCCGGGCTCACTCCGGTCGTGAAGCTGGATATGCACGACCAGAACCCCGCAGACTGTGGGATCGTCACCAATCAGAATCCCGCCGCACAGACGAGCCAGACTTCGGGGACCAACGTGACCATCTCGGTCGGTGACGGCCCAGCGTGCTCGGGCACATCGCCTACCACCTCACCGACGACGACCTTGCCGTCCTAAGGACTGCGTCGATTTAGACACTGGGCCGACCTAGCGATTGGGTCGACATAGCGGCTCCGATCAGGGAGCGGTTTCTAGGGCTTTGAGGGCCTTTTCCGTCCCTTCGTCGTCGACGTCGCTGTGGGTGACCAAGCGGACCACATCAGGAGCGATGGTCCCTGCAAGCACACCGTTCAGGTATAGATGCGACATCAGCTTTTGAGGATCCGAATGGCTGAAGACGACGATGTTGGTCCTGACCATTTCAGGGACACACCCCGCATCGGGCCAATGCTCGGCAACCGCCGTTGCCAACCTCTGCGCACGCCGGTGGTCATCGGCCAGTCGTTCGATCATCTCGGCCAGGGCCACCAGCCCCGCGGCGGCGATAATGCCGGCCTGGCGCATGGCGCCACCGAGGCGATGCCGGTGCACACGCGCTTCGGTAATCATGTCGGCGTCGCCGGCGAGGAGTGATCCGACCGGCGCGCACAGGCCCTTGGACATACAACACATGACCGCCGTCATCTCGGAGCAGAGCGCCGACGCGGTGATGCCGGTGGCAACTTCCGCGTTGAACAAGCGGGCCCCGTCCATGTACACCGGTAGGTCACCCGCAGCCCGACTCACCGCGGCCAGATCGTCGGGGTGCCAGGGAGCACCGGAGGCGGCCATGTGGGTGTTCTCCACGCAGACGAGCGAAGGCCGGGT
>JBAPRR010000059.1:0-2729 GCA_049281195.1 Acidimicrobiales bacterium
TGCTGCGGATCACCGAAATTCCCCACCCTCGATCACTGAAATTCCCCACCTCTGAGAGGAGTGGCGGGCCCCTTGAAGGGTCCGCCATTCGTATGGAGGGCCCCTCGATGCTGGCGGTGACTATGCCAACCAGCACGAGGAGCCCCTGCCATGTTCTCAGTGGGAGAAGACGTGGAAGCAGATGCACTGTTCAAACGGGGATGGACTGTCTCGGCCATCGCCCGTCACCTGGGTCGTGACCGAAAGACGGTCCGGTCCTATCTCTTGGGAGAGCGCTCGCCGGGGGTCAGGCGAACGAGTCGAGCTGATCCACTCGACGAGTACAGGGCCTACGTGGCCGCCCGGTTCAAAGACGACCCGCACCTGTGGGCGAGCGCTCTGTTCGACGAGGTGGTCGCCCTCGGTTATCCCTCGTCATATGTGAGCTTCGCCCGCCAGGTGCGCCAGGCGGGACTTCGCCCGCATTGCGAAGCATGTCAGGGAGTAAAGGGCCGAGAGACCATCGAGATCGACCACCGAGCTGGCGAGGAAATTCAGTGGGACTGGTTCGAACGCAGAAACGCTCCATGGGGTCAGACGGCTTACATCTTGCTGGGCACGCTGTCGTATTCGGGACGGACCCGGGGAGTGCTGTCTGAGTCGATGGACCAGGCTCATCTGATCGAGGCGATGGATCGGGTGATGCGCCGTCTCGGCGGCACGGCCCGGGCGTGGCGCACCGACCGCCTGGCGACGGTGATCGTGCCGGGCTCAGCCGATGTCCAGCGGTCCTTTGCCCCCGTGGCCAAGCACTACGGCGCTTCAGTCACCCCGTGTCCCCCGCGACGTGGAAACCGCAAAGGAGCCGTCGAGTGTGGCGGGAAGTTCTGTTGCGGCCGCTGGTGGCGCACCATGACGGCGACCACGATGGCCGATGCCCAGATAAGCCTCGATCGTTTTTGGTCGACGACCGGCGATGCCCGGCTTCGGCCACCTGGTCGTTACCTCGATCCCGGCCAACTGACACAAGATGAAGGCCGGCCCCGCTGGCCGACGGTCGGAGAGCTGGCAGAGACAGAATCCCTGATGGCGCTCCCGCCAGCTCCTTACCCGGCCGTGATCGAGGTCCACGCAACTCCCGACGACAAGGCGAGTGTGGCCTTCAGGGGCAATCGTTACTCGGTGCCCCCCGGACTCGGCGCGACAGAGCTCACACTGCGCCACCGCCTCGGGACCTCCAGTCTCGAGATCTTTTCTCCGTCGGGCACCGAGCTCGTGTCGCACTGTCTGGCCCGGAGAGGATCGGGCGCGGTGATCCGCACCGAAGCGCACCGTGTCGCCTTAGAAGCCGTGGTTCTCGGCCAGTTCACCACCAGAGCTCGGTGTGACCGAAAGGCCAACAAGCCACCGGGTCCAGATGCTCTGGCCGAGCGGGCACGGCTGCTTCAGGGGTCTTCAACCGAACCGTCAGTCGACTTAGAAGCGGTGGCCGAGATCATCGCGCTCGCGTTCGGAAAAGCAAGCGAGGAATCGGCATGACCGAGAGCTCCAAGTATCAGAAGCTGAGGGCACACCTGGCCTTCTTGCGGATGACCGCTGCAGCAGAAGCCCTGCCAGAAGCCCTAGACCAGGCCATCAAAGAGAAGCTCAGTCACCAGGACTTCTTGGAACGGCTGCTGAGTGTCGAAGTCGCCTCGGTCGACGAGCGCCGGCGGATGAGCCTGGCGCGGTTTGCTTCGTTGCCGTCCCCTTTCACCTTGGAGGACTTCGACTTCTCCGCCCAACCGTCAGTGGACAAGAAGATCATCGACGACCTGGCCACGTTGCGCTTCACAGAAGACGCCACCAACGTGTTGTTCATCGGCCCGCCCGGTGTCGGAAAGACAATGCTGGCGGTCGGCCTAGGTCACCAGGCGGTCGCGGCAGGAATGCGCACGTACTACACGACGGCCGCCGATCTCGCCGCTCGTTGCCACCGAGCGGCTCTTGAAGGCCGATGGGCGACGACTATGCGCTTTTACGCAGGACCGAGGCTCCTGATCATTGACGAGGTGGGATACCTTCCTCTTCCCGCAGAAGCTGCGGCAGCGCTTTTCCAAGTTGTGAGCCAGAGGTATCTCAAAGGCTCCATCGCGTTGACCACGAATCTAGGGATCGCCAGCTGGGGCAACGTCTTCAACGACGACCCGATGATCGCTGCCGCCATGTTGGACAGGTTGCTGCACAGAAGCGTCGTGTTGAACATCGAGGGCGACAGCTACCGGATGCGCAGCCACCGGGCTCGGGCTGAAGCCGCCCGAAGAGCCGTGGCCGGTCCCCGTCAACACGAAAAGGGGGTGGTGACAGACAGCTGATCTACACTCAAAACAAGCCCGCCACTCCGATCACCGCCTGGGGAATTTCAGTGATCGAGTCTGGGGAGAATCCGGTGATCGTTACCAAACGAATAGATCTTGACCTGAAATGAGGACTTTCGCTGGTCTATAGCCACTGTGAAACTGCTTGGGCCGACTCTTCTGTCAGATCAAAGGGAATATACGGCGGGCTCCTGCCTTCGGCCCGCCCGCCGTCTCCCAATCCAAATGACAGGGGAACTCGAAACGGCAGTTGGATGCCACCACGAGAGTGACCTCTCTGGTTGCCGGGCCCTTCAGAGCGCTGCTCGATGCCGCTGGTCAATCACTGTCTGGTTCGGCGTCCTAAACAGCTGGCAGATCAGGGTGGGGGAGTCAGTCGCGGAGTGTGTGACG
>JBAPRR010000060.1:0-1866 GCA_049281195.1 Acidimicrobiales bacterium
GCCGCAAACCGTTCGATTGTGCGAGCACCAGGAGTTGCCCATGACCCCGGCCCCCGCAACCCCGCCGGATCAGGAACAAATCACGATTTACAAGACGCTCGATCGCACCCAGCTCGCGCCAGAGAATCCCGGACACACGCAGTACAGGGGCCATCGGCTGCTGGCGCTCTACTTCGACATGACGGCCATGCCGCCGGAAGATCAGCAGCGCGCGCTGGCTGCCGCCGAAACATTTGTCCGCACCCAGATGACCTCCGCCGACCTGATCGCAATCCTGCGATTTTCAGGTGGCTCCGTCGATGTGCTGCAGGACTTTACCGCCGACCGTGACCGCCTGCTCAGCATTCTTCAGACAATGATTGTCGGCGAGGGGCAAGGCTCCGTCGAGTCCATCGAAGATGCCAGCAGTGCCGATACCGGCGCGGCCTTCGGGCAGGATGACAGCGAGTTCAACATCTTCAACACTGACCGGCAGCTTGCTGCATTACAGACTGCGGCAAGAATGCTGGGTCGAATGAACGAGAAGAAATCGCTGATCTACTTTGCCAGCGGCATGCGCCTGAATGGCATTGACAACCAGGCACAGTTGCACGCCACTGTCGATGCCGCCGTCCGTGCAGGAGTCTCTTTCTGGCCAATCGATGCGCGCGGGCTTGTGGCTCAAGCTCCACTGGGCGATGCAACCCAGGGCTCGCCGGGCAACGCCGGCATGTATTCCGGAACGGCGGCCCAGGCGGTGACCGATAAATTCCAGCAATCGCAGGACACTATGTACGCGTTGGGCGGCGACACCGGCGGCAAGGCATTGTTCGATAACAACGACCTCACCCAGGGCATTGTGCAGGCGCAACGAGCGATTTCGGACTATTACATCGTCGGATATTACACAACCAATGCGGCGCAAAACGGACGCTTCCGGCGAGTGAAGATCACGGTCAACTCCGCGCCCGACACCAAGCTGGAATATCGCCGCGGCTATTACGCGAACAAAGTGTTCAGCAAATTCACCGCCGTGGACAAGGAGAGACAGCTTGAAGACGCGCTCATGCTGGACGATCCGATCACGGACCTTACGATCGCGATGGAGATTGATTATTTCCAGCTCGATCGTGCCGAATATTTCGTGCCCATCATCGTGAAGATTCCCGGTCGCGAGCTGGCGCTGGCAAAGCGGTTCGGCGCCGAACACACCCTGATCGATTTCGTTGCCGAAGTAAAAGACGAGACCAGCGGCATGACGGTCAGCAATGTACGCGACAATGTCGACGTCAAGCTGAGCGATGCTACTGCAGCGGAACTGGCGCGGCGTCCGATAGAGTACGACTCCGGCTTCACTCTTTTTCCCGGAAGGTATTCCATCAAGTTTCTGGCGCGCGACAATGAGACCGGACGAATCGGGACCTATCAAACCTCCTTCGCCATCCCAGATCTGAACAAAGTCGCTCAGCGCGTCGCCATCAGTTCGGTCGTCTTGAGCAGTCAGCGCATCGATCTTCGCGACTCGCTGTTTAACGCCACCAAGGGCAAGGAGGAGTCCAAAAATAACATGGCCAATCCGCTGGTCGAAGACGGATACAAACTCATCCCCAGCGTGACCCGGGTCTTCAACACCAGGCAGGAGATGTACGTTTATGTGCAGGCGTATCGGCCAACCCCGCGCGTTGCCGCCGGTGCGAAGGACACGAAGACCGCCGAAACCACCGCACCGCTCTTTGCCTACGTAACTTTATATAGCGATCAGAAGAAGGCGTTTGACACCGCCCCGATCGCCGTGATGCCGGAAGCGGGCAGCCGGCTCGGCATCACACCGCTCAGCTTCCACCTCGGCCTGGGCAAACTTGCGCCCGGAAAATATCAGTGCCAGGT
>JBAPRR010000061.1:0-23808 GCA_049281195.1 Acidimicrobiales bacterium
GCACAGTGTCTTCGTCCAGGGGACCATCTGGGACATCGACTCGTTCGACCAATGGGGCGTCGAGCTGGGCAAGGTGCTCGCCAAGCGGATCATTCCCGAGCTCGAGAGTTCGAACGAGCCGGAGCTAGCCCACGACTCGTCGACCAACGCCTTGATCCGCCGGTACCGCATGTTGAAGGGCCTTTGACATGAGCACTGACCACGAGCTTGTAACCCTCCCGGATGCGGATGCGCTGGCAAAGGCAGCGGCCGAGCTTGTCGCCCGCCGTGCCAGAAATGCCGTTGAACAGCACGGGAAATTCACCTTTGCGGTGAGCGGCGGTAAGACGCCGTGGGCGATGTTCGCGGAGCTCGCGCACGAAGACGTGCCGTGGGGATCCGTGGTGATCTTTCAAGTCGACGAACGTGTGGCGCCTGACGGCGACCCGAGCCGGAACCTCACCAACCTCACCAACAGCCTCGGCGATGCCCGTTCGGAGGCCAAGGTCGTTGCCATGCCGGTCACCGACCCGGATCTCGATCGCGCGGCAGCCGAATATGCGTCACTACTCCCCGACCGATTCGACCTCGTCCATCTCGGGATAGGACCTGACGGGCACACCGCGTCGCTCGTACCCGGTGATCCCGTTCTTCTGGTGACCGACCGCCTGGTCGGCCTGACAGGCGAGTACCAAGGCAATCGTCGCATGACGCTCACGTATCCGGCAATCGAACGTGCGGACGAGATCCTGTGGTTGATCAGCGGATCGGACAAGCGCGACGCGCTGAGCAAACTGCTCGCCGGCGACACCTCGGTCCCTGCAGGACGGGTCGAAGTAGAGGACCAGACGATCCTGGCCGACGCCGCTTCTGTGGAAGGTTGACCAGACCGATCAGGTCGCGGTCGCTAGGAATGAACGTCCTTGACGGTCTCGACCGACTCACCGCCCTCACCGGCATGACCGACGAGGATCACGGAGACCATCTCCGGGGGGAACAGACCGTGGTCCACGACCCCGACGAAGGAACCGAGGTATGCAGCCAGCTCCCCGGGCGACTCGAAGTCACCGGTGTAGTCCGCGATGACACCGGCGTCGGGGCTGGGGGGAACCTCGCGCAGCGTTACCGTTCCAAGGCGCGACATCGTCGACTCAAGGCCGTAGGCCAACAGCTCGAGCGGGACCGGAACGTGAAGTGCATGCACCGGCTTGGACGAATCAGCGATCACGATGAACCGCTCCGCGGTGATGGCAACGAGCTTCTCGCGTGTGTGTGCTCCGCCGCCGCCTTTAACCAGCCAGCCGTCGGGGCTTATCTGGTCAGCACCGTCGATTGCCATATCGAGACGGCTCAGGTCGAACGGCCCGACCTTGATGCCCAGATCCGTGGCGGCCTTCTCCGTGCGGGGCGATGTCGCTACGCAATGAATATCGAGCTTGCGACTGGCGATCGCAGGCAGAAGGTATGCCACCGTGGTGCCGGTCCCGAGGCCGACCTTCATCCCGCTTTCGACCAAGGCCGCGGCCGCCTCGGCTGCAAGCTGCTTCTCCCGCTCGATTCGTTCCATGAGGATTGCCAAACACTATGACCCCAGAAACCATCACCACCAAACAGATGCCCACCGACGAGAAGGACGAACATGAGCGACCACCCGATCATGTGATCGTCCTGTTCGGTGCCACCGGGGATCTGGCCAAGCGCAAACTTCTTCCCGGTCTGTTCCATCTCGTCCATGCCGGCCTCATGCCTGAGAACTGGCGGGTCATCGGGACCGCTCCTATGAAGGGCGCACCCACCGAGGACGACTTCAAACAGCACGCCAAGGATGCCATAACGCAATTTGCGTCCGACAAACCAACCGGTAAGGCGTGGAAGGAATTCGACAAGAACCTCAGCTTCGTTGCTGCCGACACGGATGACCCTTCCCCTCTTGTCGATGCCATCACCTCAGCAGAAAAGCAGATGGGAACAAAGCCGCAGCGCCTGTTCCACCTGGCCATCCCGCCGGTCGCCTTCGGCTCGATCGTCGACATGCTCGGAGCATCCGGACTGGCTGTCGGGGCACGGGTGATCATCGAAAAGCCCTTCGGCACCGACTTCGCGTCGGCCCGCGCTCTGAACGATCAGATCCACAAGGTCTTCGACGAATCGCAGATCTTCAGGATCGACCATTTCCTCGGCAAGGAATCGGTCGACAACATCCTTGCATTCCGCTTCGCCAATGGCCTTTTCGAGCCGATCTGGAACAGGGAGCACATCGAATACGTACAGATCGACGTGCCGGAGACGCTCACGATCGAGGGACGAGCCGGCTTCTATGAGAAGACCGGTGCATTCAAGGACATGGTGGTGACCCACCTCTTCCAGGTTCTCGGCTTCGTCGCCATGGAGCCGCCAACGTCCATATCGGCCAAAGCGATGCGCATAGAGAAGCAGAAGGTGTTCGACTCGATGCTTCCCCTCGACTGCCAGAACGCCGTGAGGGGGCAGTACGACGGCTACCTGAAGGAGCCCGGAGTCGCCAAGGACTCGCAGACAGAAACATTCGTGGCCCTGCGTGCGTATGTGGAGAACTGGCGCTGGGCCGGTGTCCCCTTCATTCTTCGGACCGGCAAGGCCTTGGCGGAGAGTCGTCAGGTCGTAACGATCGGGTTTCGCGAACCGACGCTCCGCATGTTTCCGGTAAAAGCCAGACGCGAAGCATCATGCCGGCAGAACCAGCTCAACATCGACTTCAGCGATCCGGGAACGATCATCGCCCGATTCCTCGCAAAGGAACCCGGAAGGTCGATGCGCCTCGGCGAAGTGAAGATGGAGTTCGAGTACGCCACCGCTTTCAAGGTTTCAGACGAGCTCGAGGGATACGAGCGCCTGATCCTCGAAGCGATGTTCGATGACCAGTCCTTCTTCACGAGCGCCGATCAGGTCGAGCGCCTGTGGCAAATATCCGCTCCGTTGATCGACAACCCTCCCCCTGTGGAGCCGTACAAGAAGGGCTCATGGGGCCCCGATTCGATCGAGCGGATCGCCTCACCCCATAGTTGGTACCTTCCGGAAGACGACGACTGAACCAGGACGAGTGACGACTAATGGCAAATACAAATTCGATCCGCCTGATGCTCGCCGACGTGGACGGCACGCTCGTCACCAACGAGAAGGTGCTCACGGATCGAGCGATCAGTGCCGTTCATGAGCTGAAGAAAGCAGGGATCCTCTTCGCCATCACGAGTGGGCGGCCCCCGCGGGGTATGTCGATGCTGATCGATCCGCTCGACATCGAGACTCCCATCGCGGCGTTCAACGGCGGGCTGATGGTGGACCGCCAGATGAACGTCATCGAGCAACACGTGATCCCCGACGACCTGGTCGTGCCGGCCTCGGACTTGATGAAGTCGTTCCAGCTCGACGTGTGGATCTACAAGGGCGCCGACTGGTACGTATCCGATCCGAAAGCACCGCACGTCGACCGCGAGGCTTGGACCGTCAAGTTTCAGCCCAAGGTCATGACGTCCCTCGATGGTCTGACCGACGGCGTGGTGAAGATCGTGGGAGTGAGCGATGACCACGAGGCCGTCTCGAAAGCCTCACAGGCCGCCCACGAAAAGTTCGGAGACCACGTCGAGGCAGCTGCATCGCAGCCCTACTACCTGGACGTCACGCACCCCCAGGCAAACAAGGGATCCGTGGCGAAATTTCTGGCCCAGCGCTACGACATCTCGACCGACCAGATCGCCACGATTGGCGACATGCCCAACGACGTGCTGATGTTCACCCATTCCGGTCTCAGCATCGCCATGGGAAATGCCGATCCGCAGGTTCAGCATTCCGCCCATGAGGTCACCGATACGAACGAAAACGAGGGCTTCGCCAAAGCTGTCGAAAAGTACGTGCTGCCGAGCTGATCAGACCCCCGGCGGCTGCACGAAACCGTAGATCGACTGGCCCCACCAGCTGCTTGCGTCAGCCGCTGAATACGGCCCCTGCTCACGTACCGCGCCCGACTCGTTACCGCCGATCGTGATGATCTGATCGCCCGGGAGCACCCGCACGACGATGTTCACGTGCTCGATATTGGGGTACCCCAGTCCTCCTGCGTCGGGCCATGTGACCGAGCTCCACGGAGGCCCGAACAACACCGCGTCGCCCACCTGTGGGGTGGCAGTGGGTGGGAGCATCGTTCCACCGTTGGCGAGCGCCCACGTGCCGATCTCGTAGGCCATCGGAAGAGACGGGATGTCGAGACCCGCATGTTGCAACACCCACGACGCAAAGTACGCGCACCATCCGCTTCCCACAGGTCCGTAATCGAACGGGTCGGCGTTACCCACCTGCGTGGAGGCAACGGAAGCAATGTGTGAGCCGAGCACGTCTGCCTGGCCTGCGGGCGGATAAGGCAGGATCCCGTCGATCTGTCCCTCGAACGGCGCCCCTCCGAATCCGGTGACCGCCCCCGCCTCACCAGCCAGCCAGTAACCGCCCGCCGTGCCATCAGGAACGATCGACCGAACAGGAGCGCTCAGGTGGTCATCACCGAGAGAACCGTCGAATGCGGCGCCGAATGCGTATACGCCTCCTGCCGACGAGGCCAACCAATAGCCCGATGCGCTGTCCGAGGCGATGGAGACGATCGGCGAGGTGAGGTGGTCGGAGCCAAGGGACCCGGCGAAATGCGCGTCGCCGAAGGAGAACACCCCTCCGTCAGCGGCACAGAGCCAGTAACCCCCGCCATCGGAGCTCGAGGCGATTCCGACGATCGGCGCACTGAGCGGCTTTCCGCCCATCGAACCGAAGAAGTGCGCATCGCCGAACGCGAACACTCCGCCGTCCGACGCCACCAACCAGTAGCCCATGCGATCTGGAGTTGCAGCGATTCCCACGATCGGCGCGCTGAGCGGCTTTCCGCCCATCGAACCAAAGAACGGGGCTCCACCGAACGAGAAGATGCCGCCGTCAGATGCGGCTTCCCAATAGCCGCTCGGTCCTGCTGCAATGCCGATCACGGGAGCAGCTAAGTGATGACCGCCCATGGATCCCTCGAATTGGGCGTCGCCGAAAGAAAAGACTCCTCCGTCGGATCCGACGGTCCAGTACCCGTTCCCGCCAGAAGCCGACGCCATCCCGACCATCGGTGCAGACAGATGCATCGTGATAGTTGTCGCGGCACGCGCGGAATCCGCGCTCGCCAACAATCCAACTCCGAAGAACGATGTTGCGATCGCAAGCATCGCGATAAATCTCGCAACCCGCGTCGAGACGGATCGATGTCGCCACATAGAACTCCTTCACGCCCGCAAAGTCCAAGGTTTTAGGGGATACACCTCGTCAAAGCAACTATTTGTGCCTCACACCGCAACCTCAAACTACAAACGGACGCGTGAATAAATGTGATGGCGCTACGCAGAATTACGTACCGACCACGGATTATGTGAATCTCGTGAACATGCGTGCGGCGAAATGTAACGGCACTGCAATGTTGTTAATTCTTGCTCTTCACACTGATGCCCCAGCTGCCACGCCATGTGCCACCGGGTGCAAGACGTATCAAATCGTTCCCCGTGCGAAGTGCATCGGGAGGACATGTCATAGGTTCGATTGCAACAGCGGTCCTGGAGCGTTGCGGATCGCTCACGTGATCCGCCGTATAGATCATGAAGTACTTGAAGGTTGAATCGGCCCACACCGTCAACGATCTTTCGTTGTCAGGATGCTCGAGATGCGCACGAATTGTGTCGTCGCGCTCACGCTCAATGTCGCAGAACCCCGTGTCGAGCACTGTCGGGCCAATCAATCGCTTCTTCCGGAAATCAAACTCGGATCCTGAGACATCGGCTTCTCCGGTAGGAAGACCCCTTTCATCGGAGGTCAATCGGCGACCCGCAGCAACACTCAGACGCGCGGTGTCGATGGTCGGAGTGCCGACCGTCGTATAAGGGTGAAATCCGATTCCGAATGGAGCCGCAACGTCGCTGTCGTTGCGTGCCTCGGTGGTGACGCTCAATCCTGCGCGGCCGAGCCTGTACTCGATCGTCACCGAGAGTCGCCACGGATAACCTGGCTGAGGTTGCAACACCGTGGCAAGAGTCACCACGTTCTGCGCCATTCCCAACAAGTTCCAACCCAACCAACGCACGAGCCCGTGGATTGCATTGTGCCGGTCCGGCTCGTCGAGTGCGGCTGCCGCGCTTGTTCCTTCGAACGTGTAACGACCGTCGCCGAGGCGGTTGGGCCACGGGGCGAGCACCTGTCCCCTACCGTCTCCGCAACGCTCAGAGATGTCGTAGCCGTCGATGACGTCGTGACCGGCCACGTTGAACGCCCGAAGCGTGGCACCCACCTCGGTGACGACCACCCGCAGGTGGCCGTAGGCGATCTCGTACTGCTCGCCCGAGGGTGGTTGCGTCGGCTTCGGAGTCGTCGTCATCGGCAACGGTATGGTAGTTGTACGAAGGCCAGCACCCGCTGGTAATAGCCGAACGGTGTTGACGAGTGCGCATTCTGGTGACCAATGACGACGGTGTCGAGGCACCAGGAATTGCTGCATTGGCGAAGGCCGCGAAGCGCACCGGTCACGAAGTGGTGGTGGTCGCTCCGCTCATCGATTGGAGTGGGGCCAGCGCCGCGGTAGGCGCGTTCTATCAACGTGACGGCGTCGAATACCGGACCTTCGAGATCGACGGGCTCGAAGACACTCCCATCTACGGAGTGGACGGCCCACCCGCACTCGGCGTGATCCTCGCTTGTGTAGGAGGATTCGGCCCGAGACCGGATCTGGTTCTTTCGGGCATCAATCACGGAGTGAATGTCGGAAGATCCGCGCTTCACTCCGGCACGATCGGCGCTGTTTTGACTGCCGCGCAATTCGGTTTACGCGGTCTTGCGACATCCATCCGATATGGGGAAGATCCTGTCCCGTGGGAAACACCGGCGCGATTAGCAGAAGCGTTCGTTCCGTTTCTCGAGACTTCACCCATCGCAACAGTGTTCAACCTGAACGTTCCGAACGTTGAGTGGAACGAGCTGCAAGGTGTGCGCGCGGCGCGACTTGGAAGGGGGGGAACGATTCGCGCGGTGAAGTACGAAACGGACGGTGAACAACCGAACAACACGACGCACCGATTTCCGCCAGGTCCGCGAGGAACGCTGCAGCTCGATCTCGCCATCCCGGGATCTGCCGGACAGAACGCGCCCGACGAAAACGAGTCCGGAGACGTCGATGCACTGCTCATAGGACGCAATTTCGCCACTTTGACCCCACTTGTGGGGGTTCACGAGGCAAACAACATGAGCCCAATTGCCCACGACATCGCCGCCACCCTGTCCGATTACGTTTCCGCAGCTCAACTAGCATAAATACGTAGTAATTCCGCCTGTTTCCGGGGTTTGCCCGTGCCGTGGGTGCACAGGCCAACAGATGCTGTGGCGCGCCAACAATTTGCAACACCTTTGGCAGTTGCCTACGTTGTCAGGTACTCACCCATCCATTGATGGTGACCACGTGGCGGTGCGGAGGCCGTCGCTCGAGTCCGCAAGGTCGTGCTCGAGCGCGCGCGTGGATCCATCGGGACATTGCTCCTGCCTGGCCGCGTGCCTTCGGTTGCGCCATCGCAGATATGTCTCACGGGACAACCCAAACGAACGAACGAGCATGCCATTTCTCAAGTCAGCCCACCCAAGCGAAGACCCCTGCTTTGGGGCAGCCGCGCTCTGGGTAACTGAGGGCCAGAAAATCAAGGAGAAGCGCCTGACGCAATAGCTATAAGGGTTGCACCGTTCCGCACCTCGTTCGGACCTACGTCCAGGGTCGCCTGTCCCTTCCCGGAAGCGACTCCGCGAGACGAATGCGCAGAAGACGGGCCGCCCGCATTCCAAGCCCACCTGGAGCCCACTGGGCATCACGCGACTTACAGGAGGCGCAAAATGCGGAAGACCGGACTCTGTGGCGTTGTCATCGCCACGCTGTTCGGCGCTGCTGGATTACTCCAGCATCCGAGCCACCAAAGTAGTCAGAACAAACAGCAAGAAAGCATGTCGTCTCTGGCAGCAGCCGGGGTCAACTTGCTCAACTCAACAAACATGAACGGCCGCGACGCTGCGGGAACCCTCCCTGATGGGTTCTTGCGGGTGATCGTCAACGCTGGCCCGACGCCGGCCGAACTGGCTGAGGCGAGGCGGGTTGCTGCCGCAAGGCAGGCCCAAATCGTCCAGGAACAGGTCGCTCAGCAACAGGCAGAAGAAGCAGCACAGGCCCAAGCTGCAGCAGCTGCTGCAGTGCAAGCCCAAGCTGAGCAACGGCAACAGGAGGCCGAAGCGGCCGCCGCCGCGGCGCAACAGCGCGCCGCAGAAGAAGCTCAAGCTCAGGCTGCTGCCGCCGCACGGGCGCGTGCCGCACAACAAACGCAATCCGTTCCCGGAGGCGTTTGGGCGGAACTTCGCGACTGTGAGTCGGGTGGAGATTGGGCCGCTGACACAGGCAACGGTTATTACGGTGCCTACCAATTCGCCCTTGCCACATGGCAAGGACTTGGGTTCAGTGGCCTTCCTTCCGAGGCATCACCGGCCGTTCAGACACAAGCAGCAGAAGAGCTCCAGGCTCGCTCAGGCTGGGATCAATGGCCAGCATGTGCAGCCGAGCTCGGGCTGTAGGAACCGATTTCGATCGGTAAATGCACTGACGACGGCTCTACGCGCATAAGGTCAGACCGGAAAGTCTGATCTATGCGCGTAGCAGCCGTACAGTGCACAGCCACAGCTGATCGAGAGCAAAATCTCACACGCGCGGGCGACCTGGTCGCCCGTGCTGCGTCTCAGGGCGCAGAGCTGATCGTGGTGCCCGAGCACTTTTCGTTCTTCGGCAACGCGGCTATGTTGCGCGACTCCGCACAATCACGCCGCGGAGCCGCGATGCGCTGGGCGAGCACAACCGCCAAAGAGCACGGCATCTGGCTCGTAGCGGGGAGCTTCGTCGAGATTGCCGGGGGGCGCCGGTACAACACGAGCTGTGTGGTGAGCCCCGCGGGCGAGATCGTCTCCGTCTATCGCAAGATCCACCTTTTCGATGTAGATGTGCCGGGTGCCACGAGCCGCGAGTCCGATGCAGTGAGTCCGGGCAACCGCGCAGTGATCGCCTCGATCATGCCCCCGTCGGACGAACGTCCGGTTCCCGTGGGCCTCACCATCTGTTACGACCTCAGATTTCCGGAGCTTTACCGGATCATCACGCTTGCCGGGGCCCTAGTAATCGTCGTTCCCTCAGCTTTCGCAGCGGTGACCGGACGGATGCATTGGGAGATCCTCGTACGGGCGCGTGCAATCGAGAACCAGGTGTTCGTCATCGCAGCAGGACAGGTCGGGAAGCTCGAAGGATCGTTCGAGGCATACGGTCACTCGATGATCCTCGACCCCTGGGGAAAGATCATGGCCGACGTGCCCGACGGCCCGGGGGTCGCCGTGGCTGATCTCGATCTTGCTGAGCAGCAGGACGCGCGCTCGACGCTTCCCAGCCTGGCCAACAGGCGCCCGTCCGCCTATCGAAGGACGCCCGAGCTATGACGCCTCGGCTGGCATCGGTTCCGCGTATAGAGAACGGCGACTTCTCGTATCACGGCATCCGGCTCGCATACGAGGTCCACGGGACCGGGCCGCGTCTTTTGGTCTACCTGCACGGCCTGCTGCTCGACGAGAACCTGAACCGCCATCTTGCGGTTTCGCTCGCCCAGGCCGGCAACCGAGTGGTGCTGTTCGACTTGCCGGGCCACGGAAAGTCCGACAAGCCGCGCCATGCCGCGTTTCACCGCATGGACAACTACGCCGACTGCGTCATCGCTCTGCTGGACCACCTGGGAGAGGCATCCGCAGTGATCGGTGGAGTTTCTCTTGGTGCGAACGTGGCGCTCGAATGCGCCGCGATCGCTCCTGATCGCGTGCGCGGCCTGTTGATCGAGATGCCCGTACTCGAGTGGGCGGTCCCAGGAGCAGGCCTGGTGTTCTTGCCGCTGCTTTTGGGGGTTCACTACGCGGCAAGGTTCTTCCGGCTCTTGGGCGACATCACCCGGAGCCTGCCGCACACGTCGAGCTGGATCATCGAAGGCTTACGGGCGCCCTTGTCGCTCAGACCGGAGGAATCCGCGGCGATCCTTCACGGATTGTTCGTGGGTCCGATCGCCCCGACCGTTGAGCAGCGCAAGTCGATGAGCGCGCCCACGTTGGTCATAGGCCATCACGCCGATTTCATCCATCCGTTCAGCGACGCGGCCAACCTCGTCGAGCAGATGCCGAATGCGCGGTTGATCCAGGCACACTCGATCGTCGAACTGCGCGTAAGGCCCGATCGCCTGACAGGTGAGATAACCCGGTTCCTCGACGAGGTCTGGGGAGTCTCTTACGCACGCGACTACCAGGCTCGCTCACGATGATCTGGAATACACCAGCGTGACGATCACTTGCGTGGTTACACGTTCCCTCGTGACAGCAATTGGATGCGAACCCGACAGAAACCTGCTCTCCTTAGGACTTCCCTGCCTCGTACGTCTCGGTGAAGATATCGCCCTGCGCTGCGCCCGACCCGGACTTACCGCCGCCTGCGCCGCGTAGCACGAAGGCAATTGCGACCGCGAGCAGGGCCCCAGCCAAGGGTCCCGCCACGTACACCCAGTAACCGGCGAAGGCATCGCCGACCAAGTCCGGGCCGAAGGTGCGCGCCGGGTTCATCGAGGCGCCGGAGATAGGGCTGCCCCACAGCCCAGCAAGGGCAACATAGGACCCGACGCCGAATGCGCCGAACAAGCCGATGTTCTGGGCTCCCGACGCAGTGCCCAGGATGACGCTGACCAGACCGAGGGTCAATATCAGCTCCATCCAGAATGCCGCGATGTCCGTGTAGCCGTGGGCCGGATAGTTCGAACCGTATACAGCCGATACGTGGACGACCGAATGCAGGAACAGGGCCGCGAGTGTTGCGCCGATAAGTTGCACCACGATGTAGCCGGGAACGCGTTGCCAAGGGAAATCCCTGCGAAGTGCGAAGGCGATACTGACCGCCGGGTTTAAGTGGGCGCCGGAGATCTTGCCCATGAACAGGATGACGGCGACGACCGTGAGCGCGGGCGCTACCACCGCCGCCGTGTGGCTGATCACCCCAGGAAAGGCCCGTCCCATCATTCCCCCACCGGCAGCCGCGAGGACAAGAAAGAACGTGCCGAGCAACTCGGAGAAGAGGCGTCGCCATTCCTGTCGGGGGTCGTTGAAGTCGGCGATCCGATCGAGGATGTTCTGTTCGTAGCGGTCCAATGGTCCGAGCGTAGAAACTTCTTGTTTCGTTGCCATCGTGAAGACACCTTCCTAGGACTGGGAACAATCGGGGCGACGGCGCGCCCGCCGGTCAGCTGAGGTGGCGTGTCACCTTCCGCGTACCGGACAGTGTGCCAACGGTTGACTCCGTTCGCATTTTCCAAGCGGGTCAAGACATGCCTCAGGCCGGGTGCATTGTGAAAGAGCGAGGGGAATTGCGACAGGGCGCCTCGATGGCCACTGACGGATCAGCCGCCGAGCACCAGATCGTCAGCGACACTCCGTGCATAAGCGAAGATGGAAGCTCTGTAAACGAGGCCCGCGTCCTGTCGGCGTTTCCAACAGTCCCAAACGGGGGGAAGTAGAGGTGCAATGACCAAGGACAATGCGAAACACGCAAAGGGGTCCACGAGCCCGTCGGACGGCAACACACTCGGACTGAGGTGGCTCGATGACGTGGCGGAACACGACTTCGATGCCGCGCTGGCTTACCTTTCTTTGAAATTCGATGAGAAGCGGGCGGCGGCTTCTGTCGGAAGCCTTCGCAAAGCCAAGATCACGAGTCGCCGCGCCAACGACATCTTGCGTGCCTGCAATCTCACCGCACTGTCTTTAGACGATCCCGGCGTGCGGCGCGACCTGCTCAATGCGGCTTCAGGTAATCGGCTGAGTCCCGTGCTCGTGGTGTCCTCCGGCGAAGGTGGGGACATCGCCGACGGCTACCACCGAGTGTCCCTGGCATACCACCTCAACCCATTCGGTGACGTCCCGCTGCGGATCGGTACCGGTCCGGCCTGATCCTCGAGAAAGATGCCGCGCGCTAGCGCGGCAGCCAGGCATCAGGTTCCGCAGTCAGCTTCGCCACACTCCGGGGAAGTCGTCCCTTCACCACGTCTTCGAGCGTGATGTGCTCCAGGACATTTCTGAGGCTCGCCCTTACCGCCACCCACACGTCTTGAAGCCGTGCTGCAGCGCCCTCGTACTGTGCGGCCTCGGGCCGCAGTCCACGAACCTCTGCCAGGGGTCCGTCGAGCGCCCGCATCACATCGGCGAAGGTGATCGCGTTGGCCGGCCTGGCAAGCCTGTACCCGCCCTCAGCACCGCGCTGGCTCGCCACGATGCCCGCCCTGCGCAGGTCGTTCAAGATGCTGCCGAGGAACTTCGAAGGCAGACCCTGTGACGCAGCAAGCGAGTCTGCTGTTGCGGGTTCTCCCTCGGCTGCCGCCAGGGTCAGCAGGGCCCTGATTGCGTAATCAACCTTTGCCGGAATGTGCACGGACCGATTCTGCCCTGAATACCCCTACCTAGGTGGAATTCAAAGCTGTTGCACAGCCACTTTCCGAGGGCATTTGGTCACTCAGCGCGATATCGAGCCCGTCCGGCCTGGATTACCGGGAATCGGGACGACTCAGTCATCGTCTCGGGGGCGTCCCCGTTGGCGCTTGATCTCGCCCCTCTTGCGCTTCTCGTCCACCCTGCGCCGCCTACTGGCCTTGGACGGGGCCGTTGCCACCCTTGGAGTAGTCGTCTTCAAAGCGGACGCCAGAAGACCAGCCAGCCGCTCCAGGGCGAGAGAGCGGTTACGGCTCTGCGACCTCTCGTCCTCGGCCGCCACCCGCAGCTCTGGCCCGAAACGCTCCAGTAGGCGAGCTCGCTGGCGAGGACCGAGTGAGCGGGACGAGGTGATATCGAACCTGACCTCGGAGCGGGTGCTCGCTTTGTTGGCATGCTGGCCACCGGGGCCACTGGATCGGCTGAATCTCCAGCTGAGCTCGCTCATCGGTATGGACAATGAGCGGGTCACCCGCAAAACCTCGCCGGGAGCGGGGCCGGCGCCCGGGCCTGCCCCCGAAACAGCTCCTGAATCCGCAACCTGATCCGAAGGCCCGCAGTTCTCGGTCACGCTTCCGAGAAATCGGCTGCCACCGGATTCTGAAGACTCCCGATCTTCTCGATCTCGATCCTCACCACGTCACCCGGGGCCAGCCACCGCGGAGGGTCGAAGCTCGCGCCTACTCCCGCAGGGGTACCCGTCGAGATGATGTCGCCCGGCTCGAGAGTGAAGCCCGTCGACAGGTATGAGATCTGCTCTGCGCACGAAAAGATCATCTGCTTCGTCGACTGGTCCTGGCGGAGATCGTTGTTGACCCACGTTCTGATGCGCAGATCCTGAGGGTCGTCGATCTCGTCGGGAGTCACGATCCAAGGACCACAGGGACCGTGGGTGTCGAAGGACTTCCCCATCGTGAAGGTGGGCGTACGCCGTTGCCAGTCCCTCACGCTCACGTCGTTCATGATCGTGTAACCGGCGATCACGTCCAGTGCGCGATCAACCGTCACGTAGCGACAGCGCCTTCCGACGACCATGGCCAGCTCGCCTTCGTAGTCGACCATGTTCGAGACGCGCGGCACGATGATCTGCGCGTCGGGACCGACCACGCATGTGCGCTGCTTGTTGAACCAGTACTGGTACTCGGGCTTCTCCCGACCGAGCTCGGCGATGTGGTCGAGGTAGTTCATTCCGATGCCAAGCACCTTCGCCGGTTTTCCGACCGGGGCACACAGACGTACATCGGAAAGAGGTATGCGGGGGGCGTCGTTCACCGCCTCCGCGGCCCTTTCGAGAGCAGCGGGACCGCCTCTGAAGAACTCCACCATGTCGCCGGGTAGACCGATCCCCGGGGCGGTCAGGTCCACGATGTCGGAGTCGACGATCACACCGCACCGCACCTCGCCTTCCAATCGGACACGGCCTTCGAAATCGGCCGCGTGTTCGAGAGGTTCGTCACGGTCTATGGCAAAGCTGGCGATTCTCACAGGACAAACGTAACGAATCGGAACGGGTGCCATTTGCCCCATGGGGACAGGTCCCCGAGTGACCGAATGACGGTAACCTCCGCACGATGCCGAATAGCCTGGAAGGAAAGGTCGCGCTGGTCACAGGGTCGACCAGTGGCATTGGCGCAGCCACCGCGCTGGCCCTTGCCGGCGAAGGTGCGGCGATCGCCATCAATTCGGTCAAATCGGTAACCGAGGGAGAAGCCCTCGCCGCCAAGTTGGACGGATCCACCTACATCCAGGCGGACGTGGCCGATCCGCAACAGGCCCAGCACCTGATCGACGAGGTGGTCTCCAGACTGGGTCATCTGGACATCCTGGTGAACAACGCTGGGACGACGGTCGTGATCCCGCACAGGGACATCGAAGCGGCGACCCCTGAGATCTGGCGACGCATCTACGAGGTGAACGTCATCGCCGCGTGGCAGCTCTCAGTCGCGGCGATGCCTCATCTGCGCGCCTCGGGCGACGGGAGCATCGTCAACGTCTCCTCACTCGCCGGCGAGCGCCCGACAATGGGCTCCAGTTCTATTCCCTATGCCGCGTCCAAAGCGGCGATGAGCCACATGACGCGTCTGCTGGCGAACGTGGCCGCGCCCGAGGTGAGGGTGAACGCCGTGGCTCCGGGACTGGTCGACACGCCGTGGACCGCCGAGTGGCACGAGAAGCGGGCGCTTGTGGAGATGGGTGCACCTCTTCGCCGATCGGGAAAGCCCGAGGACGTAGCGCACGTGATCATCGGACTGGTCAACTCCAAGTACGTCACGGGACAGGTCGTGATCATCGACGGAGGGATGCACCTGCTTTGAGTGACTCGTCTGGAACTGTTGACACGACGATCGACGACCACGTAGGCCTGGTTCTTCTACGCCGGCCTCCCCACAACTTCCTCACCGTCCCGCTCATCACGAATCTGGCCGATCACCTCCACGATCTGCGGGGAAGATGCCGCGCCGCGGTTGTCGCGTCGGACGGAAAATCCTTCTGCGCCGGAGCCGACTTCCACTCCGACTCGGCACCCGATCCCACATCTGACAACAGCTTCGGGGCTACGACTGCGCAGTTCTACGCCCAAGCGCTGAGAATCTTCGAAGCGCCCGTTCCGCTGGTGGCTGCAGTACAAGGAGGCGCTATCGGCGCGGGCTTCGGGCTTGCCCTCGCGTGCGACATGCGCGTCGTCGGAAGTGCCGGTTGGTTTCAGGTGAACTTCGTACGACTCGGCATCCACCCCGGATTCGCCATCTCGGCGACACTCCCCCGGTTGGTCGGTACGGGCCGTGCTTCGGATCTCCTTCTCACTGCCAGGAGGGTCGATGCGGTCGAATCCCTTTCGATCGGCCTGTGCGAACGTGTCGTAGAAGCGGGAAGCGAAACCGACAAAGCACTCGAGATCGCGTCTGAGATTGCAGCAGGTGCCCCCGGCGCCCTGACCGGAACGCGATCGACACTCCGCGCCGGGCTCTCCGAGATCGCACGAAGTGCGATGGAACACGAGTTACGAGAGCAGACCGTTCTGGCGGGCACTCCCGACGCACGCGAAGGCGTCCTCGCCATGCTCGAACGACGCCTCCCTGTGTTCGGATCCGACTGACCGCTAACGCAGTGGAGCGCGCGACGATCGCCATCTATGAGGATCGCGGCGAAAAGTGGGCCGACAGCGTCACCGCTACAAACCGCGATCTCGCCGAGAAGTTCGGATCCCAGGTAGTTGAAGGCTCGCCTCGCATCGACGTCGGGTGCGGTGCCGGGCGCTATTCGGGTTCTTTGGGCACCCCGTGTATCGGGCTCGACGCTTCGCGCAAGATGCTCGAGCTCTGCAGACAAGCCGCCCCAGACACCCTGCTGGTCCGGGCCGACCTGGAAGCTCTCCCCTTCGCACAGCAGTCGCTCGCCGGTGCGTGGGCCCACATGAGCTACCTGCACCTACCGCGTAACCGAGTTCCCGCCGCGCTCGCCGACTTACAGCGGTCCCTTCAAGTGGACTCGCCCGTGCACGTTCAAGTCATGCACGGCGAGTTCGAAGGGACGAACTTGCCCGACGACCGGATAGGCGGCCGGTTCTTCGCCGGATGGAGCGAGGAGCAATTGACCGACGTACTCGTCGGTGCCGGCTTTGACGTTGTCTCGACGCGGGTCGAGTCCGCAGGATTTGGTAAACACGGGGCGGTACGGGCGCAGGCCAGGCGGGTCAGAACCCTGCCCGACACGGTCGGACCCGGCATGAGAGTCCTGATCTGCGGGTTGAATCCGAGCGTGTATTCCGCCGACGCCGGCGTCGGGTTCGCCCGACTGGGCAATCGCTTCTGGCCGGCGGCGATCGCTGCCGGACTGGTTACGGAGGCACGCAATACGCGGCAAGCACTTTCTCGACACGGCGTCGGCATGACTGACATGGTGAAGCGAGCCACCCCGAATGCGTCCCAGTTGACGGCCGACGAGTACCGCATCGGTGCAGAACGCGTAGAACGACTGGTCCGATGGCTCGCGCCTCGCGCCGTCTGTTTCGTCGGTCTCGCCGGCTGGCGCGTAGCGGTCGACAAGAAAGCCGTTGCCGGAGTACAAGACCAAACATTCGGCGGCCGTCCCGCTTACGTGATGCCGTCGACGAGCGGCATCAACGCCAGCAGCAGGCTCGAGGATCTGACCGACCACATCAAAAGAGCCATGCAATTGGCCGAGCGGTCGAAATGACAGACGCAACGACCGAGTCTGCATGACCGGACCGGTGACAACCGCACGCGGACCACGCTGCGCCGGGTTACTACTCGCACCGGGTGCGAGTGCCGGCCGCGATCAGCCCGCACTGGTCGCGATCGACGATGCCCTCGCTCCGATCGGCATCGAGGTCGAAAGGATGGACTTCCCCTACCGCCTGGCGGGACGACGCGCCCCCGACAAGGCACCGGTGCTCATCGAGTCGCTCGAATCGATTGCAGGCGCGTTCGCCGAACGACTGAGGGTAAAACAGAACCAGATAGCCCTGGGTGGACGTTCGATGGGCGGAAGGATTGCTTCGATGGCTGTGGCGGAGGGCCTTCCCGCGGCTGCTCTCGTTCTGGTCAGCTATCCCCTCCACCCACCGGGGCATCCGGAAAAGAGCAGGATCGAGCACCTCGACAAGATCAAGGTTCCCTGCCTATTCGTCTCAGGCACCCGCGACGCCTTCGGCACGCCACAGGAGCTCGAATCGGCGACAGCGCTCATACCGGGAGCAGTGAGCCACGTTTGGATCGAAGGCGGCGACCATGGGCTCAGGAGGGCGGACGCCAAAGTCGCCGGAATCGTCTCCGAGTGGTTGAGGCCCCCAACCAAACGAAGAGCCGAGTGACGCTCGCGCACTACCCTCGGATTCAGTGATCACGATCGAGGACATCGAGGCGGCCGCGAAACGGCTGACCGACGTGGTCAGCCCCACGCCGGCGGCGCCTTCGAGGAATCTGTCGTACGTCACGGGGCGCCCCGTATCGGTCAAGCCAGAACATCTCCAAAGGACAGGCTCATTCAAGATCCGCGGCGCTTACAACCGGATCAGCACGCTCGCTGAAGAAGGAACCGCAACAGCTGTGGTCGCCGGCTCAGCAGGCAACCACGCGCAAGGTGTAGCACTTGCCGCGACCCTCTCCAACTTGCACTCGACGGTGTTCATGCCGCTCGACGCGCCGCATCCCAAGGTCGAGGCGACCCGTTCATACGGCGCAGAGGTGATCCAGCTCGGAGAAAGCGTCGACGACTGCATCGAAGCCGCTCGCGAACATGCGAACCGGACGGGCGCCGTCTTCGTTCCTCCTTTTGACGATCCCATGATCGTGGCGGGTCAGGGAACAGTCGGGCTCGAGCTGGCACACGAGGTACCGGACGCAGAAGTCGTCCTGGTCCCAGTGGGCGGAGGCGGACTTATCGGGGGTATCGCAGTGGCGTTGTCCGCGCTCCGCCCCAATACCCGAATCGTGGGGGTGGAGGCGGCAGGCGCCGCTTCGATGGCCGGTGCCATCGCCAACGGCGGACCGGTGACCCTCGACACGTTGAGCACCATGGCCGACGGGATAGCGGTCAAGTGCGTGTCGGACCTGACACTGTCGCTCGTCACACAGCACGTGTCAGAGGTCGTCACCGTCGACGAAGAAGAGATAAGCCGCGCGGTGCTGCTCCTACTCGAAAGGTGCAAATGGGTGGTCGAGCCCGCAGGAGCAGCAGCACTTGCCGCTTTACTTGCAGGAAAGATCTCCGGATCAGGCGAGGTGGCAGTCGTGCTCTCGGGGGGTAACGTCGATCCGCTGCTGCTGACCCGCTTGATCGAGCACGGCATGACCGCATCGGGAAGGTTCGTCATCCTGCGGGTCGTCATTCCGGATCGCCCGGGAGCGCTCGCAAAGCTGACCGCCGCACTGGCTGAGCTTCGCTTGAACGTCATATCGGTGGATCACCACCGCCGCAGTGCCGCTTTGACAGTCGATCAGACAGAGGTTCTGCTCACCCTCGAGACCAGGGATCCCGAGCACCGCGACAAGGTCATCCCGTATCTCGAAAGCCGCGGGTACCAGGCGACCATTCACTGGTGACCGTCCTTCCACGACTGGGACCCGCTGGGCACTGAAGCAGGCGTGATCATTCCAGGGATCTAATCGGAGCTCGCCGGGATTCTGTTGGCCCCGCGAGACTTTCTGAGCACTGGGGCGGCTAGGCAAATGTCACTAACGTCCAACCAATGAGCGCAGTTCTCAAAGGACCCGACGGACTGGCCCGTTGCGCCTGGGGTCTATCCACTCCCGACTACGTCAGCTATCACGACGACGAATGGGGCCATCCCGTGGCCGACGAGGGGCGCATCTACGAGAAGCTCTGCCTCGAGGGATTCCAGAGCGGGCTTTCCTGGCTCACCATCCTGCGAAAGCGTGAGAATTTCCGCGCCGCCTTCTCGAAGTTCGACCCGAAAAAAGTCGCCAAGTTCACCGATGTGGACGTCGAGAAGCTCCTTCAAGACTCTGGGATCGTCCGCCACCGCGGGAAGATCCTCGCCACCATCAACAACGCGAAGGCGACGATGAATCTTCACGCTGAAGGCCTGACACTCGCCGGACTCGTGTGGAAGTACGAACCATTGAGGCACAAGACCTTGCGGGGCATGGCGGACATCCAGGCAACGACCGAAGAATCGAAAGCCCTGTCCAAGGACCTGATCAAACGGGGCTTCAAGTTCGTCGGCCCGACGACCGTGTACTCGGCGATGCAGTCCTTGGGAGTGGTCAACGATCACATGTCAAAGTGCTACTGCCACGCCATCTGTGAAGCAGAGAGAGGGGCGTTCGCCAGGCCTTTTGACCAAGTCTCAACCTGACATTGAAGGTGAGAGAAAAGCTAAGCCTCAACCTGAGCGTCAGGGAAGCAAACGGTCGAGAAGGCCCTCGAGACCGAGGGAGAATGCTGCATCAAGATCGGGCTCCGTCGCAAGTGCTTCGACGAGCTTGTGGTCCGTTATCCCGTCCTTCCAAACGATCGCGGTGGTCCCCTCGTGGGTGCGGCTCCGTCCTACCGCTCTCGCAAGAACGACCGACGCCACCACGTGACACTGGAGGATCTGGATCGCTCTCCCCGCCTTCGCCCCCTTGATGCCGACCTTCGCAAGCTCCGTGGCTACTGCCGCTTGCGTGGGCTGGAACATTGCCGCCGTCATCCCACGCTGGTCGGCGAGCCCGATCAGATGCGGCCTGGCGAGCAACCTCCTGCGCAACTCATGAGCGAGGTTGGTTATGCGTTTGCGCGGACCTGATCCGGTAGCCGCGACGTCACCCATCTCGGCCATGAGTCGCTCGATCAAAAGATCGACCAGGGCGTCGCGGTTGCCGACATGCCAGTAGATGGCGGTCACAGCGGTCCCGAGCTCCTCCGACAATCGCCGCATGGTGAGGGCCGCATCGCCATCAGCCTCGATGATCCGCATCGCTGCGTTCACCACCTCGTCGCGATCCAGTCCGGTCGCGGCCCTTGACACTTTGGTCGGCACGTTCTTAATGTAACGCCATTACAGATGTAACGGCGTTACATGCCGAACGGACGGACGACTCCGACAGGTACCTCATGATCTCCTCCGACTGTCACGGAGGGGGCGACCTTTTTGGCTACAAGCCGTACCTGGCCAAGCGTTGGCACGACGAGTTCGACAGATGGGCATCAACGTACGAGCTCCCGTATGAGGATCTGAAGGGTCCGGAAGCGGATCGCAACTGGGACTCGGACAAAAGGCTGAGAGAGCTCGAGCACGACGGGATCGTCGGTGAGGTCATTTTCCCGAACACCGTTCCTCCCTTCTTTCCGAAGGCGTCGCTCGCCGAGCAGCCACCTCCACAGAACGCCGGAGATCTCGAGGCGCGCTGGGCGGGACTTCAAGCGCACAACCGCTGGCTTGCCGACTTCTGCAACCAGGCACCGGGACGGCGCGCGGGAATCTGCCAGATCATGCTTCATGACCTCGGCGCGAGCGTTGAGGAGATCAGGTGGGCAAAGGAGGCGGGGCTTACCGGCGGCGTCCTGCTTCCCGGAGCGCCTCCGGGGTCTGGTCTGCCTCCGCTCTACGACTCGAAGTACTACGAACCCCTCTGGGCCGTGTGCGAAGAGCTCGATATGCCCGTGAACCACCACAGCGGATCGGCTGCGCCTCCTGCCGGCGAGGATGCAGAGGACAAGGTCATCCTCCTATTGGAGGTGACCTGGTGGGCGCACAGGACCTTCACGCACCTGCTCGTCGCCGGGGTGTTCGAGCGATACCCGCGCCTGCAGCTCGTACTCACGGAGCAGGGCACCGCCTGGATTCCCGAAGAGCTGATGCGCCTGGACTACTTCTTCGGACGAATGGGCGGTGCGACCGCTTCTCAGGAGCTCGAGTGGGGCCGGGATGTTGTCGGCCGCCTGAGCTTGAAGCCCAGTGAGTACTGGGCGCGTCAGTGCCACGTGGGGTCTTCATTCATCCGCCCGCAAGAAGTTGAGATGCGTCGCCAGGTCGGAGTCGACCGAATCATGTGGGGAAGCGACTACCCGCACAAAGAAGGCAGCCACCCGTTCACGCTCGAGCACCTGCGGGCGAGCTTCGCGGGCGTGCCACGCGACGAGGTGGCGCGGATGCTCGGAACAAACGCGGCCGAGGTCTACAAATTCCATCTGGACACGCTCCGTCCGATCGCCGATCGGATCGGTCCCACAGCGTCACAGGTGAACGAGCCACTCCAGATGGGGTCACTTCCCCCCGCAGCAGAAAAGTGCCCTGCCCTCATCGGATACGGAAGGAGATCCGCATGACATCTGTCCGCTACGGAGCACGCTCTTTGGACGAGATGAAAAACCGCGAGGTCGAAGCCACCTCGTCTGAGATCTGGTCGACCACATTGGTCGCCACCTACAGGACCGAGCCTGAGCTCGTAGACGCGGTGCTCCCACCGCCCCTCGTCCCCGGCGACGATCCATTCGTACGGGTGACGATCGCGACGGTCGATCTGGGGCGCGGATACCCGATCTTCGGAGCGGGCACTTTCGCCGTTCATGCCAGGCATGAAGACACCGCCGGCGACTATGCACTCGTCATGCCCATGACCACCGAACAGGCGGTCGTCGGAGGACGCGAGACCTTCGGCGAGCCCAAAAAACTCGCCGACATCGTCCTCGATCGGTGGGACGAATCCGTAGCCGGATCGTTCACCCGGATGGGAACGAAGTTCCTCGAGGTCAGAGGTTCGGTGACGGGCGAGGTGGAGCCGACACCAGATCGCACAAGGACGAGCTTCTACCTGAAGTTCCTTCCCTCCCCTACCGGAAAAGGCTTTGACGGCGATCCGCTTCTCGTCCATGTGAAGCGCCAGGAGCGTACGCGGCGCCAGTGGAAGATCGACGGGGAGGTCAGCCTGTACGAGTCGAGGTTCGATCCGGTGGCCGATCTACCGGTGCTCGAGTTGATCGACATCGAGCTTGCAGAGCGTTCGAGCATCCAGACAGGCGAGGTCGTGGCGCAACTCCCGGCCGACTGGATCGCGCCGTACGCGCATCAGCGCTACGACGACATGTCACCAGTCGGAGCCAAGCCCTGACATGAAACGCCTCGAAGGCCGCGTGGCCGTCGTCACCGGTGGGGCGGGCGGCATCGGACACGCTCTCGGGTCCGCCTTCGGACGAAACGGGATGAAGGTCGTTCTCGCCGACCTTGGAGGCGACAGGCTCGACGAAGCCGTCGAGGATCTCCGTCGAGACGGAATCGATACAGAGGGCGTGGCCACTGATGTCGCAGACTCCGACTCGGTCTCGGCATTGCGCGATGCCACCCTCGAGCGCTTCGGCGCCGTGCACGTGGTCTGCAACAACGCCGGGATCGGTGCAGGCGCAGAAGGCCCGATGTGGGAACACGAGCAGAAGGACTGGGAGTGGGCTCTGGCGGTCAACGTGTGGGGCGTGATCAACGGCATAAACGCATTCGTCCCCACCCTGCTTGCTCAAGACGACGAAGGGCACGTGATCAACACCTCGTCGGGAAACGGCGGCGTCTCGCCGCTTCCGAACACGCCCCAGTACGCGGTGACCAAGGCCGCCGTCGTGACTCTCACCGAATGCCTACACGCACAACTCGCCGCGGTGACCGACAAGGTGAAGGCCTCGGTTCTCTTCCCTGGGCCGAACATGCTCCGCACCGGGCTATTCGAGTCATGGCGTTTCAGGCCTGAGCGTTTCGCCAAGACCCGGCCACGCAAAACGCCTTATGTGACCGTCGAGGCTCTCGAGGAGCAGATGCGCGCTGCGGGTGTCGAACCCAATTACACAGAGCCAGAAGAAGTTGCCGCGCAGGTCATCGAAGGCCTGAGGTCGGACGCGTTCTGGATACTTCCGAAGAGCGACCACATCGACCACATGATCCGAGTCAGGTCAGAGTCGATGCTCGCCCGAGACGAACCCACCTACCTCGATTCCATTCCTGGAAGGGGAGGAGCGAAGAAATGACCGGCTCCAAGCCGTACACCGTCATCTCCGCCGACAGCCACGCCGGTCTGCCGACCGAGCTGTATCGCGAATACCTGGAGAAAAAGTACTGGCCGGCATTCGACGTGTTCATGGCCGGCAGACCGCAGGCTTTAGAGGACATTCGCCGCTCCGGGGTCTCTGACGCGAAGTTCGCCAAGCAGTGGTACGAGGAGCACCAGGAAGGTCTCGAGGGCGGCTGGGACGCGACGCGGCGAAACAAGGAAATGGACGCCGACGGCATCGCAGCCGAGGTCATCTTTCCGGACGCCGACGCAGTCGAGAGTCGCACGTGCGCTCCGTTCGGCACGGGGCTCGGACTCTCTGGCGATCACGACCCCGAGCTCGGTCTCGCCGGTGCACGCGCCCACAACAGGTGGCTGGCAGAGATGTGTGCCGACTCACCAGAGCGGCGTAAGGGCGTCGCTCTGGTCCAGATCACAGCTCCACTCGAAGAAGTGCTCGCGGAGATCCGCCGCTCGAAGGAATCCGGCCTCTCCGCTGTGATGATCCCCGCGATGTGGATGAGCCAGGCTCCGTATCACGACCGGAGCTACGACCCTGTATGGCAGCTGTGCCAGGACCTTCAGATGCCGATCGTCACGCACTCCGGTCCCGCCGACAAAGAGGCTTACGACAATCATCTCGGCATCTACGTGACCGAGGTCGTGTGGTGGCCGGCGCGGCCGCTTTGGTTCATGTTGTGGTCTGGCG
>JBAPRR010000062.1:0-12233 GCA_049281195.1 Acidimicrobiales bacterium
AACCACCACCCTACGACACTTCCCTCCACCCGGCAAGGGGACTGGCGACTTTTTGCCTGACACCCGCGCTCTGACGCGGGGTCGTATGGTCAGTGCGCCGACAGGCGCTTCACCGCCCCATCTGGCGCCGGCCGGGGCGGCCCCCGAACGCCGGGCATTCGCGCCCGCTGAGGCAAGGACAAGGCGTCCGCGCCGGCGGGCCAGAGGGAGGTCTTTGAAGAAGTGAGGAACGCGCCTTGCGTTACGTGCTAGCCCTCTTAGTGCTGCTTGTGATCGCGGCCGGCGTTGTGGCCGGCGTCCGGTACACCGGTGTGGTGCCTCCCGCCACTTTTCAGGCACAGGTCGCAGACTCAGCCGCGCTGCCCGGGGCGGACGCGCCGCTCCCATGGCCCACCGTCGGTTCTGCCGCGGTCGCAGTGGAGGGGATCGGGACTGTCGCCACCTACGGCGGCACCTCGCCCCAAGCGATCGCGAGCATCGCGAAAGTGATGACCGCGGAGGTGATCCTTACGGACCATCCCCTCACCGCCGGCGAATCCGGGCCGGAGATCACCTTCAGCGCATCCGACGTCCAGACCTACCAAACCGACCTGGCCCAGAGTCAGTCGGTGGTGCCGGTGGTGGCCGGCGAATCGCTCTCAGAGCTTCAATGTCTCGAGGCGATGCTCATCCCTTCCGCCAACAACATCGCGGTCAAACTCGCACAGTGGGATTCATCGAGTGTCACGGCGTTTGTGGCGAAGATGAACGCCGAAGCTAAGACGCTAGGGATGACATCCACGACCTACACCGATCCCAGCGGATACCAGTCGACGACCATCAGCAACTCGACCGACCTGATCAAACTCGGAGAGACGGTGATGGACAACCCGGTGTTCGCGTCGATCGTCCAGATGCCGCAGGTGACCCTTCCGCAAGCAAGCACCGTCTACAACTACGACTACGACCTCGGGCGCGACGGCATCGTCGGCATCAAGACGGGGTCCGATTCGGCTGCCGGTGGATGCTTCCTGTTCGAATCGGTCGACAAGGTCGGACCCAGGCAGATCAAGTTGGTAGGGGTCATTCTCGGCCAGCAGACCTCGAGTCCGATCACCGCAGCTTTGAACGAAGCGGAGGCTCTTGTTTCTCCGGTACTGGCGAGATTGCAGACTCTTCAAGCGGTACAGGGGGACCTGATGGTCGGGCACATAAGTGCGCCATGGGCGAGCACGGTTTCGGTATCAACGACATCGCCCATGAGTGTGTTCGGATGGGCCGGTCAACGATTCCCCTTGGTCCTACACGGGCCTACAAAGCTCACGCTTCCGATCAAGCCCGGAGAACGGCTCGGGACGCTCGTCCTCGAGGTACCCGGACACCCTCAAAGCACGCCGGTAGTCGCAGACGGAGCCATCAACGGACCGTCCGCCAGTTGGAAGCTGGAGCGCTGAGGGGCCGCGGCACTCAACGTCGGAAGCACTCGGTCACACCAACCCTCAGTCGCTTCGGCCCCAAATCGCCTCGGCTAACCGATTGAGCCGATGGAAGCAATAACCGACTCGGTAATCCGGTCGTAAAGGCCTGCGCCGTTTCCGAACGCGTCCTCCAGACACGTTGCCTCAGACCCGAGCAAGGCAGCCAACGATGCGCGCTCTGTGTCTCCGATACGAAGCAAGGACTCGAGCGGCGGTCCCACCGGACCCAGAGGGCTCATCGTCAAAAAGCGGGCGCCGTGGCGGGTCCTGCGCTGAGACAGTCCGACAAGCTTTCGTCCTTTCCACAGGACCTCTCCCGGTCCGAGCCCGGCGAAGCAAACGGCCTCGGACCATTCCGATCTTTTCGATGCTCCGCTGACACTGAGGTCGTCGAGCCCCTGATCCGAAAGCGCCCGGCGCCACGCATCGCCGAGCCACGCAGAAGAACGCAGGACGTCGTCATCCCACAAGACGTCGCCGCGCGGGAGCCATACGTCGATCCACACCTGAGCTCCTTGCGAGACCAGAACAGCGCCACCGCCACTCGAACGACGCGTAACTTCGATCCCGGCGTCGCGGAGAGCTGATTCTGTGAGCTCGGGATCCTTCTGTGCAGAACCCAGCACCAAAGACGCTCCGAGCGGTGAGCACACTGCGATCATCCGGGTCGACAGCGAGCCGGCGGCGCCTAAAGGCCACGGTTCGTGAAGCTCACCTGCAGATGCGGTCCGGTAGGAGACCTCCCACTTTCCGAGGGCCGTCATTCGCCCTCGAGCATTCGCAATGGGTTCAAGCGGTCATCGGTTCGGCACCGAGATACGGCACCCACTCGTCTCGCGCTCCCCCGCACATGGCAAGCAGCCATACGCGCTGGCGGGGCGCGGTGGGCTGTCGGTGAAGCACAAGGCCGGCCTCGTGCGGAAGGCGGTCCTCTTTGTTCGTGTTGCAACGCCGACACGAAGCGACGACGTTGTCCCAGGTGTGCGTCCCGCCCCGACTGCGCGGTAGGACATGATCGATGCTCTCGGCTGCTGCGCCGCAGTACTGGCAGTTCTGCCCGTCCCGGGCGAAGACAGTGCGTCGGTTGACTGCCACGTTGCGCTCCCTCGGGACGCGGACATAGCGCGCGAGGCGGACCACCGACGGTTCGGGCATCACTTCGCGGGCCGAGCGGAATACGCGATCGGTCGAATGAACGAGCTCCGCCTTGGTATCCAGGACGAGAAGCATCGCCCGCCGGGTCGAGACGACACCGAGCGGCTCGAAAGTTACGTTCAGTACGAGGGCTCGGTTGGTTCCCGCCGTCCCTCTCGTACCCCCATGCACAAACCCGAAGGCTACCTCCGGATTTGGCCTTCTATCGGCTGTTCAGCCCCGCCTCCACTGCCGTGACCCCTGGCACCACTCGAGATACGAGACGACATCAACCGGCCGGGGTGGTTCAGAACCGTCCCCCCCGTATGCAGTCAGCATCCGTAGATGCCACAAAGAGTCGGTGGGCTCGGGGATGGGCGGCCACTTGCGCCACCATCCCGCCCTTCCCAGTAGCAACCCTTGCCTGAGCGCTACCAGCCACAAGTCCGGTCTTTTGAGTACGGCCTGGACCACGACAGCAATCCCTGTCGAGCCTCCGGTCAGCTCCGCCCGACCGCCGGCACCGGCACCGGCACCGGCCCCGGCCCGAGCCCCGGCACCGGCACCGGCACCGGGATCACTCATGTCGTCACACCCACGTCGTGTCCGACCGAACGCCACCCGACGGCACCTGCTCCGATCAGCGGTCCCGATGACCCGAGCCCGGCCGCCTCGATACGCGCCCCACGCGAGAAATCGAGCCGGGCATGGATATCGAGGGCCTCCGAAGCCGCCTCGAAGAACGGTTCTCCGAACCCGAGGGCGACCGAACCGGCCACGACGGTCAGGTCCAGATCGAGCAGGTTCGAAACAGACGCGACGGCCACGCCGACCATCCGACCACAACGCCGGATCATGTCGGGGGACGCTTCTACCGGAGGGCGTCCAGTGATCTCGTATATTGCTGTGCCCGATGCTTCGGCTTCCAGGCATCCACGCCCGCCGCAATGACAGGGTCTCCCCTCCGGCTCGACGACAACGTGACCGATGTGGCCCGCATTTCCGAGGCGCCCGTCCAAAAGCCTTCTGTCCAAGACGATTCCCCCACCGATTCCGGTGGAGACCACCATCGCCATGAAATCGTCGCGCTCGCGCGCTGCTCCCACCCAACCTTCTCCCAGTGCGAGCGCCTTGGCGTCGTTGTCGACGCGTACATCGAGCCCGGTCAGCTGGGAAAGCCTGGATCTCAAGGGAAAATCTCTCCAGGCCGGAATGTTGAGTGGCGACACGGTTTCACCGCCCCTGGACATGGGACCACCGCAACCCACTCCACAAACTCGTAGGCCGTCATTTCCCCCCGACACCTCCTTCACGAGCGCTGCGAGAGCGGCGAACAGCTCCTCACCCGATACACCGCGTGGAGTAGGGACCTGTAAATGATCGAGCAGATGGCCGTCAGGAGAGACGATCCCGCACGCGAGTTTGGTTCCCCCGATATCGATGGCGAGACAGCTATCCATGCGTATCCACGCGCGCGGGTATTTCTGGAACGACAGGGTTTAGGGAAAAGACAGGGTTCACAGAAGCGGTCGCGCTCAGCGAAGTGAGGAGGAAGAGGAAGGCGTGGGCGGTCTCGAAAAGCCTGCGCCGGCTCGGCGCCGGCCGTTACTTATCGCGACGAAAGCGCGAGCGGAGCCAGTCCCTGGCCTCGCTCGCCGGGTTGCCGATCTTGTCGGCGCGGAGGGAATGGGTGATGTCCTGCCAGCCCGCCTTGCCGACCCGGCGAAGGTTTGTGCTGAAAAGAACAAGCGACGCGAACATGATCGCCACACCAAGAAGTCCAAGGAATACGGAGGTGGTGAACCACAGGATCATCACCACCAAGCCGAAGATGAAGCCGACTACCGACCACCGGATATAGCGGCCCGCGTACCGATAAACGCTCTCGGACTTGACCCGGGCAGCGAACGCCGGATCATGCCGGTAGAGCGTCTGCTCCATCTCGTTGAGCACACGCTGCTCTTCTTCTGAGAGCGGCACGCGCACCCCCTGTCCTCTCCCGCACTCCCAACCCGGGATGCGACAACAATCTTCGCGCAAGCACCGTACCCTGACAACGTCGCGGAGCGGACGGATTCGTTAAAAAGTCGTCAGCTCCGGGCACTCCGGGCGCATCTTTGGCCTTGGCTAATAAACGCCCGCTACCAGGACTTGGCTCCTGGTACTAGAGAACCATCGGCCGGACGGCGTTTATTCCGAAGGCGTTCTCAGGTCTTCTTGAGGATCACGACTCCGGGTTGAGGATCACAAACCCCGCTCAGTCGCACTCGGCAAGGATGAGCGGCTCCCCGCCCAACGCCGCCGAACGGTAAGCCGCCTCCACCACGCGATGAGCCTCGACCGCCACCGCTAGGCCGGGCTCCGGGGCGAACCCACCGGCGAGGGCGGCCAGAAAGGCAAGGTCGGATCCGGCATACGCCAGGATCTGCGGCCTGAGTGCGTCGGGGACTGGTAACCGGTTCATCAGTTCCGATGCGTTCTCGGATATTCCCAAGTCGGTTGGCCCACCGGCATGCTCGATCATCACAGGACCGAGCTGTTCGTTTTCCAAAACGACATGCGCCTTTTCGAAGAAGACCTCGAGCCGGCGCGTGGAGGGGCGGGACTCCAGGCCGTGCCAGACGCTCAAAAGAGTCGAGATAGCTCCAGATGAGTGGGCGAAGGTGACCGCGGCGACATCCTCGATACCCGGATGGCCGGCATTGTTCTGAGTCCGCGCGGTCACTGACACAACCGGCCCGAACATCCACGAGAGAGCGTCGACGTCGTGAATCGAATGTTCGATCAGCGTGCCTCCTCCCGCCACGTCCACGTCGCCCCGCCATGTCGAGCGGTACATCCCGCCGATCGGAAAGAACTGGTCGTCGCGAAGAACCGATGCGATCGGCCTTCCGAGGACTTCAGGACCCGGCGCTCCGACGACCGGCTGGCCCTGACAAATCGAAGCGAGAGCGCTGAACGGGGGCGCATACCTGAGCACCAGTCCGACCTGGTTGGGGAGCCCGGCCTCGTCCACCATCCGGAAGATCTCCAACGCCGAGGCAAGATTTTTTGCCAAAGGTTTCTCGCAGTAGATGGCGACACCGTGTGCGACGCAGCGCTCTACAACCTGTCGATGCATGGCGGTAGGTGTGCACACCCATGCCGCATCGACCCCTTCCAACGCTTGATCCAGATCGTCGGTCGCCCTCCCGGGACCATGGGCGTCGAGCGTTGCGCGCGCACGATCGACATCCACATCGCAAGCCGAAACGACCACTGCATCTGCTAGCCCTCCACCTATGAGCGACCGCAGAGAATACGAATGGACCGTTCCGATGAACCCGCAACCCAGGATGGCGATGCGGGTCGGTCCGTCACTCACTCCGTCACTCACTCCGTCACTCACACCTTCATCTCAGCTTCACCTGTTCACCTCCGCCTTGACCGTTACCGCATCCTCAGCTTCAGCTTCCGGACCCCAGTGCGTGTCGCCTCGCTGTTTCGCTTCGAGACCTTTCGGCCCCACGAGCGCCGCAGGGCCCACCGATCCTTGACCGTATCGAGCCCTGATCGTCGATATCGCATCCTGAACATCGAGCCAGGCCTGCTCGTCGGTATCGATGATGTCGGCCGTTTCGGCTTTCTGGTCGCTCGACACGCCGCGCGCTGGGCCCGAAAACGCGTCGAAGGAGAGTTGTTCGACGACGTCCTTATCGGCACGAGCGAGTCCGGAGACGGACACGCCGATGAGGCGGACCCCCTGGATGAGCTCGACGCCTTCGACGAGAGCGCGGGCGATGCTGGAGATCGCATGCGAGGCGCGAAGGGGCCCGTCGGCGGTGTGCGATCTGGTGATGGTCTGTCGGTCGGCAAAGCGGACCTTCACGCTCACCGTCTTTCCCCACAGCGCGGCTTCTACGAGCCTGGCTCCAACGGCGTCAGACATCCGAAGCACGTTTCTCTGCAGATCGTGCCGATCGTGAATGTCCTTAGCGAAGGTCTCTTCGTGGCTGATCGACTTGACCTCGCGATCAGCGTGGACGGTCGTCTCGTCTTCTCCGCACGCGAGCGCAGCTATGTGCCGGCCATTGGCACCGCCGAGCAGCCGGCACAACGTTTCGATCGGAATGTCCGATATGTCGGCGACAGTTTCCACACCGACACTGGCCAGTCGTTCGGCCGTAGCCGGACCTACTCCCCATATAGCCCTGACCGGCAGTGGGCGGAGGAAGGCGAGCTCTTCTTCCGGCCGGATCACAAAAACGCCGCTCCCGACGCGAGGCCCACTCAAATCCGCCTTCGGCTTCGCTGCTCTCGAACCGAGCTTCGCCAACATCTTGGTGCGGGCGACACCCACCGAGCAGTTGATGTGCAACTCCTCGACCACACGCGACCGCAACGCGCTGGCGATCACCGCCGGTGAGCCGAGAAGTTTCAGCGCACCTCTTATGTCCAAGAACGCTTCGTCGAGACCGATGCCCTCGACGAAGGGCGTGAATTCCTTCAAGACGGTGTGGAATTTTTCGCTCGTCTCCGAGTATCGCCAGTACCTACCCGGCAAGAAGATCGCTTCCGGGCAACGCCGGCGCGCTTCGACCGACGACATCGCCGAGCGGATGCCGAAGGCCCTGGCTTCGTAGGTACAGGAGGCCACCACTCCGCGGGTCGAGGAGCCCCCCACTATGACCGGCTTGCCGGCGAGCTCAGGATTGTCGAGCACCTCCACGGAGGCGAAGAAGGCGTCCATGTCCACATGGAGAACCGTGCACGCCTCCAAGCCGGAGCCCTCCAAGCCCGAACCGGCCAAGCCGGACCCAGCCGATCCTGGGCCACCCTCCGTGTCAGGCATAAAGCCAGAGCCGTCTGAACGCCTCGGCGTACGGAACATTGACCCGCCGTCCCTCTGCTTCTGCGCGCAGGCGGACGACGCGGTCTGCGAACTCCAGGTCGGGCATCTGGCTCTTGTGGCACGAGACGGCGGCGACCTTCTGCCCGATGCTCGAGCTCACATCCACCCACACCGTGGGCTCGAGGGTGCCCGAGAGGTAGGCCACCTGGGCCTGGTGCACCGGTCCGGCCAGCGGGAAGTAGTGCGGAAGCGCCGCAGCCGGCGACAGGGCATCTAAAACGGCGAATCCGGTGACCCTGTGGTCCCGGTGGTTCAGGTACTCCTCGCCGAACAAGACCGCCGTGGGATCCGGACACAGGACTGCGTCGGGTCGCAGCTCCCGAACGAAACGCACAAGCTGCTCGCGTAGGGCAGTGTCGTTCTCGATCTCGCCGTCGGGATGGCCGAGGGTGTGATGTCCCGCCAACTCGAGCACCTTTGCGGAGTGAGCCATCTCGTCGGCCCTCGATCGCGCCAGGTCTGACGTCAGAACATTGGGATCGGTGGTCCCCTTGTCTCCGTTCGTGCAGATGAGGACGTGCACCTCGCTCCCCTCAGCCGCCCACCTGGCCAGGGTGCCGCCGCACGACACGTCGGGATCATCCGGATGGGCGTATACCGCGAGCACACGACCCGGAACCGAGTCGAGAAGCTCGGGCACGGTTCAACTCTTCCTTTTGGGTTCGGTCGACTTCAGAAGGCCCACCTCGCGCTGGAAGTCGCCGAGGTCTTCGAAACCCTTGTAAACCGAGGCGAATCGGAGGTAGGCGACCTCGTCCATCTGGCGGAGATGCTCGAGTACCGACAAGCCGACCTGCTCGCTGGTCACTTCACTGCCTACCTCCCGCAGTGCTTCTTCCACGCGCTGGGCGAGCGTTTCCAGCTGCTCCTCCGAAGCGGGCCTGTTCTTGCTGGCGGCCATTGCACCTGCCACGACCTTGGAGCGATCGAACGGCTCGCGCTGACCTGAGCGCTTCACGACCCACAACGGAGCACCCTCGACGCGCTCGTAGGTCGTGAACCTCCGGCTGCAGGACAGGCACTCACGCCTACGCCTGATCGCGCCACCGTCCTCTCCGAGGCGCGAATCAACGACCTTGTCGTCGAGACTCTGACACCACGGGCAGCGCATTCCGGCAACGGTAGTGCCGGAGTGCGTCACTTCAGGGCAGACGAAGTTGCTGTCCTGGTTGAACGATGTCTCCACCGGCTTCCGCCTCGAGCTGATCTACCACCGGGCGAGGGTCGTTGTTCCCGACCACGCGCTGGGCTATCCCCCAAAGCGTGTCCCCAGGTCGAACCGTGTAAACCGTCCCCGCCACAAGTCGCCCACCGCCGGCGGCACCGGAGGCGGCGAGGGTGTGGCCTCCGGTCCCGCCCAACGGCAGGGCGAGCAGGACGATCACTGCGATTGCGGCCGCCGCGAGCAGCGTCCTTAGCCTCCGCTGTCGTGCGGTGAGCCGCGTGGTGGCCGGACTTCCCCGACCCGTTCCGGACGGGCCTCCAGCCTCGAATCCGCGGTCGTCGAAGCCCTCTGTCTCGATCCACGGTGCCGGCTGGCTCCAGGATTGGGCAACTCCGGTCGGGAAAGGGAGCACCGATACCGAACAGGTGTTCGTCATATCGGCATCTGACCACGAACGTGTGTTCGTGTCAAGACGTCGGTCGAAGCCGGATCGGGGTATTGATCGGGGTAGGAAGGCTGATCGGGATACGAATGCTTCGGTCACGCCTCCACGGTCGCACGACGGTGTAACAGTGTCCGATTCGAACAGATGTTTGCCTTCGACCCCTCCCGGGGCTAACTTGAGGCGAACGCCTGTTCGCCTTCGGCGGCCGGGCTTGCTGGGGAAAGTCGAGCAAGCGCGTGACCGCATGAGGCTCGCCGGCAGGCGGTGTCCCGAATGGGGCGCGTACGAGCGGCAACAGATCAACAGGCGAGACGAAGGGATGCAAATGGTCGAGGCTCTGAGCGACAAGCGGCAGGAGATCCTTCTCTTCATCACCGAGTGCATGACCGAAAGGGGCTACCCGCCCTCCGTGCGCGAGATAGGAGAGGCGGTGGGCCTCGCTTCGTCCTCGACGGTTCACGCCCACCTGGCGGTTCTCCAGCGTGAGGGTTACCTGAAGCGCGATCCGACCAAGCCCCGGGCCATCGAGGTCCGCTATGACCCCGCATCGAAGGCCTCCCTCCCGACCGGGCGTGTCCGTCAGGTGCCACTCGTCGGAGACGTCGCAGCAGGAACCGGCGTTCTCGCCACCGAGAACGTCACCGAGCTTCTTGCCGTGCCGGAAGAGCTGACCGGAAGTGGCCAGCTCTTCGCCCTACGCGTGCGCGGAGACTCGATGATCGATGACGGAATCTACGACGGCGACCTCGTGGTCGTGCGTCAGCAACCGACCGCCGACAACGGAGACGTCGTAGTGGCCGGGGTCCCCGGCGACGAGGCGACCGTGAAAAGATTTTCGAGGCGCGGCGACAACGTCGTACTCACACCGGCAAACGAACGGCTTTCGCCGATGGAGCTGAGTCCCCGGGACGTCTCGATCTACGGACGGGTCGTGTCGGTGATGCGTCGGCTCTGATCAGGCTTCTGTCAACAGCTTGAACAGGGCGTCGTAGACGCTTTCGAGCTCGGCCCTGCTCACCTTTTCGTCCTTGGTGTGAGCCAGCAGAGGATCGCCAGGCCCGAAATTCGCCGCCGGTATCCCGTTGGCGAAAAAGGTCGCTGCATCCGTCCACCCGACTTTGGCCCTCGGCGCGCTACCCGAGGCTGCCACGAGGCGCGACAGAAGCGGCTGCGTCAATGACGGTGGTGCGCCCGGAGCCACTTCCAATATCTCAAAACGATCGCCCGCGGATTCATCGATCCCGGGAGCCACGAGCCTTCGGACTTCATCTTCGGCATCCGACCCACTGCGGTCCGGCGCGAACCGGAAGTTGACGGTGACTGCGACCGAGTCGGGAACCACGTTGGAAGCGATTCCCCCATCGATCCGCACGGCCTGTAGCTGTTCCGCGTATTCGCAACCGTCGATTACGACGTGGCGAGATTCGTACGAAGCCAGAGAATCCAACAATCCCGCGGCACGATGGATCGCGTTCACTCCCATGAAGGGCCGCGCTGTATGGGCCCGTCTCCCCGAGATATGGGCCACGCCACGAAGCGTTCCCTGACATCCGGCTTCGACGAATCCGAACGTGGGTTCACCGAGGACGGCGGCATCCGCTTGGAGAAGGTCGGGACGGGACTTGGCTAAAAGGGCGAGCCCGTTGTGCTCCCTGCCCACCTCCTCGCACGGATAGAAGAGGTAGGTCACATCGACTGCGGGGTCCCTCACCACCGCGGCGAGGGCGAGCATGACGGCCAGGCCGCCCTTCATGTCCGACGAACCGAGGCCGAATAGCACCTCCCCGTCGATCTCTGCGCGTACCTCACCGTCACCGGGGACCGTGTCGAGATGTCCGGCGATCACCACCCGACGGTCGCGGCCCTGGTCCGTACGGGCGACGATCGTGTCGCCTATCCGCTCGACCGACAGCCAGTCGGCTGCGCGCAGATCCGACTCCACTGCATCTGCAAGCGCCTGCTCTGAATGACTGACCGAGGGGATGGCAACTATCTCTGCCGCCAAAGCGAGCAGGTCCGGGACGGTCCGTTCGCCGGACTCGGTCCCCTCAGGTTGCGACGCCATGATGTCGCAGCATGTCCTCGAGCTGCGCCTTGTCGTGGCGGACGCCGGGATCCAGGCGTCTCACCACCAACGCGCAGGACAGGTAGAAATCGCCCCCGGGGGACTCCCGTTTTCTCGCTGCGTTGACCACGACGCTCCATGGCGGGATCGCCCCGCGCGAGATCTCCTCGCCGGTCTCGGCGTCGATGACCGGGATCGTGCGACTCAATATTGTTGCCGCACCGAGCACGGCGCCTTCGCCGACACTGGCTCCCTCGATGATCATCGAGCGGCTACCGATGAAGGCGTCGTCACCTATGACGACGGGTACGGCGTTGGGCGGTTCCAGCACTCCCCCGATACCGACCCCCCCGGCAAGATGTACCCGGGCGCCAATCTGTGCGCACGAGCCCACCGTGGCCCACGTGTCGACCATCGTGTCGGCGCCTACATACGCCCCGATGTTCACGTAGCTCGGCATCATGATGACCCCGCGATCGAGGAAGGAGCCCCACCGCGCAGAAGCACCGGGGACGACCCGAACTCCGGCAGAGACGAAGTTCGTCTTGAGCGGGATTTTGTCGGCGTACTCGAAAGGTCCGACCTCGATCGTCTCTACCGAGCTCAGGCGGAAGTAAAGCAGGATGGCCTGCTTCAGCCATTCGTTTACGACGACCTCGCCGCTTGCCCCGTCGCGGTATGCGACGCGCTCGGCACCAGAGTCGAGAAGGTCGATCGCCTCTGTGACGATCGTGAGCGCGTCGGCGTCTCCCGGACCGAGCTCATGGGATCGGGTCCACAGTTCTTCGATCGATTCGCGCAGGTCTGACATTGAAGGTCGAGGTTACCGGTCTGATGTCAGCGCAAGGAGAGATGCGGATGATCGGACGACTTGAAGCGTTCGGCCACCAGGTCGAGGCGAACGTCCGGCTGAACCAGAGCGATGCGGACGTGGCCCGGTCCCGTCTCACCGTAGAAATCTCCGGGGCTGACAATCATTCCCGCCACTTCGGCCAGCGCTCTCGCCAGGACCCACGAACCGAGCCCAGACCCTGTCGAACCCGAACCTGTCGAACCAGAACCTGTCGAACCAGCCT
>JBAPRR010000063.1:0-2087 GCA_049281195.1 Acidimicrobiales bacterium
GAGCAGACGAACCTGCCTATTTTCCTGGCCGGCAACACCAACAGCGGCGAACAGAATGCCGCAGGGGTGGCAACGCTCCATTACCAAATGAGCCCTGCCACTGGGGCCGGCCTTCAGGTCAGCGACCCTACGTTCACCGAGGAGTATCCGTATCCGAACACGGGCCCCGTAACGAAGGTGGACCTGCCGGCCTCGTCAGCTCCTGGGGCAAGCCTCGACACGAATATCTATTCCGGCACCGTCACCGTAACTAATACGACAGCTTCGACTATCACCTCGATCACGGGGGAAGAGAGCGCCGGTTTCATCACTGGCCCGTCGACGCTTTTACCGGGTCAGCCCGGCACCTACACCTTCACATTTGAGGGGAGCGGTTTTGGGTACCTCCCGGATCAGCAGACGCTCCCACTGACCTTTACGGGGGAGGGACCTTCTGGCCTCGTGGACGGCTCTTCAATCGCCTACTTCACCTTCCCTTCACAAGACGTGTCGAGCCTCGAGATCACACAAGCGACAATCAACCATACGAACGCCCTGACCGGACCCGGCCCTACACTCGCTCCGGGCTCCGTCTTCAACGGCACGGTCACGCTCACCAACGACACCTCATCGGCTGTGAGTGACATATTCGGAGAGACGAGCCAGGCGGTGCAGCTACTGGCGACGGTCAGTCCGTCGGGCTTTCAGGCGCCCCCGCTCGTGCTCGGCGGTTTCTCTCTCGCGGTGTCGGCTACGCAGCCCCTTGCCGCCACCGTCGTCGGATCCCGTCCCGACGCGTTCGGCACCTCACCCTTTGGCGCACTCGACTCGACAGCCACAGCTTCTGCGTCGGGCGCCTTGTCCGCCGCCGAACCGCCGCTTGCTTGCGGCGCACCTGTCACAGCAAAGGTGACGACCGGTTCTTCCACGGTGGTGCCCACCTCGCCGTCGGGTGATCCGCCCCACGCCGACGGATCGCAATGGACGGTGCAGGGGGAACCGATTTCGGGGCCTCTGGAGGGAGCAACTGCCAGGCTGGTGTCAAACTCGTTCTCGCTCAAGATTCCCTACGCTCCCCCGGCCGGATACACCCAGGAGTGCGGTGTCTACGGCGAGCTCTTCAACTGGGAGATCGGCGGGGTTGAGCCGAATGGCGACTACTACAACTGCCCTACGTGCTCGACCTACGCGAGAAAGGGGCAAGTCGACGCCGGCGCAGGGGCGGGCGAAGCTCAGGTCCAAATCGACGTGATGGTCACCAGCGTCGGTGGGCTTCCCGTCTGCACCTTCGTCCAGGACCGCCCTTCTTGCAGTGGCTAGGGAAGCATCCGGCTCGGCGTTGCGATTCCGCGCCTGCGGTTTGGCACGAGCGCATTTTGGATACGAAACAAGCGGTGACAGGGGGCTATAGACCATCAAATGCATTTCGGCCTGAAGGAGGTCAAGTGATCCACGCAAAAAGGGGTGCGCTGCAGGGAGTTGCCCTGTCAGTCGCGTTAATTGCCGGAGTTATTGGGAGCGTCGCGGCGTTTTCTTCACCGGCGCTAGCTGCAAGTACCGCGGGAACCAAGACGAAGACGACGACCTACACCTTGTCGTGCAAAACCGGCATCGCGAACGGTGACGTGTCTGTCAAGACGACCCAGACCTACCCGGCTTCGGTCGCGCCCGGGGCGAAGTTCAAGATCACGTGGTCGAGCGTGACCACGGTAGAGGGCACGTTGGCCTCGGCTGCATACACCTTGGCCCCCGGTGGCAAGGAAGACGGGACCGTGACCACTGACAACGATCTGAGCTCAGACGGCACACCTGCAACAAACAACATCGCCGGAAAGAAAGGCATCGCGGAGTCGGGAACGATCAGCAGCCCCAGTAGTTTCACGATCGATACCCCGACTACAGGGACAATTAGTACCCCGTCGTTTACGGCGGGTACGGCAGGGACTGACACCATCAGCGCCCAAGACGATGATGCCAACATCACGATTTACAACAGTTCCGGCAGCAAGGTAGCCACCACGACCGCGGATTGCAGTCCAACGGGGAACCCCACGACCATCGCAAAAGTCAAGGTGACCTGACCGATCGCAACGGTGCACTTTCTGGAC
>JBAPRR010000064.1:0-1627 GCA_049281195.1 Acidimicrobiales bacterium
TGTTTGTACCGCGCCATGGCATGCTCGGTAAGAAACCTCGAGGTCTCGTCGACGCCGATCGGGTCAACACCTTCGTCCATGATGAGACAGGCGCACGCGATCTCACCAAGGCGATCATCGGGCAGGCCGATCACGGCCACCGACGCCACTCCGTTGATTTGCAGCAGTGCACTCTCGATGTCGCGGGGCGCGATGTTGAGACCACCCCGGATGATGATCTCCTTCTTGCGTCCGACGACCGTCAGGTCACCGTTTTCGACACGGACTAGATCACCTGATCGGACCCAACCTCCGGGAAGGAATGTCGTTTTGGTTCGATCCTGGTCAAAAGCAAAGCCGACCGCCGTCGCCGGACTCCGGGCCACCAGTTCACCCACCTCTCCCGGCGCCACGACGTTGCCTTGGTCGTCCCACACCGCGAGTTCCACGTGGGCCATCACACTGCCGTCAGTTTGGGTCCGTCGTTCGACAGGCGCATCGGGTCTGGTCCACGACGCCAGGATCAGTTCAGTCGAACCGTACACACGCAATACGCCGATCCCGATCGACTCGGCTTCTGCCACCAGCGCCGGCGGCACTGGCGCTCCACCGCAACAGAACAGGCGCAGGGATCCCACCCTGCCGGGATCCGACACCGATGCGCGTAGCAGATCGGTCAAGAACGTCGTCGACGCCAGCGTGTAGGTGCATCGGTATCTTCCGATGAGATCCACCGCTTGTTCAGGATCCCATCGATCCTGAAGAACAAGGGGGTATCCGTTGCTCAACGCCATACGAATGCCGAAGTTGAGTCCGGTCGAGTGCCCCACTGGCGATGGCATCCAGATGACTTCCGAAGCTCCCATCCCCAACCAGGAAATGGTGTTGCGGATCGCAAACCCGAGCGTTTTTTCGGTATGCATCACCGCCTTCGGCGCAGCCTCGGTTCCCGAAGTGAATATGACCTCCGATACCTCGTCAGACGGACGCTTGACTCGGGCGAATTCCTGGGCTGGGCCTTGAAGGACTCCTTCAAGATTCTCAGCAGCGCGAACGTCTGGTTCAGCATCGGCCACGAGATGGTGCCTCAAGCACGGAAGGCCAGGTTTCAACTCTTCGACCATTGCCGGAAAGTCGAATGAGCGGTAGGTGGCCGGCGTGACTAAGAGCTTCGTACGGCCGACCGACAGAATGTGGCGAAGCTCATGAGTTCTGTAGTTCGGAAGAAGCGGATTTAGAACCGCTCCCGAGTAGAAGGCGGCCATGTGGGCGACAACGGCGGCGTAACCGTTGGGTAACTGCACCGAGATCGTGTCGCCCGGTTCGATCCCGTGGGCCGCGTAATAGCTCGACAGCGTGCGCACGTCTTGAAGCAGTTGACCGTACGTGACCTGACGCCCGGTCGAACCGTCAACCACGGCGAGGGCGGTCGGGTGGCTTTCCGCCGACGCCTCGAATAGAGAGGCCAGCGTATCGTCGGTCCAAAGTCCTTCGTCGACGTAGGCCTGGCGACGCTCAGCGGATGTGACGACGTCCTTCATCGGTTGCCCGGAGGTTCACCAACATCAGAACGAGGGTTCAGCTTCCCACCCAAGAGGCTTCGCGGTGTTCGAGGAAAGCTCGGATCCCCTCTTTGGAGTCGGTGCTC
>JBAPRR010000065.1:0-2994 GCA_049281195.1 Acidimicrobiales bacterium
CTTCGCGTACCGGCCGTCCCATCCGCGAGACTCGGTCCATGTCAACGCTCGAGAAAAGGCGCGTTGCCCTTGTAACGGGCGCCAGCCGGGGAATAGGACGTGCTGCGGCGATAGCGCTGGCCCAAAGTGGTCTTGACGTGGCGATCGCGGCGCGCAGCGTTCATCGAGGTGAAGGGCTTGACGACTCAGACGTAGGCGAGGGAAGGGTCTTGCCGGGAAGCCTCGACGAGACGGCCACCGAGGTCGAGGCGGCCGGAGCCAGGGCATTGAAGTTGAAAGCAGACCTTCACGACCACTCGTCGCTCGGTGCCGCCTGCCGCAACGTCCTCGACGCGTGGGGTCGTATCGACGTTCTGGTCAACAACGCGGTCGACACCGGACCGGGGAGCATGCTTCCGTTCTTGGATCTGACGATCGCGCAGCTCGAGCGAAAACTGATGGCCAACGTCGTCTCTCAAGCCGTCATGATCAAGGCGGTCCTGCCTTCAATGCTCGAGGCCGGATCAGGCGTGATCATCGATGTCTCATCGCACGTTGCGACCGGGGACCCGACCGCGCCCGTCGGTTCGGGAGGGTGGGGGATTGCGTATGCGGCATCGAAAGCCGCTTTTCACCGTTTCGCTCCGATCTTGTCGGTGGAACTAGGGGATCGCGGCATCCGCATCTACAACGTCGATCCGGGCTACGTCGAGACGGAACGCCAGAAGATCAACGCCGCAGCTCTGGGTCTGGAGGGACGCTATCCAGGGGCCCCTCCTTCTGTGCCCGCATCGGTTGTCGCATGGCTTGCAACTTCTCCCGAGGCAGATGCTCTCAACGGTCAAGTGATCTTGGCGCAGAGGTTCGCACGCGAGAAGCACCTGCACCCGGAATGGCGGAAGCGATGAACGCCCGGTCAAGCGTCCGATTCGCGCAGAGCCTCAAGGTTCGACGACGCTTTCGTGTCGAAGAGCTCGATCATGACGCCGTCCGGATCGTGGACCACTGCCATTGAAACTCCTGAGACCGTGAGCCTGCGGGGAACTCCACCCAAACCGAGTTTCGCCAGGCGCTCGAGCGTGGCAGCGACATCGGTCATGACCGAAAGCAGCATGAACCCGGCGCGGGGGGTCGGGTTCTCTTCACGTTCGAGCCCCGTTACCTGAAGATCTATAAGTTCGACGATCCCTGAATCAGGATTGCTCGGGTCTCCGAGAAATATCGCTCTCAGGTCGCTCGACGGTACGTTGAACAACGTCGGCCAATCAGCAGAGAAGTTGTGGTCCATCAACACTTCGAAGCCCATTGCCTCATGCCAGAAGCGCAGGCTCTCCTCGACGTCGGTCACACAAATGGCTGAATGGTGAACGACGCTCATGATGGTCTCCCGGATCGAGGCTTCTCCCTGAGGTTACGCTGAGCCTATGGGTGCGTCCGGCTCTGCGGTGGTTGTCGGCGGGGGATCCGGAATCGGCGCTGCTGTCACTGCTCGCCACAAGGCCGCTGGAATCGAAGCGGTTACCTGGGACATAGGGGGAAGCGGAGATATCGAATGTGATATCAGCGATCCCGAACAGATCGAGGCGGCCAAGACAGAGACGTTGAAGATGATTGGAACTCCCGCTGTGGTGACGATCACAGCGGGGATAGCGCACAACGGGTTGCTCGATTACGCGTCATCGTCGGAATGGGACCGGGTATTCGCGGTGAACGCGAGAGGGGTGTGGCTGGCCATGCGCGCTCTTGCTGCGCCGATGACCGAAGCAGGAGAGGGATCAATCGTCGCGATCTCGAGTGTCAGCGCGACGCTCCCTGATTCGGGAATGGGTATCTACTGTGCATCGAAAGCTGCGCTCGACATGATCATCCGGGTAGCGGCACGTGAGTGGGCTCCGGCGGTCAGGGTTAATGCCGTCGCCCCCGGAGTGACCGACACTCCGATGCTCGATATTCGGATTCCGAGGGACGGAAAGTGGCTGGGCGGTGTCGCCGGCCGTACGGCACTGTTTCGCCTGGGAAGCCCCGAAGACATCGCAGCCACGGTGATCGGTCTGCATTCGATGCACTGGGTGACGGGCCAGGTTCTCACCTGCGACGGAGGACTCAGTTTGCACAGTCCTATCGATCCTCCCTTTACCAAGCCAAAGAATTGAAGTCGTCTCACCGGGCCTGACTCTTTTCCAACGTGACCGACACTGCAGAGGTCGAACCCGAAGCTGCGCGTACCTGGCGGCGTCGTGTGGCGTTCTGGCTCTCACCTTCGGATCAACCGTCGTGGTCGCGTCCGATCCTTTTGATCACTGCTGTAGTCGCAGGGATCGCTTATGGCTGGCAAATGGGATCGAGTACCGAGATCTTCTACGCCGCCGCGGTGAGAAGCATGTCTGCCAGTTGGCACGACTTCCTCTACGCCGCTTTCGATCCGGCTGGAACCGTCTCGATCGACAAGCTTCCCGGAGCCTTGTGGATTCAAGCCCTTTCTGTCCGTGTTTTCGGCATACACACCTGGGCGATTGCGCTTCCTCAGGTCATCGAGGGAGTGATCACGGTGCTCGTCTTGTACCGGGTGGTCCGCCGCCTCGCCGGTCCTGTGGCCGCAATCATCGCATCGGTGATTTTAGCGATCTCGCCGGCGACGATGACGCTCGACCGGGGCAACATATCGGACACCTTGCTGGTGCTGTTGCTGGTCCTGGCGGCCGATTCGATCGTCACCGCTTGCGCCACCGGCAGCAGTCGCAGCGTGGCGATGTCCGGTGTGTGGGTAGGCCTCGCGTTTCAAGCGAAGATGATCGAAGCGTGGTTCGTCCTTCCGGCGCTCGGTGTCACGTACCTCGTGGTCTCGAATCGCGGAATTTGGACCCGCATACTCCAGCTGGCCGGGATGGCAGCGATTGTCGTCGCCGTGTCACTCAGCTGGATGGTCTTTGTTTCGTTGACTCCCAATGCACAACGCCCTTATGTCGTTGGCAGCCAGAACAACTCGATCTTTCAACAGGTCTTCGATTACAACGG
>JBAPRR010000066.1:0-9332 GCA_049281195.1 Acidimicrobiales bacterium
AGACGGTCCGCAAGTGGACCTGGGAAGGTCCCCCCGGACACAGAAGGCTGGTCCCCCCGGAATCACCAGAACCACCCGATTACGAGTCCTTCGAGGATCGATCACCTGACGACGGACCACCTGACGACTGGAGACCTGATCCCGATCATGTCCAGGGATCGTTCTTAGATGGTGAAGACCCCTAACCGGCCACCAGCGGAATCCCCATCTCCGCGGACCGGAACAACCGAGGTTCCGCATTCAACCGAAAGCGCCCGGTCGAGCCGGCGCGCTCAAACACGCGATGGCTCCCGAAAGGGGGCCATCGTCGCGTATGGCGACATGCGCAGGCCCGTCAAGAAAACCGCGACGCCGTCCGTCCGGATGGCTCCTTCGGCGTGTGACCCGACAGGATGGACTCCGCAACGAGCGTCGCCGTGTACGGACCCATAAGTAGCCATTGGGTCCCGGGTCCGCGTGCCTCGTATCCGTGCCTTGTGTCCGTGCCTTGTGTCCGTGCCTTGTGTCCGAGTCCGTGTGCCGTGTCGACGTACACGTTCGACCGTTGAGAAAGGCTCCGAGATCGGACTAGATCATCAGTGCTCGAGTCAACGGCTGACTCACTCGCTCCCCTGGCCGAGGCCTTCAAAGGCCTTCAAAAGCCTTTTTCCCGCCAGGACCCACTGAGGTACCGTCGGAACGACGAGGTGCCCGTTTTCCGAGAGGCCGTAGCACGTGAACCAACAAGCAATCGATCGCGCGACATCCCTTGCCAGGCGACTTCTGCCCCAGGAGCGATACGAGCAGCTGAGGCGCGGTTACAGGGCGGCGACTAGGACCCAGCTGAACGACGAGCTGATGACATCGCGTGGGGCGCGTTTCAGCGGACTCGCATCATCGTTCATAACGGCGTCTCGAATTCCGGGTTATTTCACATACGACGATGCTCTCGTCTTCACAACGATTCTCAAGATGCAGTCTTCTTTCTTGCTCCGAGGAGACCTGTTCGAAATCGGGACCTACCAAGGTCGCTCGGCAGCGTTTCTAGCAATGTGTCTCCAGCCGGGCGAACGGCTGGTGGTCAACGACGCGTTCCAGACTGAGACTTACGACACGTATATCGACCGTCCCAGTCCGCAGACCTTGCTCAAGAACGTCCGCAGCGTCGTCCCGGATCTCGACGAGGACCGTATTCGGATCATCGAAGGCCTGAGCACCGAGATCACCATTGCCGACGATCAGCGCTTCCGGTTCGCGCACGTGGACGGCGGTCATTCCTACGAGACCGCTCTTTCCGATCTTCTTCTGTGCGCCGAGCACATGGTTCCGGGCGGAATCATCGCTGTAGACGACTACGAGAACTACGCATGGCCCGAGGTGACACCCGCCGTCAATGAATTCCTGAAGAGGCGGACCGACGTCTCCGTCCTTATGGACATCAACCGGCAGGGAGCTATCGGGAGGAAGATCTACTTGCAGATCTGAAGAGCCCCTGACGCCCTGGCAACGAAATAGGGTGACGCCGTGAGTCGGCTTGCGGACGATCGGGCGGACGAAGCCGCTCGAACACCGTCGCGCGAACGACCTCAACAATCACAAGTGATTCGTGTACTCAGCCATCTCACCGTTTGGACTGTCATGCTCGTCCCGGCGACTATCGAGATGGCCAGAGGTTGGCGCGCTCTTGGCGATGACGCGACCATCTCGTTCAGGGCCTACACGGTCCTATCGTTTCACTCACCACTCGTGGGGCAGTTCTCCACCACGTCGTTGCGAACTGGTCACTTGCTCTACGACCCCGGCCCTCTCCAATATTGGCTTCTTACTTTTCCTGTTCACCTTGACTCAACCCAAGGCGCTTTGTGGGGCGCCGCATTGGTTGAAGCACTCGTCCTCTCGCTGGCGATCGAAGGACTTTGGTCAGCTGGTCGCGTGCTCGCAGGCGCAGCAGTGAGTCTCATTGTCCTCGACCTGGCTTGGCTGATTCCCGACATCTTCACCCATCCGACGTGGAATCCTAACTTTGCCATCCCATTTGTTGTGACAAGCATCGTGCTTGCCTGGGTCGTGGCGACTGGATCTCTGGGCTGGTGGCCCTGGCTTGTCCTCACTGCATCGGTCGCGGTGCAGGCGGAGCTTTTCTTCGCGGTGTTCGCGGCAATAGTCGTTGTTGCCGCCCCTCTCATTGGACTCGTCCGACGCGGGACACGCCCACTCAGGTGGTTAGTTTTGGGACTGATCGTGGCGGCAATCTGTTGGGCTCCCGCCGTTGTTCAGCAAATCGGCAATGGGAGCAAGGGGAATCTGTCGCTGCTTCTCCACAACCGAGGCGGAGCGCTGTTAGGGCCTTCGTTCGGTTTTCGAAGCTTGGCCTTCGCAGGCTCGTTGCGACCGATCTGGACCATGCACACCCGGGAAAGCGATCTCCTCACCCTCAAAGATATCGGTGATAGAGATCCGATCGCAGGCGTCTTGGTGCTGGTTCTGATGGCCATCATCGCCACGACTGCCTGGTGGTTCGGACGGCGTGATCTCGCCACACTTGCAATGCTTGGTTTTCTCTGCGCGGTTGCTACCGTCGCGTCCCTTTCCATCGTTCCCAAATCGCTCTTTGTCAACCTCCGCTATTTGCACTTCTTTTTGTGGCCAGTAGGGATACTTATTTGGGTGGTGGTGTTGTGGGCAGTAACCGATCTGCTCATCGCGATTTGGGCCCACCGCCGCCTCGCAGAACTACCGGGTGCATGGGCGACGCTTCCGGCCAAGCAGAGAAATCTCATTTACAAAGCCGTCTTGGTAGTTTGCATTCTCGCCCTGGGTGCACTGAGTGCCCAGGGTCTCCTCAATCCCGATCCCGAACAGGGTCCCCAGAGCGAGGTAACCCTCGATGTCCGCGCAGTGGCTCTCATCGAAAAGGCAGTTCCGCGGGGCCACGTTGGGCTGCTGCTGTATTGGGGATCTGCAAAAGACAGTCTGCTGAACATCTTCGGCGAGTTGTTCGAAATCGGAACTGGTGCGGCGTGGCAGCTCACCGCCGATGGCTGGGATCCCGCTCTTCCGCCTTGGTTGACGACAGTGACGGGCGTTTCATATCCGCCACACAGTCACTGGCCCACAGTCACGGTGACCCTGTTTCCCGACAAGGTAATAGTCAAGCGCACCGGAAGATGACGGATCTCATCCGACGTACAACTTCGACCAGGCGGTCGAAGTGGAATTGATTGCTGCACACGGAAGTAGGCGCCGTCTCGCGTCTTGAATACGCGGCCCGTATTTACACTGTCGAGCTCTGCGCTGTCGAGCCAATGGCCCTCGGGCAGGCGCAGGCGCTCTCCGCCTTGACGGAGACCCTTCAAGGACCGAAGGTCGGGGCCGAGTCCATGACACAGGTCGGATCGTCTTGCTGGTGGCCTGTCGTCTCGATCTACGATCGCATCAGTTGTGGTGGTTCGCCGAGCAACCTTCCAACAATGTTCAGGGTTCTCGAACACGTCCATTCGACAGTCCTTCGTGACGGCTCGTACTACCTGCCGTATTCGTCCGCGCAGACCTTCGCCGAAGATGCAGGCTTCTTTGACCCCGGTTTCGTGGGCGGGATGGTTAGATCCGTTCAGATCAAGGTATCGGGCAGCTCGATTTCCTATTTGCACATCGTCTTGCTGCAAAATGCAGGGCCCACAGGAAGCTGGAGACGACGATTGAATACACGGTGAACGTGAACGTCGTCGGATCGGCACCGGCCGTCAAAACACTGTCTGGACAGCCTTCTGCAACTGGTCAAGGAGCTATCGCCCAGCCGTGACGTCTACCCAGATTTTGGCGGCGGCGCGCTTTCCGAAGCTTTGAAAGCTGCCCGTCGGCTCGTCCTGTAGGGACCCCTCGGCTCGTCCCATCGGGACTCCGCGATTCGCTCCAACGACTTGAGGGCGAGGTTCCACTCGCCACACTCCCAGAGGGGTCATGACCTGGGATACCCGCCTCAGCCCTCAGCCCTCAGACCCCAGACCCCAGACCCACTTTGTCGTCGTCTCACCTCACCCGACCGGGGGCCGGGGGCCGAGGAGGCCGAGGGGGCCGATCAGGTCAACTGGAAAATCACCCTCGCCGTGTCCCTGGAAGTCCGCCCCAGGGCCGTTATGGCGTGTGCGCCGTCCGGCCCTGCTGCGGGCGAACGCGGAATGTGGCCGATGCAACTGAAGGATCCATCAGAGGTGGCAATTGCAGCGCAGATCACGACAATCGAGGGTGCCCCGCTCGATAGACCCGTCTGATACCTGACGTTTACCAGTTCTCCCGGTGTGTCACCGGTGCCGCTGACGCTCATCACCTGTCCAGGTAGCCCCACAGTGGGCGAGACCGCCACTGTAGGTACGGCGGTGATCCGTCCGATGGAGTTGTTGCTCTCGTTGGTGAACCACAAAGCACCATCAGGACCCACCGTAATCAGAAACGGTGTGTCGATCCCAGGCCCGGTGTAGGAAGTGGCGATCCCTGAAGTCGTGATCCGACCGATGGCATTGCCTTCCCTGGCGTACCAGAGCGCATCGTCCGGTCCAGCGGTGATCGAGAATGCCGAGCTCTCGAGCGGCCCCGAGAAATTCGTGACAGCACCTGAGGTCGTTATACGTCCGATGGAGTCCGGGTTAGGGATGCCTATGTTGGTGAACCACAAGGCTCCGTCCGATCCAGAGGCGATCGAGTTCGGTCGGTAGATTCCGGTCCCGGTGAAGTTGCTGACCACTCCCGATGTCGTGATCCGTCCGATCGAGTTGCTCGCGTAGTTGGTGAACCAGAGAGCGCCGTCAGATCCGACGGTGATGCTGTTCGGGCTTTCAATGCCCGTACCGGTGTAGCTGGTCACGACTCCGGAGGTGGTGATCCTCCCTATCGATTTGGACCCGTTCGTGAACCACAGTGCGCCATCAGGTCCGGCGACAATCGCCCCGGGGTCATGGATGGCGCTCCCCGTGTATTCGGTGAAAACGCCTGACGTCGTGATCCGCCCGATCGAATTGCCCGTGGTGTTCGCGAACCACAGAGCGCCGTCGGGTCCAACCGTGATACCCGTGGGTCCGTCGATGTCAGACGACATGTAGTTGCTGTACACGCCGCTCGTCGTTATCCGACCGATTGAATTGTTCCCGGAATTGGTGAACCACAACGCACCATCAGGTCCGGCGACGATGGACTCTGGAAAATTGACGCCATCGCCTATGAAGTTCGAGACGAGCCCGCTGGTCGTGACATTGCCAATCGATTGGCTGATCATGTTGGTGAACCACAACTTGCCGTCGGGACCTACCGTGATCCCCTCTGGATCCGAGATCGTCGGCGAGTGGAAGAACTGGAAGGTATTACCCGAGGTAGAGATCCGGCCGATCGAGTTCCCCTCGGTATTCGTGAACCACATCGAATGCTCTGGACCGGCCACGATGGCGAACGGCACTGATAAGCCGCTGTTCTTGAAGTCCGCAACTACGCCCGACGTCGTTATGCGTGCGATCGAGTTGTTGCCCTGGTTCGTGAACCACAGCGCATTCGCCGGACCCCTCGCGATCACCTCGGGGCGCGAAATGCCCGGGCTCGAGTAGTTCGACACCAAACCCGAGGTCGTCATCTTCCCCACCGAGTTGGCGCCGTAATTGGTGAACCACAGATTCCCGTCGGGTCCGGTGGTGATTGAGTTCGGGCTGGCCAGAAGACTGCTCGTGAAAAGTGTGATCGAGCCCGACGTGGTTATGCGTCCGATCGAGTCTCCGTTGGTCGTGAACCACAGAGCGCCATCGGGACCCGGCGTTATGCCTATGGGCTCGAAAATTCCGGGAGCGGTGTAGAACGTGATCACACCTGAGATGGTGATCCTCCCGATCGAATTGCCACCTTCGTTGGCGAACCACAGAGCGCCGTCAGGCCCTGTGATGATGATCTGCGGAGCATTGAGTTCGGCCGCCGCGAATGTGGTTACGACGCCCGAAGTGGTGATCCGTCCGATCGTGTTTGAACCGTCATTGACGAACCAGAGCGCCCCATCGGGACCGGTCGTGATGCCACGTGGATAGAACATTCCTCCACCGAAATTCGACACAATCCCACCGTGATTACGCGTGACCGTCTTTGGAGTGGTGGCGTTCTGGGCGTTCCCCACCGTTTCCACACTCTGCACGGTCTTCACTGACACACGCGGTGACGTCTTTACGGCCGTCGCTGTTGCTCTCGTCGACTGACTGTTGATCACGGCCGAAGCACCGGTCGCGCCCAGCGTCGTCCCGAAGAATATGACGGGAACGCCGACAATCAGGATCATGCAGAACCTGATCGAGACCTTTGACCTCATCACGCACCCCCGTAGGTTCGGCGCTACGAGTACGCTACTCCGCGAGCAGGTGATCGAGGCTGTCGGGTGTCCGGCGTGCGGGGCAAGAGCCCCTGGAACTAACAAAAGCCCCTGGAACTAACAAGAGCCCATGGAACCACTAGCTCTGTGGCAGTTCACCGCTTTCGAGAAGTTCTTCAAAGCGGTCACTGTCGACGATCGGCACACCGATCTCTTCGGCTTTCCTCAGTTTTGCGGCCCCGGGATCACTTCCGAGCACCACTGCGAAAGTCTTTGCCGACACGCTTCCGGGCGACTTCCCACCTCGAGCCAGGATCGCATCTTCTGCTTCTTCTCGGGTGTAGCCCTCGACAGTTCCCGTCACTACGACCGATTTACCAGCGAGAGTTTGCGCCACCACCTCTCCACCGCCCCCGCCGCCCGCGACCACTCCACCGGCCACAACCACTCCGCCCCCGCCGACACCGGCCCTAACCACTCCGCCGGAGCCGTCACCCATCGCGGGCAAACCTCCTGTGGGCACCCCCGGCTCAGACAAGACGACACCGGCCTCACGCAACTTGTCGATGACCGCACGGTTTGCTGGCGCGGCCACAAATTCAGCGACGCTCGCGGCAATCACAGGCCCGATACCAGCCACGCCGGCGATCTCCTCCACCGGGGCGGCCATAAGCGAGTCAAGATCTCCGAAGGCCCGCGACACCGCACGCGCTCCTGTGCCGCCGAGATGTCGGATACCGAGCGCAACCAACAGGCGTGCCAGGCCTCTCGTCTTCGACGCCGCTATCGCCCTCAAAAGATTGTCCGACGAGATGTCGCCCATGCGCTCCTGCGAAATCAGCTGCTCAAGGGTGAGCGAGTAGATGTCACCGACATCGGAGACCAGGCCGAGGTTCACCAGCTGCACGACGCGCTTCTCACCGAATCCCTCGATGTCCATGGCGCCCCGGGAACCGAAGTGGGCGATCCGCTGCACGCGTTGGGCGGGGCACTCCAAGTTGGTGCAGAAGGTGTCGCTCTCCCCCGGCAGACGTACCAGGTCGGTCCCGCATGCCGGGCATTTCTTAGGGAAGACCCACGGCTTCGACTTAGGGTCGCGGTCGGCCAGAACCGGGCCGATCACCTCGGGGATCACGTCGCCCGCCTTACGGACGATGACGGTGTCTCCCGGCCTGACGTCCTTCAGGCGCACCTGGTCCTCGTTGTGCAGGGTGGCGAGTCCGACCGTAGATCCGGCCACGACGACCGGCTCCAGCACCGCGAAGGGGGTGGCTCTCCCCGTCCGGCCGATCGAGACCTCGATGCGGTTCAACTTGGTCGTCCGCTCTTCGGGCTGGAACTTGTATGCGATCGCCCACCGTGGTGCGTGCGAAGTCGCGCCCAACTCCGCCTGAAGCGCGAACTCGTCGACCTTGATCACAACGCCGTCGATCTCGTAGTCCAGGTCGTGACGGTGCTCCTCGAAGTACTTGACCCTTTCGATCGCGGCGTGCGGACCGTCGACCACCCTGGTCTCGGGGTTGACCGGCATTCCACATTCGCGCAGGAGCTCGAGCGCATCCGAATGCCGGGGTGGAGTCTTCGGTCCGATGAACGCGCCCAGCTGGTAAGCCCAGAACGACAGGTCGCGGCTGGCAGTTATGGCGGCATCCTTCTGTCGGAGCGAGCCCGCTGTTGAATTGCGCGGATTCGCGAAAACCCTCTGCCCGGCCTCCATCTGGCGCTTGTTCAGGTTTTCGAAGGCCGACAGAGGCATGTAGATCTCGCCGCGTACCTCCATCACAGAAGGCACCTTTCCTCTTCCCTTTGGCCATGACAGCTTTTGCGGAACCGCCTTCACGGTTGCAACGTTGGCCGTCACGTCCTCACCGGTGCGCCCGTCCCCACGGGTCGCCGCCTGGGCAAAGACGCCGTCTCGATAGGTGATCGACATCGCGATCCCGTCGATCTTCAGCTCGCAGACGAACTTCGCCTCGGCCGCCTCGGGAGCGACCCGGACCATCCTCTGCACCCAGGCGTCGAGGTCAGCCGGTTCGAACGCGTTGTCGAGGCTCATCATGGGCGTCGCGTGCTGAACCGGGGCGAACAGCGTCGAAGGGGGTGCTCCGACAGACTGCGTCGGGGAATCCGGGGTCGCCAGCTCGGGGTATTGAGCCTCGAGGGACCTGAGCTCGCGCACCAGGTCGTCGAAATCGGCGTCGCTTATCTCGGGGGCGTCGTCCTGATGATAACGGGCGTTGTGGTAGCTGATCTGCCCTCGCAGATCGTCCGCTCTCGCAGCATCGCCGGGTGGCACGACACCGGTAGGCGCCGTGTCTCCGTGCAGCCCACTCGCCCCTGATTTCGATTTGGCGCTCATCGTCCGGTCGAGCGTATCGGCAGGCTGTGACGCCGTGGCAGACCGGAAACGGTCAGGCGGCGAGGGCGGAACCGAGCACCGAATCGGGCTCTTCAGGGTCGTAGAAGGCCACGGTCTGGCCGGCGGCGACCTTGCGCTGCGGCGCATCGCAGATGAGTGAACCACCGGCGAATTCGGCGGCAAAGGCCCGGCCGTGCGCGCTGGTCTGAACGAGCACGCGCTCCCCGGCGCCTAAAGGATCGGAGACCCACGTCGGCGCACCGATCATCACGTGGTCTGCCAGCAGGTGCTCGGCGCTGTCGACCACGACACGTCGGGCCGGTACGTCGACCGCTACCGCGTAACGGCGTGACTGGTTGCCTCCGAGATCGAGACCCCGGCGCTGCCCGACCGTGACCATCTCCACGGCATCCACCTCGCCAAGAAATTTGCCATCGCCGTCCACCACACTCCCCCGGTGCAGTGCGATCCGATCTCCCAAAAACTCCTGGCGCCCGGTGGCCGAATGGATGAAGCACACCTCTTGGCTTTCGGCCTTTTCGGCGGTGCGCAGTCCATATAGAGCCGCTTTCGCCCTCACATCGGCCTTGGTCATCTCGCCGACGGGGAGGATCAACTGCGACAGCTCGTTCTGCGTGAGCATCGACAGCACATACGACT
>JBAPRR010000067.1:0-2571 GCA_049281195.1 Acidimicrobiales bacterium
GTGTTGGAGAGATCGCCAACCACTTTCCGACTCCAAGTGTCGGTGACGATTTGATGCTGGTGCCGACCGCATACTCCGTCGTGGCATTCAGGGCGACGGCCACCTCCAAGGTTTCTTCTCCGACGACAACTTCGACGACTCCGGTCGTCAGCCGGTCGACCGTCGGCTCAACGATTGGCAAAAGGCACGCGACTTTGCCGCGTCCGAAAGCCAGCCGAAAAGGTCTTCTGGCATTGGTCATCGTGCTCGTCGTAGTCGTGGTGATGACGGTGGTGGTGCTTGGCGTGACGGTACGCCGTCGCAGAAAATCGCTCGGCACCACAGGAAATGGCCAATCCCGACCGCGTTAGGACCTGAAGGGGGTCATGACGGCCCCCCTTGCCGGCACCAACGGCCCGGAAAACTCGTGTCCGGCGCTTCGATCAGCTCGTCACGACTCGATTTGGCAATTGAGAGAGCAGTGCGCCGAATGACGAAGATCGACGCGCCCCTAGCGACTGAGGCTTGTTGGTGCAACGAGATTCAGACTGCACCGTTGAGGGTCAGCACTTATTTCCCTTCCACTTCGCGACCCTTCCTTTTACCAGTTGACCTGTGAAACCCGCGCCCTTGCCGCCGTAAGAACCAGAATATTCCTTCTTAGACTTCGAAAACGTGCCCGAGAATGTTGCGGGAGCATCGTTACCTGCAGTGTAAGTCAAGGTGACATTGTTCCGACCGCCGGTGTAGGTACCAGAGTCACCGTAGAGGTCGGCGGTCCAAGTATGACCAGGGCCAAAGGTATCTATCGCGCATCCTGCTCCGTTCGTCTCGTTAGTCCAGACACCCCCCGGCTTTATGTGCTGGACCGCAGGAGTGGCGGCTGACACTGTCCCAACGAATCCCAGAGTTGTCACCATGACAAATCCTGCTGTCATCAACACCAAACGTCTCAGCATGGTCGCTACCCCAATCTCACATCGTGGATTCAAGTTCATGAGGCGACTACCCGCTGCCGCCCCGCCCACCTTCGTAGCCGAGAGCCAAACACACTCGGCAGGACCGGTTTCTATCAGCGGGGCGACAAAATAGCGACTGTGTTCTCAGTTTCTGTCCGAAGCCGTCCCTCTCTCTCATCTTCGGGGTGGGAGTTGCGGCCTTTGCCACCGTCATCTAGGCGTCGACCAAAGACGAGCTGGTTGTGATCCACGTCCTCTCGAGGTGGGGGCATCGGCGCCGCCATTTTGTGGCCCGCTCTGGGCGCCGCCTGGATCTAGCCCACCCAGGCGCTGTGGGGGACGTGATGACGAAACCGCAGAGCCCGGCTGGCCCGTCTGTGGCGACCAATCGATGACTCGTTCCACGACGCGTCGTCTCTTCTACGCCAGAACCGAGATTGGAGCGCTTATGTCTAGATCCGTCCTCTACATGTCGATGTCACTTGACGGGTACATCGCTGGCCCGAACGACGAACCGGGCAACCCCGGCGGCGACGACTTCATGCGACTCCACGAGTGGTATGGGTTTGCTTCGAACGCTGCGCCAACGGCGGAGACCGTCGATGCGTCGGGAATTGGGGCTCAATTTCTGGAAGAAATCAAAGAGACCGGCGCTGTCCTCGCCGGTCGCAATACCGTGGAACAAGTTGATCACTGGGGCGGTGACCACCACCGCGGCGTCCCAATCTTCGTCCCCAGCCACCGGCCGCCGGGTCCGTCGGTCGCCAACTATCCATTGGTGACCTATGTGAAGGATGGGATCGCCAGCGCGATGGCACAGGCAAAGGCCGCCGCGGGTGACAGCAACGTCCTGGTCCATGGCGCTTATACGGCACAGGCCGCGCTCGCGGCAGGTGTCCTCGACGAGTTGCAGATCCACCAGGTGCCGGTGCTGTTCGGCGGTGGGCGGCGCCTATTTGAAGTGTTGCCGGAGAGGGTCGAGTTGGAGATCGCTCGAGTCATCGACACCCCAGAGGCCACTCACATCCGATATCGCATCGCCTCGAGACCGTGACTTCCCATCGACATCGAAGTCCTGGCGGCTCATGGTGACTCCATCAGCGGTTCGAGGCTTTCACTTCCTTGTACCACAGTAGGTAGATCGCCCAACTGCTCGAGCGGCGATTCGGTCATGCAAGGCTGCGTGACGAGATCCTGCTCCGCGGTGAGTATCACGCGGAGCCGGGCGGCGATCGCGACGATCCCGAGGGAGCTGAGACACAGCAGCGCGATCCACACCCCTCCGAGGTGCGCCGCGAGCAGGCTAGTGACGATGGCCGGGCTGACGATCAGTGCTACAGAAATTGACAAACTTGAGATTGAATTTGCTCGGCCGCGGATCCTGTCATCGGCCAGAGCGTTGATCAGCGGGTTCCTCGTAGGAGCCAGGATGGTCTCCCCCACGGCAAACAGGCTGACGAAGACGAACAAGATTACGATCCGCCAACCTGAGCCGTCGACGACTTCGGCGAATCCGAGGAGCGTCCAGGCCAGCACAAAGATCAACCCGACGGCGGCCAGGGCGAAGGTTCGACGGTGCCTACGGACGAGCCGCAACACAAGCATCTGGATCGCCACGATGACGGCGGTATTG
>JBAPRR010000068.1:0-1812 GCA_049281195.1 Acidimicrobiales bacterium
TCCTCACGAACCGCTGCAGGATCTACGGGCGGCAGCCGCCGCCAGCGACTCAGTAGAGCCTCCGCTGAAAGCCCACGAGGCGATATCGCCCGTAGCTCAGCGACAGGCTTGCCCGAGCGCGTGATCGTGACCTGCTCTCCCCGCGCGGCACGATCCACCACATCGCCGCCGTGGTTGCGCAGGTCTCGGATGCTGACCTCAGCCATAAAGCCGACTGTATCACACGTGATACTAGCCTGACACCCGCTCAGGTAATCGTGATCGCCTCGCGGGTCTCGGTGATATGCCTGCCGGCCTTACGCGTGATCGTCAACGTGTAGCGGCCGCGGGGCAGTATGCGCGAGCTGTTGGACATGAACTCCACATGGCTATCGACAGTGCGCACCGTGCCCGTCGCCACGACACGCCCCTTTTGGGAGAGCACAGCCCGCGCCGTCAGCCTGGCGGCTTCGAGCTTGATCGTGCCGGAGACGAGCTTGGCCGTGCAGCGCTGCTTGCCCTTGACCGGCTTGCAGGTCACGAGCTCGACCTTGCCCGCCTCGCCCGCAGGGCCGGCGGAGCCCAGGGCAACGGTGGAGCCCGGAGTAACGGTGGAGCCAACCGAGCCCTGCGTGCCGGCGGAGCTCTGCGCGCTGCCGGTCCCGCTGGTTGCACTGCCACCGCCGCCAGACTCGGGGCTTGTCGCGACGCCGCTTCCCGTAAGGCTCACCGTGGGAGCTACGAAGTGGGGGTTGCCGGTAGCGAAGCTCAACGTCGCCGAGCGTGCTCCACCGGCAGCGGCCATGAACTGCACGCCGATCCGGCATCCCTGCCCTGGATCGAGGGTCGCGTTCTCACATAGGTCATCGCCGCTTGGGATCGTGAAGTCGCCGGCGTCGGTCCCGCCGATCTGGGCTTCGCCGCCAAACGTGAGCGGCGCCTGCCCGGTGTTCTGCACCGACAGCCACAGCACCGAACCCGGCTGACCGACGGTCTGCGCACCGAAGCTCAATTCCGATGGGACTGCGATCTGCAGGAAGACATACGCCCACACCGCCCCGGCGCCACCGTTGTCATGAGATCCGCCGACCAGCGCCGTGCTGCCGTCACCGGACAACGCCACGCCTGCACCGAGCTCGCCCGACCCAAGCTCGTCCGCGCCGTTGAGCTTCGAGCCCTGCTGGGTCCAGCTCGAGCCCGAGCGTGTGAACTCCCACGCCGCCCCGGCAAGGTTGTTGTCCCAGGGTTCGCCGATCAGCGCCGTGTCGCCGTCACCCGACAACGCCACGCTTGTGCCGAACATACGGGTTTCGTTTCCGCCCATACCCGTGAACGTTGCGCCCGGGACCCAGGTGGAATCAGAGCGCGTGAACACCCACGCCGACCCGATGAGGCGATTGTCGTAGGGCCCCCCGATCAGCGCCGTGTTGCCGTCGGCGGACAACGCCACGCTCGTGCCGAACCGGCCTTCTCCGACCTCGCCCGCGCCGATGAGCTTTCCCCCCTGCTGAGTCCACGTTTCGCCCGAGCGCGTGAACGCCCACGCCGACCCGCGGTCTTCATTGTCGTCACTACCGCCAATCAGCGCCGTTTCGCCATTCCCCGACAGCGCCACGCTTGTGCCGAAGTCGCCGTCTCCGGTCTCTTCTTTGCCTGTGAGCTTCGAGCCCAACGGCGTCCACGTCGAGCCCGAGCGCATGAACGCCCACGCCGCCCCGCCGCCGCCACTTACGGGCGCGCCGATCAGCGCAGTATTGCCATCTTCGGACAGGGCTACGCCTGCGCCAAAGAACGCGCTGTTCATGCCCGTCAGCTTCGAGCCCTGCTGGGTCC
>JBAPRR010000069.1:0-4813 GCA_049281195.1 Acidimicrobiales bacterium
AATGCAGAGACGACAAGGGGGATTCATGGCCAGCGGGCTCGGGGACTCGTATCGCCGATGACAGAAGAGTCTGTTCCCATCAGATGGGACCCGTACTCGGTCGAGATCGACAACGACCCGTATCCGATTTGGAAGCGGATGCGCGATGAGCAACCCGTGTATCGCAATGATGACCTCGATTTCTGGGCTCTGAGTCGCTTTTCCGATGTCGATGCGGCTAGTCGGGACACTGCGACTTTCAGTTCCGCCCACGGTACAGTCCTCGAGCGGATGGGGCCGGAACGCGCCGGCGGGGGAATGATGATCTTCCTCGACCCGCCGGAGCACACGGGCCTGAGACGGTTGGTTTCGCGCGCCTTCACACCTCGAAAAGTCAAGGATCTCGAGCAACGTATTAGAACGATCTGTCGCGATCTCCTACTGGCGCAGGTTGACGGTCCGGGGTTCGACTACGTAACCGACTTTGCGGCGCAGGTGCCGTCTCGGGTCATCTCATCATTGGTCGGAGTACCCCCTGAAGATCAGGAGGAACAGCGCCGCAATGTCGACGGGATGTTCCACATCGAGCCGGGTGTCGGCATGTCCAACCACAAGTCCGCGGAGTCCGCTCTTGCCCTCATTGAGTACCTGAGTCACCTGATGGAAAGTCGAACGGCAGTTCCGCAGGGCGACCTTATGAGCGATCTGGTGTCTGCAGAATTAGTAGGTGACGATGGGACTGTTCGGCGGCTGAATGCCGACGAGTGCATCGAGTTCGCGATCCTCTTGTATACGGCCGGTACAGAGACTGTGGCCAAAATGCTCGGGAACGCCGCTGTTTTACTGGCCGAGCATCACGATCAGCGCAAGGAGCTTGTAGCAAACCCGGAAATGTTGCCGAACGCCGTCGAAGAGATCCTGCGGTATGAACCACCCTCACCGGTGAACGGTCGTTGGACCACAAAACCCGTCACACTCCACGGCGTGACAATACCGGCACAATCCCGGATCCTGTTGCTAACCGGGAGTGCGGGACGAGATGAACGGGCTTATGTCAACGCCGACGCATTCGACGTTCACCGTACCGATGGCCAACATCTCTCGTTCGGCTACGGCATCCACTTCTGCATCGGTGCCGCGCTCGCCCGGATGGAGGGTCGAATCGCTTTGGAGGAGACCTTCTCTCTGTTCCCCGAGTGGGAAGTCAAGAAGGATGAAGTAGTGCGCGCTCATACCAGCACGGTACGGGGATACAGCTCCGTTCCTGTGACGTTGTGAAGCGATCTTCCTCCCCTTGCCGCATTTGACACGATGAAGCTGGCGTCAATGCCTTCTGTCGCGCGCCGGTAGTATCCGCCCGTGTCGTCGGACGGTCAACCAGCTTCAGTCACCAGACGGCGGCGCAGCGACGGCGAGTTGACTCGACGCAAAGTGCTCGACGCTGCCGTAGAGAGCATTTTGGCAAACGGTTACTACCGGACGAGTTCGAACCAGATTGCCAGGGCCGCGGGGGTCACCTGGGGCACTTTGCAGCATCAATTCGGCACAAGAGAAGCGCTGATGCTCGAGGTCCTGAATGACGAATGGGACCGCATGCAGGAAGCGATCTCGTCGGCTCATGCCAATGGTGACACCCTCGAGGAGCGACTTGAAGCGACGATGGCGATACTCGGCGAACACTACGGATCCAGTACTTATCTTGCCCTTCTCGAAATATTGCTCGATCTGTCCCAGGACCCGGATACTTCGACAAAGACTCGAAAAGCAGCCCTGGCCCATGGTCGGAGGCTCTCGCGAGCATGGCAACCACTGTTCGCTGAGGCGCTGGGGCAGGCCGCAACAAACGAAGAGCTCGTGCGCTACGCATTCAATGCGCTGCGCGGGTACCTCATCGGCGAATCGATATCGTGCCGGCTCACCAAGGGGGGCGCCGATACAGACGAGCGTCGGCTGGTGGTTCACGGTGTCGCCGCTGCAATACGGGCAGAAGCAAACGCTCGCGGGATGACAATCAAATAGGGGATCTTTCCGACCCTCGCCGCAACCGATGTGCGGTGTGGCTACGAATGTGCCACGAGATGGCGGCCCAGAAAGAGCGCAGCGAGGTCGAGGCAACGCCGCCCGTATTCGGGAATTGCATCGAAGGCATGCCCGGCGCCATCGAAGATGTGCAGCTCGGAGGCGGCGCCGACATCCGTCAGTCTGAGGTACATGTGCAGGCTGTCGTGCCAGTCGACCAGCTCGTCATGGTTTCCTGTCAAAAACAGCGTCGGAGGGAAGTCGGGACGGGCGTAGTTGATCGGACTGATCGAGGCTACGCGTTCCTCGCTCACGTCGTCGCCCAACAAGAACTTCATTGCCGCCGGCGACCTGTATGCCCGTGGCGCTTGGCCCAGGAAATCAGTCGGTGCGTATAAGGCCACCACCGCGGCTACCGGATTTTCGGTCAGCGCTGCAGCCATCAGTGCCAAATGACCACCCGCAGAGTTTCCCCACACCGCGATAGCACCAGAATCGAGCCCCAGTTGAGGCCCAAGGTGGTGGAAGCGGGCCAGCGCGGCAACGACATCGTCGAGCTGCGCGGGCCACTTGTGGTTCGGAGCGAGGCGGTACTCACAGGCCATCGACGTGTACCCCAGTCGCCCGAGCCCGATGCCATACCCACGCAGTTGACCACGGTCGCCATGTATGAAGCTGCCTCCGTGGATGAGCAGGATTCCCGCCCCGTTCGGGTGCGGCGGGCAGTACAGATCGGCGAGGAGGGTATCGTCGCCGGTCCGTCCTACCTCCAGCGTCTCGACCGTCACCCGATCGTTTGTCGCCACCACGTCAACCTATTCCTGATGGCGACGGGCCGAGCGCCAATCAGGACTGGCCGCCCCGGACGCCTTTCTCGACGCGCGCACCCACCTCCTCGTCCACGTTGCGCCAGTACTCGAAGGCGCGATCTAACACCGACTCGGTCACGCCCTGGAGGAGATGTCCGACGATATTGCTGACCAACCGGTCGCGCGCAACGTCATCCATTACCTGGCGAACGAGCGAGCCGGCCTGCCCCCAATCATCATCCTCGGGATGCAGGGTGTAAGCAGCACGCACCATGTCACCATCGGTGTGCCATCCGAGCGGCTCGCCGTAGCGGGCGGTGTCAGCGCTGGGACCACCTTTGGAGTTCGGGGCGTACACAGGATCGGACACCTTGTTGTAGCGCATCGCCCCGTCCTTGCTGTAGCTGTTCACCGGTGAAGTGGGGGCGTTCACCGGTAGCTGGTTGTAGTTGACGCCGATTCGGTAGCGGTGGGCATCGGGGTAGGAAAACATGCGGCCCAGCAACATCTTGTCCGGGCTTGGTCCGATCCCGGGGACCAGGTTGCTCGGCTCGACGGCCAGCTGTTCGATCTCGGCGTGGTGATCGGTCGGATTGCGGTCCAGAGTCATCCGGCCCACCTCCATCAACGGGTAGTCGGAGTGGGGCCACACTTTGGTGAGGTCAAACGGATTGAACCGGTAAGTCTTGGCGTCCTCGAACGCCATGACCTGAACCTTGAGCGTCCAGCTCGGGTAGTCCCCTTTGCCTATCGCTTCGAACAGATCGCGAGTGTGAAAATCGGTGTCGGCCGACACGAGCGCGTCCGCCTCCGCCTGGGTAAGACCCTCCACCCCCTGGTCGCTTATGAAGTGGTATTTCACCCAGGACTTGACACCTTTGGCGTTGACCCACATGAAGGTGTGAGAGCTGTAGCCGTTCATGTGTCGCCAGGTCCGGGGAATGCCACGGTCCCCCATCAGATAGGTCACCTGGTGCGCTGTTTCCGGTGACAAGGTCCAAAAGTCCCACTGCATGTCGTGATCGCGCAGATTGTTGTCGGCGCGGCGCTTCTGCGAGCGGATGAAGTGCTGGAACTTCAACGGGTCACGGATGAAAAAGACCGGGGTGTTGTTGCCGACCATGTCGTAGTTACCTTCGGTCGTATAGAACTTGATCGCGAAACCACGCGGATCGCGCCACGTATCGGGACTGCCACGTTCACCGGCCACGGTGGAGAACCTTGCAACCAGCGCCGTCGTCGTCCCGGGCTGGAACACCGCAGCCTTGGTGTGGTCGCTGACGTCGTTGGTCACCTCGAACCGGCCGAACGCGCCGCTGCCCTTAGCGTGCGGTTGACGCTCGGGTACGCGCTCGCGGTTCCACTGGGCCATCTGCTCGATGGCGTAGTGATCCTGCAGCAGAATCGGGCCGTCGGGACCGATCGTGAGCGAGTGTTCGTCGCTCTCTACCGGGATGCCTGCATCCGTCGTAGTCGGCTTCGTTTCGACCATCGTGTGCCTCCTCACTCACTGGAACGCGCCCTGCGCACGGGGCGACGCTGTACCGCCCACCAGGAGGTCGAATCGGTCAAGGGGACCACCCGGTGGCGGTGGCCCCGGAATATCGAGAATGATGAGCGTTGTCAACAGCCATGACCGTTTTCTGCACCCGGGTTTGTCCCGACGCACTCCCTCGAGGTCATCTTGAAGCGCACGGCGCGAAAGTGGGCTGCACGTCGTTACGGCAAGAACAAGCAGACAGGTGGTTCGTGATGGTCGGTGACCGAAGCGAAGATGCGGCTCAGGTGAAGCGACTGGTCTACCTGGACGCGCTCGTCGACGAGATGAGCATCGAAAGCTTTCCCGCAAGCGACCCTCCGAGCACGTGGGCAGGCTTGCAAAATCCCGTCCCTGACAGCGACCGGATCCTGTCTCAATCGGTTTGAGGCGGTGTCCCCTTCACCCGGTCGCTTATTTCGAAAGCGTGGATCCGGTGATGAAAGCCTGGATGGCCGGTGCTGTCACC
>JBAPRR010000070.1:0-20728 GCA_049281195.1 Acidimicrobiales bacterium
ACGCCTCCCTGCGCTCAGCGTTCTTTGGTGGTGGCACTGCGATAATAGTACTATCAGCGTAGTGATAAGACCTTCGACCCGGGTGCTGGTCGTCGGGGCGGGGATCGGAGGCCTCGCCGTGGCCAGGGCACTGTCTTCCGATGGCCATGACGTGTCCGTCTTCGAGCAGGCCTCCGGTCTCAGAGAAGGCGGAGCCGCGGTAACTCTCTGGAGCAACGGAACGGGGATCCTGGCCGAGCTCGGCGTGACCCTCGACGGTGCCGGGTCGAATATCGACGTGCTCGAACAGCGCGACTTCAAGGGAAACCTGCTCCTGTCTGTCGATGTCGCCAGATCCGCCAAGCATTTCGGACATCCGCACATCTGCCTCCCGCGCACAACGCTGCTCGAGCGTGTGGCCGATGGATTGCCGGAAGGGATGATCCGGTTCTCCCATGCATGCGATCACGTGAGCCAACAGGACGAGGAGATCCGGGCGACGTTCGTCGCCGAGGGATCAGAAAGTGGCGATCTCCTGATCGGGGCGGACGGCCGCAACTCGGTGGTCCGCAACTATGTCTGGGATGGCCACCCGGCAAACCTGAGCGGTTGGGCCACATGGCAGGGCGTGACACCGATCGACACAGAGGTGACGCGGTTGAGCACCGGCGTGATGTTCGTGGGACCGGCCGGATTGTGCGGCCTGATGCCTGCGGGCGGGGGCCTTCTCCAATGGTGGTTCGACGAGCGCTGGAGTCCCGACGCGGCGGAACCTGTTTCGAAGATCGCCGACCTACGACAGAAGTTCGGACAGTGGGCAGAACCGGTTCGCCATGTCCTCGACGTCGTCGAAGACGCAGATATCGGTTTCTTTCCGCATTACCGCCACAAAGTGCCACGGGTATGGAGCAAGGGCGCCGTCACGCTCATGGGTGATGCGGTCCACTCGATGCCGCCCACTCGCGCTCAGGGAGCAAACCAGGCACTCGAAGACGCCTTCAGCCTGTCGCGAGCTCTTCGGGACCGGGACGTCACGGCGGCGCTGCGCGCATACGAACAATCGCGGGCTCCGAAAGCTGCATATGTGTCCAAGAGCGCGGGCAGGGAGGACACCAACGAATACAGGCCGTTGATGCTCAAATTGATACCGAACGGGCTGGCCTCGCGCTTCTATACGACGTTTCTGAAGCGAGTCAGCAACTACCTCAACTAAACAGACGGCATGACAAACGACCTGTCCGGCTTCACGTGCGAGCCTTTCACCGCCGAGGGAAAGAGCCGCGACCTCTACCGGACCGGTTCGGGTCCCGCCGTCATCGTCATGAGCGAGGTTCCCGGCATAACGCCGCTGGTCGCGGAATTCGGGCGGAAGGTCGCCTCCATAGGTTGCACCGCAGTCCTTCCCAACATGTTCGGGACCCCCGGCAAGCCGCCCACGGTCCCATATGCGCTGCAGACAATGGTTCATGCATGCATCTCGCACGAGTTCTCGACGATGGCCGCCGGACGCACCAGTCCCATAACCACATGGCTGAGAGCGCTGGCCAGAGCCGAGCACGAACGCTGCGGCGGACCCGGAGTCGGCGCCGTGGGCATGTGTCTGACCGGAGGTTTCGCGCTCGCAATGATGGTCGATGACACGGTGGTCGCCCCGGTGCTCTCGCAGCCGTCGCTTCCTTTCCCCATCGGCGCTTGGCGCAAGAGGGATCTCGGAATCTCACCTGCCGACCTGGCCAGGGTGAAAGAGCGCGCCGAGGCGGGCACAACGGTCCTCGGCTTGCGATTCAGCGGGGACCCACTCTGTCCCCCGGCAAGGTTCCAACGGCTTTCAGAGGAGCTCGGCGAGCATTTCATCGCCGTCGAGCTCGACTCTTCCGCCGGCAATCCGCACGGGCACCCGAAAGATGCGCACTCGGTTCTCACCGAACATTTGCACGACGCCGTGGGAACGCCGACGCGTGAGGCTCTCGATCAGGTGCTCGATTTCTACAAGGAGCGCTTGCTCACCTAGTAGGTACGGTTTCTCGTCTGGGGGAATCTGGTTAGGGATTCGGAAACAGATTCCCGTGGTTTGTCAAGAGTGACAAGCGGGTAATACGTCGCCGTCCGCACCGGCGGGGCTGGTCGAGCGGATGTTTGAGGCGTTGAACTGCCCGTCATAAGGACGATCACGGTGTGTGTATGTGGTGCATTGTCGCGCCCTTATCCAACCGTTCTCGGTCCCGCACTTATCAAACGTCATCTTTATGACAAGGAGAAGGTTAATGAGGTTTCGCATACTCAAAAGCACCTCTGATGGTGCGGGACGCAGGCGGCGGATAACGGGCCTTGCCTGCGCCGCCACACTGATCGCGGGTGCCACCGCAATGGCGGGCGGTGTCGCTTCGGCAGCGTCGCCTCGAGCCGGAGACGCCACGAGCTGGGCGCCGACTGCCACACAAGCGCTGGATCTGGCGAATGCAACCGCCATCGGTTCTGTTCCCGCGGCCACGCCACTCAGCATCAGCGTGGCGCTGAACGTCCAGAATGCATCCGAGCTCGCCACGCTCGCCCAGGACGCGTCCACGGTGGGGAGCCCGACATACGGCGACTTCCTGACGCCGGCTCAGATCGCCGCGCAGTTCGCCCCCAGTTCCGCGACAACGTCGGCGGTTGCCTCGTGGCTCACCTCCGCCGGCTTTAAGAACGTGTCGGTCTCGTCTGACCGTCTGTTCGTCAGCGGGACCGCACCTGCGGCAACGGCACAGAAGGCGTTCGACACGACGCTCGGCCTTTTCGACTTCAACGGCCAGACGGTCTACGCGAACACCGAACCCGCGATGGTGCCCACAGCTCTCGCCGGTGAGGTGCTTTCCGTGCTCGGTCTGTCCGACGTCCAGCTGAGCCTCCCCCTCCAGGTGAAGCATGCCGGCGCCACGGTCCCCGCCATCGTGCAACAGCAGATCGCCAAGGAAACCGCGATCGATGGAACGCCTTACACCGGTGGTTTCTCCCCTGAGCAGCTGGCCACCGTCTATGACGCGGCGTCCCTTCCTTCCGCCACGAAGACCTCGATCGCGGTTCTCACGTCGGGCGACATGTCGTCGACGATCACCGACCTGCGTTACGCGGAGACCCAGGATGGTGTGGCGCAGGCTCCGGTGAGCGTCGTCTACACCGCTCCCAAGGCCACGATCATCAACAACAACGAGTACACGGGGAACCTGGAGTGGGACCTCGACACGCAGATGTCGACTGGGATCGCCGGCGATGTCGCACACGAGTACATCTACGACATGCCGACCCTCGACGACGCCGATGTCGCCCGTGCCATCAACATGTTCGTGGAGCAGGACAAGGCCATCGCCGGCTCGGCTTCCCTCGGTGAGTGCGACGTGCAGCCGTACCTGGACGGGACAATGGCCGCGACCGACGAGGTCCTCGAAGAAGGGGCGCTTCAGGGCCAGGCGTTCTTCGCATCATCGGGAGACAACGGCTACGCCTGTCCCGAGGTCGCCTCGACCGGCGCTCCCGGTGGTGTCCCCGGCGCCAGCTGGCCGGCTGACGGCACCTGGACCACCGCGGTGGGAGGCACCACGCTTCTGGCCACCAGCTCCGGTCAGTACGAGGAGGAGCTGTCGTGGATCGGCGGCGGTGGTGGGGTCAGCGAGTTCGAGACACCCGGGAACTGGACCGCCACTGCTGACGCCTTCGCCGATGCAGCCGAGTACCTGCCGATGGGTGGACGTGGCGAGCCTGACATCGCGGCAGACGCAGACGACCTGGTCTCGCCTGTTCAGGTGTACCAGGCCGGTGCGGCGAACGACGGCGTCGGTGGCACGAGCGTTGCCAGCCCCCTGTCGCTCGGAATCTGGGCACGCCTGCAGACCGTGCACCAGAACAAGCTCGGTGTTGCTTCGATCGACTTCTACGATCTCTACAACACGATCAACAAGCTCGGTACCGTGCCGTCGGATCCGCTCGGGTTCAACGACATCACCATCGGGACGAACGGGCTGTGGACCGCTCTTCCCGGTTACGACTTCACCACCGGGATCGGATCGCTGCAGGCTTCGACCTTGAGTGGCGAGCTCGGCACCGGGTCGTCGGGCTCGAAGAGGTCGGACGTAAAAGCCGCCTGACTCGAGGAGACCGGACCAACCTCTCCGGTCAGGCAAAGGTTTCTCGCGATCCGTCCTGTGAGGCTGGAGCCCCCCTGCCGACATGGAGGCGTTTGAGAGCGAGAAGGCAGCTGCGGCCGTCGCCTTTCCAGGCGGCGGCCGCCTGCCGCGTCTTACACTCGATCATGGATTTCCAAACGGTTGTCAACCACCGCCGAATGATCCGTAGCTATGACACTTCGCGACCAGTGTCTCCCGACGTCGTCGAACGGATCATTCACAATGCGCTTCGCGCTCCGTCCGCCGGTTTCTCGCAGGGAACGGGCTTTCTGGTCCTCGACTCCCATGACGACATCGCTCGGTTTCGCCAGTCGGCTACTCCCGAAGAAGACCCCGGCAACTGGTTCTCCGCCACCTTCGAAGCGCCGCTTGTCATCGTGCCGCTCTCGAACAAGGAGGTCTACCTCGACCGGTACGCCATGCCCGACAAGGGATTCACCGATCGATCCGACGCCTGGTGGCCCTCGCCTTACTGGGACATCGACACAGGGATGGCGGCCCTGTTGATACTTCTCACCGCGGTCGACGAGGACCTCGGTGCGTGCTTCTTCGGGTTACCGATCGACACGATCGATACGTTCCGCCAGGCGTTCGGCGTGCCGGAGTCCTTTCACCCGATCGGCGCGGTGACCATCGGCTACTCCGACGAGCCGCCGCGCGACCTGAAGGGCCGCAGGAAGAAGACCTCGGATCTCGTCCGGTACGGCCGCTGGTAGGTGACGCCGGCCCTTAACCGATGTCGAACGAGACTCCTTGCGCCAGTGGCAGATCCTCCGAGTAGTTGATCGTGGCGGTTTGGCGGCGCATGTACGCCTTCCAAGCGTCTGATCCCGATTCGCGGCCACCACCGGTCTGCTTCTCGCCGCCGAACGCGCCGCCGATCTCTGCCCCGCTCGTGCCGGCGTTTACGTTCGCGATACCGCAGTCCGATCCCGATGCGGAAAGGAACCTCTCCGCTTCGCGCATGTCTGTCGTGAAGATGCTCGACGACAGACCCTGCGGCACGTCGTTCTGGATCTCTATCGCCTCAGCCAGGTCGGAGTAACCGATCACATAGAGGATGGGGGCGAACGTCTCGCGCTTGGTGATCGGCAGGGGCTCGTCGATGAGCACCAGGGCCGGACGGACGTAGAACGCGTCCTTCAGGTCTTCGAATCCGTTTTCGAAGATGCGCTCGCCTCCGAGGACGACCGCTCCCGATGCCCGGGCAACGTCCAGAGCCGCCTGCATCTGATCGAACGCTTGCCGATCGATCAGCGGGCCCATCAGGGTCCCCGGTGCGCGAGGATCCCCGACCAACACGCTGCCGTAAGCAGATTCGAGCCGGTCTGCCACTTCGTCGCGACGCGAGCGGTGAACGATGAGGCGCCGAAGCGAGGTGCAGCGCTGACCGGCCGTTCCCACTGCGGCGAAAGCGGCCGCGCGGACAGCAAGGTCGAGCTCGGCGGAAGGAGAGACGATCATGGCGTTGTTGCCACCGAGCTCGAGGATCGAACGGCCGAAGCGCCCGGCGACGACCTGACCGACGGCCCTACCCATCCGGGTCGAGCCCGTGGCGCTGATCACGGGGATTCGCTCGTCAGAAACGAGGGCGTTTCCGATGGACCCGTCGCCGATCACGACGGAGGACAGCCCGCCTATCGCACCGCCTGATGCCAGCTCGGGTTCGAGCTCCTCCAGGACCTTGTCCAAGATGGCTTGGCACGCGAGCGCGGTGAGAGGCGATTTCTCCGAGGGCTTCCAGATGACCGGATCTCCACAAACCAAAGCGAGAGCTGTGTTCCAGGACCACACGGCCACGGGGAAGTTGAACGCGGTCACGATTCCGACCGGTCCCATCGGATGCCACTGCTCCATCAAGCGGTGCCCGGGGCGCTCGCTCGGCATGGTGGAGCCGTAAAGCTGCCGCGAGAGACCGACCGCAAAGTCGCACACATCGATCATCTCCTGGACCTCGCCCTCGCCTTCTGAGGGGATCTTCCCGACTTCGAGCGTGACGAGCTCGCCCAGCGCCTTCTTGTTCTGTCGCAACCCCTGTCCCAGGCGGCGCACTATCTCGCCCCGGCGCGGAGCGGGGACGTTTCTCCACACGCGGAACGCGTCTTGCGACCGTGAGATCGTCGCGTCGAGCTGTTCAGGGCTGGTCGTGGCCACAGAAGCGATGGCCTCGCCATCGATGGGGCTTGTAACTTCGAGGTCCCCGCCAGTGAGATCGCCGGCTGACAGGCCGAGGTCCTCAGCTACGCGGCGGATGGCTTCGGGGGTGGATTCGGTCATGAGTCTTGTCCCTCTTTGTGTGGTTCGTTCGGTGACAGGTCCATAAGTGCGCCCGCTTTGACCAAGGCCTCTTCTGTTTTGCGCAGGCGCCGGCCCGCACCGAGATGAGTCTTAGCGGCAACGGTGGCGCAAAGTGCGTTCACCACCGACAGCGCGCCGGTGAGCGAGTCGAACGGTCCCGCCCCGACAACGCGCACGATCAGCTGCTCGTCGGATGCAGCCACCAACGGGCTGAGCGGGGTATCGGTTATGGCGACAACGTTCGCACCTGTCGAGTGGGCCTGCGCGGCTGCCTCCACGACCCACCTTTCGTAGCGGCGCGTGTCGATCACCACCACAACGTCGGATTCACCGGTTCCGGCGAGCTCCCGTGCCACCTCGGTGGGCGGCCCGTACCTGAGCGTCACCCCGTCCCTCAATTGCGAGAGCTGATCGGCGAGTGAGAACCCGATGGTCCGGCACGCCGCGCTCGGAAGCACGTGGACGCGCAGATTCTCGTCGGAGATGAGATCGACGACCCGGGGCAGTGCCGGCCCCACCGACTCGAGCGACCTGGTCACGTTCTCGATGTCCGACGCGACGACACGAGCGGTCAGGTCCGATGTGGCGTATGCCCCGACTCGTTCTGAGGCCGGGGCCAGCCTGAGCGACAGCTCCTCCTGAATAGCCTCTTTCAGCTCGGCGAAGCCCGAAAAGCCGAGCTTGGTGGCGAGCCGGACCACCGTCGGGCCGCTGGTTCCTGCGGCCTTGGCCACCTCGGCCAGGCTGCCGAAGGCGACCCGGGGAGGGTCCTTCTCCAGGAGCTTGGCGGTCTGCTCCTCCGACGCGGTCAGTGACCCGGCGGCTGCTGCGAGGCGATCGACGATTCGCATTTCGGAGCATATGATACAAGCTCTAAAGAATCTTGGATCGTTCGATCCAAACGGTGCCCGGGGCGGCCAGTCCCGGGTCACACAGTTCCGGAACAAACAGGAGGTCACCACGTGTCAAAGATGTCGCCAACGCACCCGGCCTCCGACAGCGCTTCAGACCGGGACGCCGGTTTGATCAACGAGCTCGTGGCTCCCGCGTCGGTCCACGAGCACCTTTCGCGCCACGTTCTGGCGGACGGTTACAAGCTGGTCGTGGATCTCGAGCGCAGCCACGGCAGCGTGCTGGTCGACGCCCGGGCGGGCACCGAATACCTCGACTGCTACACGTTCTTCGCCTCTTTGCCCATCGGCTACAACCACCCCGATCTGGTCGAGGAGAACTTCTTGCGCACCCTCGGCCGCGCGAACGTCCACAAGCCGGCCAACCCCGACGCCTACAGCGTCGAGTACGCCGAGTTCGTCGACACCTTCGCCAGGGTGCTCGGGGACCCCGCACTTCCACATCTGTTCTTCGTCGAAGGCGGCGCGCTTGCGGTCGAGAACGCTCTCAAGGTGGCGTTCGACTGGAAGTCACGCAGAAACGACAGAAACGGGCGCCCCGAGCGCGGCGACATGGTGATGCACCTGCAGCACGCATTCCATGGCAGAAGCGGCTACACGCTCAGTCTCACCAACACCGAGCCCATCAAAACGGAGAGGTTCCCGAAGTTCGACTGGCCCCGTATCTCGAGCCCGGCGCAACGCTTCCCCCTGGCGGACTTTTCGGAATCCAACCGGCGGTCCGAAGACGAGGCACTGTCACAGGCGGTGGCCGCATTCGAGCAGAACCCCCATCAGATCGCATGCTTCGTTTGTGAGCCGATCCAGGCGGAAGGTGGAGATCGTCATCTTTCTGCCCGGTTCCTGGGCGAGATGCAGGACCTGTGCAAAAAGTACGACGCACTGTTCGTTCTCGACGAGGTGCAGACCGGGGTGGGCGTCACCGGATCCCGGTGGATGTACGAAGGTTTGTCGCTCGAGCCCGACGTCGTCGCCTTCGCCAAGAAGGTTCAGGTCGGAGGCGTGATGGCGGGAAGGCGCGTGGACGAGGAACCGGACAACGTGTTCCAGGTGTCGGGTCGGATCAGCTCTACATGGGGTGGTGGGCTTTCCGACATGGTCCGCTCTACCCGGATTCTCGAGATCATCGAGCGCGACGGGCTGATCGACAACGCGGCCAAGGCGGGACACGTGTTGCTCGGCTCTCTCGAGCAGATCGCCACAGAGCACCCATCGAGGATCTCCAACGCGCGCGGCAGCGGTCTGTTGTGTGCGGTGGATCTTCCGTCCACGGCCGAGCGCGATCGGGTCGTCAACTTGTTGCGCGAGGACGAACACGTGATCGTGCTTCCCTGTGGTGACAGGTCGGTCCGGTTCCGCCCGGGCCTGATCGTCACTGAAGAAGAGGTGACCCGAGCAGCGGACGCGCTCGGGCGTGTCGTGGAAAAGATGGACCGAGGCAATTGAGCGCAGTGCCATCATGCGACATGGGTACCGGCTCCAGGAGCACAACTGGTGCCGACCTGCTCGTCGCATCCCTGCGTGCGGCGGGGGTAAGCGTCGTCTTCGGCCTTCCCGGCGTCCACAACCTGGCGCTGTGGAGCGCCATATCCAGGTCCGACATCCATCTCGTCACGGTGCGTCACGAACAGGCGGCCGCATACGCCGCGGACGGCTATTCGCGCACCACGGGCCGGGTCGGAGTTGCCCTCACCACGACCGGGCCGGGAGCGGCGAACACGCTCGGGGCGGTAGGAGAAGCGTGGGCCGGACGCTCGCGGGTGGTTGTAGTTGCCACCGACATCCCGAGCACGCTTCGCCGACCCGGTGTGTATCGCGGCGTTTTGCACGAGACGGTCGACCAGGGCGCCATGTTCGCTCCCGTCGTGAAGCGGGTGGCGAAGGTGACCGACGCGCGGCTGTCCGGCCAGGTGCTCACAGACGCGTTGGCAGATGCAGCCGAGGCACCGTCGAGACCCGTCTATGTCGAGATCCCGACCGACTATCTGTCTGTGGAAGTGGACGGCCTCTCTCCCGTCACCGCAGAGTCGTCGATTTCAGAAGCCCGGGATCAAACCGCCGACATCGATGCGGCCCTGGCATTGCTGGCTCGCTCGCAACGCCCTTTGATCTGGGTCGGTGGTGGAGCGGTGGCCTCGAATGCCTCGGTCGCAGTGGCGACCCTGGCGAGCAAGCTGTGCGCCCCCGTCATCACCACGTACCAGGCGCGCGGTCTGATCGGACGTGACCATCCGTGTGCTGTAGGGCTTCCACCTCACGTCCCACAGGCCGGTCGACTGTGGGATGAAGCGGACGTGGTGGTAGCGGTTGGGACCGACTTCGACGGAATGATGACGCAGAACTGGCGCATGCCCGCGCCCCAGCGTCTGATCGTCGTCAACGTGGATCCTGTCGACGGCTCGAAGAGCTACGTCCCTGATGTCGTGATCGCTTCAGACGCCGCTTCGGCGGTCGCCGCGATCGCCGACTCAGTGGAGCAGCGTGAAGGCCTGGAAGCGCTTCGAGATCGGCTCGCCGGATTGCGCCGGCAGGTCCGTCAGGACCTTTACGAAGAGAACCCGGAGGCCGTCGAGTTCCTCGACGGGTTCGATCGAGCGGTGCCGAACGACGCCATCGTGGTTGCCGACATGTGCATCCCCGGGTACTGGCTCGGCGCGTTCCATCCGTTCAACGGACCTCGTCAACTCGCCTATCCCGTCGGTTGGGGAACCCTCGGTTTCGCCTTCCCCGCATCGATCGGCGCGGCGGTGGGGGCCGCGGCCGATCCCGGGCGGAGACCGGTGGTGAGTGTTTCAGGTGATGGTGGATTCCTGTTTGCCTGCGGGGAGCTCGCCACTCTCGCTCAGGAGAACGTGCCCCTGACCGCGGTGGTCGTCGACGACGGCGGGTACGGGATGCTCCGTTTCGATCAGCGGCATTCCGGCGAAACGCCTTTCGGAGTCGACCTCGTCACGCCCGACTTCGAAGCGCTGGCGCGCTCTTTCGGAATCAGTGCTCAGACGGTTGACGGCCTGGGGAAGGACTTCTCCGAGGCACTGGCGGAGTCCGTCGGCGATCCGAACCCTTCGGTTCTGGTCGCTCGAGCTTCCCTCGATCCGCCGCCCACCACCTCGCCGCGCTGGTACCGCGCCAGATAGCCGGCCCGGAGAACGGTCAGGCCAGCCTGTTGCCGCAGCTGGTGCAGAAGGCTGTTCCCGGCGCGTTGGCCGCTCCGCAGCGCGCGCAGCCACCGGCGACCGGCGCTCCACCTGTCGGGGCCGAAGTTGCCGCCCCACCCATCGACTGCGGCATAAGGCTCTGGAAGGACGCCCGAGGAGCTCCGGGGACGATGTTCTCCGGCTCCTGCTTGCGCAGAATGCCGCCGGCGAAGGCGATGACCGCGGCTATCAGGCCCAGAAAAGCCCCGACGTCCCAGCCGGCCAGTCCGCCGACGGGCTTCACGAAAAATGAGATGACCGTGAGCAGCAACTGCAGTCCGAGGATGCCCGTCAGGAGCTGCCAGTGGGGGATCGGCAACCTCATCCCGTGCTTGACCATCGCTCTGGCAATCAGATAGCCGATAACCACCAGGTTGAGTATGAGGATCAGGAAACGCCAACCGCCCGCGCCGTTGCCCAATGCGGTGACGCTTCCGTAGCCCGAGTACGAATACCAGTTGAGAAAGAGACTGATGAAGAGGATTAGCGTCCCCACCCCGGCGATGTAATCCCCCATCCCCAGGCGCTTGAAGTCGATTCCAATCGCGATCGGCGTGGGACCTTGTTGTACCGGCTGTCCCTGTATGGGCTGTTGTACTTGCGCCGGCGCTTGTTGCGTCAGAGCGGCACCGCAGTTTGCACAGAAATGCGTGCCCAGCGGATTCTCAGTTCCGCATTGTTGACAGGCCATATTCCTTACCTCCTCGCCAGCGACCCCCACCGGGCGGTCGAGAGCCGGATCATTTTCATCCGAATCTCAGCCCGAATAGATGGCCAGGTTTCTTTCCACGGCAAACCGCATCACCGCACTGTTACGGCGGCCGGATCGTATCTTGCCGCTGGCACTCCATGCTTGGATCATCTGTTCGGCGAAATACCGCCGGTACTTAGTTCGCGGTCATACAGGTGTGCCGGACTCAGTCTTTCAACGCGTAAAGAAGGCGATCTACGAAAGCGGTTTGGGACTTGTTGAGCTTGAGGCGCGCTTCTTCCGGCGACATCCATTCGGCCTTGTCGACTTCGGGGAACGATCTGATACGGCCGGTTCCGCGGGGCCACTCCAGCTCCACCAGGTTGGACTTGATCGCGGTCGTTTCTATGGTGGTGTCGCCGGCGTCAATAGCCCACACATGAACGATCTTTCCGCCCCCCTGGCGCACCGCGCCGAGGTCTATCGGTTCCCCGTCGGGAGGGGGTTGGCCCAATTCCTCCTGGAACTCGCGGCGAGCCGCCAGGTAGGGCTCCTCCTGAGTGCTCTGCTCGATCTCACCTTTCGGGATCGACCATGCCCCTTCATCCTTCTTCGCCCAGAACGGGCCCCCGGGGTGCACGGCAAGCACGTCTATGCCGGTCGGAACCCGGCGGAATACCAGCAATCCGGCGCTACGTCTGGCCAAGTCTCCGTGTCTCCTCCCACTGCCGCCGGCCCCGCCCTTCTTACCCACTTCCTCACTTGATCCCTCCGGATCGCACACGTGAAGCTGAGCCCCCGCCAAACCATGTCGGTTGGCTCAGGCCCTTGGAGGTCGCATGGGAGACGAGTCCCTCAGCCCATTCTCGTTCGAGGAGGCCCTGTCGGCGATCGACCAAGGAGCAGAGCCGGATTCCGCGGCACGCCGTTTTGTTTCCGGGTTGACCTCCGAAGAGAAACTGTGGTGCCTCGACGGGGATGCACCGACGTGGGCCGGACTCGAGTTCCTCACCAAAGACGGCTACCACCGGATGGCCTTCCACGCCGCTCGCGTCGATCGGGTCGGTCTGGAGGGGTTCTCGTTCAGCGACGGCCCGCGAGGGGTGGTGGTCGGAAACGCCACCTGCTTCCCGGTGTCCATGGCCCGGGGAAGCACCTGGGACCCTGATCTCGAAGAACGAATCGGCGAAGCCATCGGCATAGAGCTCAGGGCATCGGGGGCCAACCTTTACGGCGGGGTCTGCGTGAACGTTCTCCGCCATCCGGCGTGGGGGAGGGCTCAGGAGACCTACGGGGAGGATCCGCATCACGTCGGCGAGATGGGAGCTGCGCTCACCCGGGGGATCCAGCGCCATGCCATGGCCTGCGTGAAGCACTTCTGTTGCAACTCGATGGAGAACGCAAGGTTCCGGGTCGACATCTCGATCGACGAGATCGCCCTCCACGAGGTGTACCTACCGCACTTCAAACGGATAGTCGACGAGGGAGTGGCGGTCGTCATGACCGCTTACAACGCGGTGAACGGTTCGTGGTGCGGCGAGAACGCGGCGCTGCTTACGGAGGTCCTGCGCGGTGAGTGGGAATTCAAGGGCTTCGTCATAAGCGACTGGATCTTCGGTCTCAGAGATGGTCCAAGGTCAGTACGTGCCGGGCTCGACGTCGAGATGCCCTACCGGATGATTCGTGCCACACACGTCCCTGCGGCCCTCGAGGCCGGAGAGCTGTCGTGGGACGAAATCGACGAATCCGTTACCAGGGTCGTATCCACGCTTCTTCGCTTCTCCTCGACATTGCGTTCCTCCTCGCCGCTGGACACCGGTGCGCCCGCCGGACGCCATGTCGTCTCGGGCACCGGTCACCGGTTGCTCGCCCGCGAGGTCGCGGCGCGCTCGGTGGTGGTCTTGAGAAACGAGGAGATCGATGCCGCGCCACTGTTGCCGCTGGACATCGCTTCCGCCCCTTCGATTGCGGTCATCGGTCCGCTCGCCGACACCGTCAACCTGGGAGACGGCGGCTCGAGCGACGTGTGGGCTCTCGACTGCGTAACCGTTCTCGACGGTCTGCGCTCGGAAGCTCCGGACCTCGACATCGTCTACGACGACGGAGAGGTTCCTGAGCAGGCAGCCGCAATCGCCGCATCGAAGGATGTCGCCATCGTCGTCGTCGGCTACACGTACGAGGACGAGGGCGAGTTCATAGGTGACTTCGACAGTGCCCGCCTCATCTCCCTGTTCCCCCCGGCCGACGAGCCGGAGGTGGTCACCAGTTTCGGCATGGACATCGCCCACCTGCCGCCGGTGGTGAAGCCCGGGCACATCGCCCGCCGTCAAGCCGTGGAGATGTTCGCCAAAGGCGGTGACCGCACCAACCTCCGCCTTCGGAAAAACGATGTCGATCTGATCCGCACCGTCGTCCACGCGAATCCCCGGACCGTGGTGGTGATCCAGGCCGGGAGTGCCGTCATCTCGAGTGAATGGGACGCCACGGTGCCTGCCGTCGTGCAGGCGTGGTACGGGGGATCAGAAGCCGGTTCCGGACTGGCGGACGTGTTGTTCGGGCGGGTGAACCCGTCGGCCAGGCTCCCGTTCAGCGTGCCCGTTGATGAGTCTCACCTGCCGTTGTTCGAACGCGATGCCGATGAGTTCTCGTACGACAGGTGGCACGGTTGGTGGCACCTGGAGAATGCCGGTCACCAGGCGGCGTATCCCTTCGGGTTCGGCTTGTCCTATACGACATTCGACCTCGGTGCGGTCAGAGCACTTGTGGACACGGCCGGTCCCGAGCCGGTGATCCACGTCGGTGGATCGGTGGCGAACACCGGTTCGCGTGACGGCGCAGATGTGGTGCAGGTCTACGCCGCGCTTTCGGACTGTGAAGCACCGCGGCGTCTGGTCGGGTTCGCGCGCGTCGAGGTCGCCGCCGGATCGAGGCGAGAATTCGTCATCCCGGTCCCGGCTTCGCGTCTCGCCCAACGGGATCCCGTCGCTCACCGATGGATTGCGCCGACCGGCGACTACCGGTTGGAGGTGGCTCGGTTCGCGAAAGATCCGCACTCGAAGACGGTGGCGGTTTCCCTCTGACGTCCCACGCGGGCGTCTGCTCACGGTGTCTTAGGATCGATTCGTTGTGACTTCGAACCCGGATCTTCCGAAACTCCTGTGGTCCCCGCCGTCAGACGCTCGTAAAACGAGCGAGATGGGACGGTTTCTGAGCTCGGTCGAGCAGTCCAGGAATATCGTCCTTCCCGACTACGAGAGTGCGTGGAACTGGTCGGTCAACGACCTCGACGGCTTCTGGTCCGCGGTGTGGGAGCACTTTGCGGTGAGTCCGGGAACAGATCCGGTGCCGGCCCTCGCGTCGGCCACCATGCCCGGTTCTGTTTGGTTTCCGAACGCTCGCCTCAACTATGCGCAGCATGCTCTCGATCACCGCGGATCTGATGTTCCGCCCGGGAGTCCGGCAATTGCGGCCTACTCCCAGACACGGCCCCCCATCCACCTCTCGTTCCAGCAGCTCTACGAACAAGTATCCGCGGCGAGCGCGGGCCTGGTGAGTCTCGGTGTAAAACGCGGGGACCGGGTTGCCGCCTATCTCCCCAACATCCCGGAAACAGTGGTGTTGATGCTCGCCACCGCGTCTATCGGCGCCGTCTTCTCCTCGTGTGCTCCGGAGTTCGGAAGGCGCGCCGTGTTGGAGCGCTTCAGCCAGATCGAGCCGGTCGTGCTTTTCGGTATCGACGGCTACAGATACGGCGAGAAGGCCATCGACAAGCTGGCCGACCTGGCGTCACTCAGCGCTCAGCTTCCGAGCCTCAAAACGGTGGTCGTCCTGTCGTACCTGGACGACCGGCCGGAATCCGAGCCACTCACGACAGGGTTCGCGAGCGTCCCCACCCTTACGTGGGAGGACTTCGTGGAAAACGCACCGGTCAGTCCTCTCGAATTCGCTCAGGTTCCGTTCGACCATCCTCTGTACGTCCTCTATTCGTCCGGGACCACCGGTTTGCCGAAGCCGATCGTCCATTGCCACGGTGGCATCCTCCTCGAACATCTCAAAGCGATCTCGCTCCAGTCGGACATCGGCAGTAGCGATCGCTTCTTCTGGTTCACGACGACCGGTTGGATGATGTGGAACTACCTGCTGTCAGGCCTGTTGGTGGGGGCATGCCTGGTCCTGTTCGACGGGGATCCCGGGTACCCCGACAACATGACCCTGTGGAGACTGGCAGAGGCTGCCGGCGTCACCTGGTTCGGGACGAGCGCGCCGTTTTTGATGGCCTGCCGCAAGGCCGGTCTTCGTCCCGGGGACGCCTTGGATCTGTCGAAGATGAAAGTCGTCGGTTCGACCGGATCGCCGCTTGCGGCCGAAGGAGCGTTGTGGGTCTACGAATCAGTATCTGACACCGCCATGCTGTCTTCGATGAGTGGCGGCACCGATGTGTGTACATGTTTTGTGGGGGGATCCCCGCTCGTGGAGGTGCGGGCGGGGGAGATCCCGTGCCGCTGGCTCGGTTCCGCGGTGGAATCCTTCGACCCCGAAGGTCATCCGGTGGTGGGAACACAGGGAGAGCTCGTCGTCACCGCCCCCATGCCGTCGATGCCGATCGGATTCTGGGGTGACACAGACGGCAGCCGCTTCCGGTCCTCTTATTTCGAGCGGTTTTCCGGGGTGTGGTGCCACGGCGATTGGATCACGATCACCGAACGGGGAAGTTGCGTGATCACCGGACGATCGGATGCCACCCTCAACCGGGGTGGCGTTCGAATGGGAACCGCCGAGTTCTACTCGGTGGTCGAGGGTCTCGATCAGGTGGCCGACAGCCTGGTGATTCATCTGGAGGACCACGATGGTGGGCCGGGGACACTGATTCTGCTGGTCGTTCCGGCAGATCCCGCCTTTGAGCCCACCGAGCTGCGCGCGGTGATCGCATCGGCTCTTCGTTCCGCACTTTCCCCCCGCCACGTCCCCGACGAGGTCCACTTCGTGAAGGCCATACCGCGCACGTTGTCGGGAAAGAAGCTGGAGCTTCCCGTCAAGCGAGTTCTGTCCGGCGAGGACCCTGACAAGGTGGCGAGCAGGGACGCCCTGGTGGATCCGACGGCAGTGGACGACATAGCCGCTCTGGCTGCGAGTCGCCGTTCGTAGATACAGCGGGGTGCGTAACTAAAATCGCCTACGTCAGCTGCTGCGCTTTATGACCGCGAAGGCGATTCCAGTCGGGTCCCCGAGCACTGCAAAGCGTCCCGCCGGTATGTCCATGGGCTCCGCGTAGATCGCCGCACCGAGCGCCGTTGCCTGTTCGACACACTGATCTGTGTCATCCACCCCGAAATAGGACAGCCAGAAGGACGGAGCGTGAGGCGGAACGTCGGCTGGCAGTGCAATCATCCCGCCCACAGAGGACTCCCCGAGCTTCCACTCGGTGTAAGACATGCCCGATAGCTGGCTCGTTTCAGCGCCCCAGCCGAATACCTGGTGGTAAAAGGTCACCGCCTCATCGACGTGGCGTGTCTGCAGCTCGTTCCAGCACAGGGCGCCGGATTCGTTGGCGATCTCCACGCCATGGCGACGACCGGGCTGCCATGCCCCGAAGTAGGCGTCACTCGGGTCGGCGAAGACAGCGAGCCTCCCCGCATTCGGAATGTCGGTCGCTTCAACCACCGTCCGTCCTCCGGACCTTGCTACGACCTCCGTCGTCTGGTGGATGTCCGCGACCGTGACGTAGGTATTCCACGAAGTCGGGAGGGGCTCGAAGCCCCACGTCCCCAGTCCGCCCACGCGCTTTCCGTTCTTGGTGAAGATCAGATATCCGGGGCGAGCGGTTCCGTACCCTGGGTCTTCGATATCCCAACCGAACAGAGGGCAGTAGAAGGCTTGCGTCGCTTCGAAGTCACCGCTCGAGAGGTCGACCCACGATGGTGTCCCCGGTGGGAACGAGTCGAACTCGGGCACTGCGAAGCCTCCAGTTGTCGCCATCGATTGGACTTTTTCATTCAGTCGTGGCGATTCCCCTGGCGGCAGTTCGAGGAACGCTCGGGCCGATTCGTCTGTGCCGAGAACAACTATGCCGCATTGCAGCATTAGCTCCATGCGATAGGAGACGATTGTTCTGCTTCTGGCAGCCGATTAGGGCGAAGCAGTTGTTTTCAGCCAGATGTCTTATTTGCGTTTCGGCGGGACATTCCCGGCGCTTCACGCTTCTTGTGGCCAGCTCACACGGTCGAATTGGCCAATAGCAAATCGCGCAATAGACGTAATACTCAGCCGACCTCGGCCGGATCAGGAACCAGTCCCCGGTAGAGAAGCAGCAGCATCGTCCCGAACATGTCGTCGGGGACGCTTTCGGGATCCTTCATCCTCTCGAGCGCCAGTCCGTCGGCCAGGCAGGTGAGCGCGGTCGCCAATTGCTTGGGCGGCATGGGCAACTCGATCCCCAACGACTGCGCGTGATAGGCGATGAACTCGGCCACCAGATCGCGTATCGCATGGTCGAGCTTCACCAGGGATTCGCGTACGTCGTCGTCATGGACCGAGTGGACCGAGCACTCCAGCCACAACAGGTAGAGGTCCCGTTCCTCTTGAAACGCCTCCATGAACAAGGCGCCGCCCTGAGCGGCCTGCTCGGGGAGCTCCTTCGACATGTCGATTATCTCGGTGATCGCGAGGAACCTTTTGTTCATCCGCTCGTCGAGGACGGCAAGGAGGAGGTCGAGCTTCTTGTCGAAGTTGGAGTAGACGGCCCCTTTGGTGAGTCCCGCCACCTCGGCTATCTCGTCGAGGCTGGCGTCGGCGAAGCCCCTGTCGGCGAAGACCTTTTCGGCCGCGTCGAGGAGCCGTGACCTCGTCTCGAGCTTCTTCTGGGCGCGCGACTTGGTCGTCCGCTCCGTGGGGTCGGCGGCATGCGTGTCGCCGGCAGGCACGTCGCCAGCCTGCCCGTCAGCTGCCCTTTTTCTTTGAGCCGACGAAGCTTGAGATGCCGCTTCGTTCCCAGGTTCTGTCTGCGCGGAGAAGGTCATGTCACCACCATCATTCCCTGTGAATGCCTGACCCCCTGGACATACCCCAGAAGAGGTGATACTTATAGTATTGGATACTCCCAGAATCAAAAGGGACCTGGGAACATCAGGAGGATACTGGAGGGATCGAGGACGTGTTCCTTCTGCCTCGCTTCAAAACGATCTTTCTGTCGCCGGATTTTTTGGCGCGCCTCCCCGAGGGTCGGTCCGCGGCCATCAGATGGCGCAAGGTGCTTCTGGTCGGCCTGTCACTCATGTGCGCCGGAGGACTCGCCTTCGGGATCGCGGTGGGCGTCGTGTGGTTCATGTCCCGAGACGGCGGTTCGCCCTACAAGCTGAACCAAGCACTTCAGCAGTTCAAGCTCCTTCAGATGCACGACGGCAACAAATCGGGCCTGTCCGGCGATCTCCCGGTTCCCGGCGTCTACACCTATTCGACGATCGGATCTGAGTCGGCCAGCGCGCCCGGCCTTCCCAGCAGCTCGTATGGATACCCTGCTACGTCTTCGATGACCGTGTTCGCCGCGAGCTGCGGGCAGGACTGGAGGTGGCAGCCTCTCAACAGTCGTTATGAAGATCTGGTGGTGTGCCGATCATCGAGTGGAGGGTTCAACCTTCATTCCCGTTTCGACCTCGACGAGTTCTACGGAGTCAAAGACGGGAGGCTCTTCTCGTGCACGCCCGGATCTTCGTGGCTCCCTGCATCTGCGCGCCAAGGCGAGACGATCAGCGGTGACTGCGCCAACGGCGGGAACAAGAACAGCGGGGCGGTGAGCGTGAAATACACCGGAAAAGTAGCCGGAATCGTGACTCTCGACGTGGGTGGGGTCAAGGTCCCGGCCGTGCACATCAACTACAACGAAAAGTTCGTAGGTGACACCGTCGGCTCGGGATCGTGGTCTGTCTGGCTCGACGCCTACGACGGAATGATCCTCAAGGAGACCAGAACCGAGACCAGCCAGTCCAAAAGCGTGGTCGGATGGGTTCCCTCGACCGAAACCCTGATCACCACGCTCTCCTCGCTGACGCCTAGGCAATAGCAACCGGACCCAAAAGCCTGCGTTCCTCGTCGAGGACGAACACCGTCTGAGTCGACTTGACTGCTTGGATCCGATGCAACCGGTGCAGGACCACGTCTCGCAGCGACGCCACGTCGCCGACGCGAACGAGCACCACAAAGTCGAATCCGCCGCTTGTGACCGCCAGGTACTCGAAACCCGGCAGGTGGACGAGCTCCTCGCGCACGTTTGCCCAGTCCCCCTGTTCCACATTGACCAGGATCATGGCGGTGATGGTGTAACCCAAAGACTCCGGATCGACCTCGGCGCGAAATCCGGTGATGACTCCCTCAGCGGTCAGCTTGTCGAACCGCGCGTATGCCGTGGCCCGTGACACCCCGGCCCGTCGGGCCAGCTCGTTGATCGGTACGCGTCCGTCTTCCAGGAGGACCTCGAGAATGCGCCGGTCGGCGTCGTCGACACGTGGGGTAGCAGTCTTGGGCACACTTCCGCCTTGTCGGGGAGAATTCGGACAGTCTGCCAGATATCAGCCTGTACCGAGGACAAATATCTGGATTCTCGACGCGGAAGTTGCATTTCAGTTCCCGGAGATCGACCATGAACCATGGCCGTTTTTCCTACCCACGCTGCGTCCCCCGCCCCGGCCGCAGATCTGCACCTTCCGGAGGACCATCCCGGCTTCAGCGACCGGGCCTATATCGAGCGTCGAGCCGCGATCGCCGCGGCCTGCGCCTCGTACGAGCGGGGTGGCCCGATCCCCGACGTCCACTACACGAGGGATGAGGACGAGGTCTGGAGGCTCGTGTCCACCGAGCTGGCCGAGCTGCACCGGATGTACGCGTGCCAGGCGTATCTCGACGCCGTCGACAAGTTGGTACTTCCCGAGACGCGGGTTCCGCAGCTGTCCGAGGTCGACTCACGCCTCGAATCACTGACCGGGTTCCGCCTCCGTCCGGTATCCGGTCTTGTCCCTACGCGGCTGTTCTACGGCGCGCTGGCAGAACGCATCTTTCATTCGACGCAGTACATCCGCCACCACTCGGTGCCCTTCTACACGCCTGAGCCGGACATCGTCCACGAGATCATCGGCCACGCCAACACGCTCGCGAGCAACGAGCTCGCGGACCTGTATGTCGCTGCCGGGAATGCATCGTTACGCGCGACGTCTGATGCGGCCCACGAATTCTTCAGCAAGGTGTTCTGGTTCACCCTCGAGTTCGGCGTACTGCACGAAGGCGGTCAGGTCCGCGCATACGGTGCCGGTCTGCTTTCTTCTTACGGTGAGATCCAGGTGTTCCGGAATGCCGAAATTCGCCCCTGGGACATCGTTCAGATGGGAACCCTCGAGTACGACATCACCCAGTACCAGCCGGTCCTGTTCGCGGCGGAGTCGTTCACACAGATGCTGGAAGAGCTGACCGTGTTCTTCGACTCCTACGACGACGACCGGTTCAACC
>JBAPRR010000071.1:0-3244 GCA_049281195.1 Acidimicrobiales bacterium
CGTCGAAGCCTTCCCATGAGGCTTGATTGATCCGCCTCCGCAATGTCGGATCGGCTCGGAGATAGATATCGGACAGCTGACTCGCCAACTTCACGGCCGCATTGACGTTTCGCTCGACGTTCACCCAGTCGATCTCGGTGTTCACAAGCTCGGCACCCGCTTGCGCCAGTTGCCGGGTGATCCTATTTTGCTCCTCCTTCAGCAGCTCCAGGGGCACCGCTCCTGACAAGTGAGCTTGCAGAAGACGGCGCCGCTCAGCCTCTAGATGTTGGATTCGTTTGCGGGTCTTCTGGGCTAACTTCTCAGCGCCGTCGAGATGCACCTTCATGTACTTCAAGATGTGATCTCTGAACTTGAGCACCATCTCAGCACTGATCTGCACGGGTTCGTAGCAAGCCTCGACCTGGCTCTCGATGATGTCAGCTGATACATATGGCAGGTCGCAGCCGGTTCCCCTGTGACGGCTCCAACAGAAGAAGTAATCGTAGGTAGCACTGCGGCCATTGGCATGTACGAATCCCATCTTTGAGCCGCACCGCTTACAGAACAGCGAGCCACGTAGATAGTGCCTGTGCCTGCTTGGTTTCTCGCCGCTCTGAGCGCGGCTATGCAAAATGGCCTGAACCGTGGCGAATGTTTCGACGGATACCAGAGACTGATGAGTCCCTGGGTACTCCACACCTTTCCAAGAAACAAGACCAACGTAGACACGCTTACTCAGCATCTTGTGCACGTTTTGCGGTAGCAGGGGAACAGCGCCCTTGACCTTCGTGGGTCGGATAGTGAGACCCCTGTCTGCCAGCTCCTCTGTCAGTTGCCTGATCGTGTAGTTGCCCGTCGCATAGGCTTCGAAAGCCCAACTGACCAGTGCTGCACGTTCGGGGTCCAGCTCGACTCTGCGAATCGGCTTGCTGCTCGATCCGTCAAAGTGTTGAACGTTCACATAGCCGATTGGTGCTCTACCGAGCATGCCGCCCTTCTTAGCTTTCTGATCCATGCCTTTGTTGATTTCTGTGGCTAGGTTCCCGCTGTAGAACTCAGCGATCGAGGACATGATGCCGTGCATCAGCATCCCCGTTGGCGTCTCGTCGATGTTCTCAGTCACCGAGACGAGACGAGCACCCGACTTCCTGATGGCGAGATTGATCTGGACGTCATCTGCCCGATTACGGGCCAGCCGATCAACCTTGTGTACAACGACAAAGTCGATGTCACGTTCCGTAGTGAGCCGTTCGAGCATCGCTTGCAGTTGTGGTCTGTCTGCCGAGCGCGCTGATTCTCCGGCATCGATGTACTCTTCGACAAAGACGGCGCCGAGGTCCTCGATCCTGCGCATGCACGCTTCGCGCTGGGCAGGGATCGAGAAACCCTCGCCGTCCCTGTTCGTATTGACTTGTCCGGCGGTGGAGACACGTAGATAAATGACGGCACGAAGTCCGTACCCGCCCTCATGCAAACTTGATGATGTCCAGCTGGATACTTTCTCCGTCATGCCAGTTCCTCCTTACGCAATCAATGAGAGATGCGGCGATCTCGTATAGAACCGCTTACGCACGCCCCCCGTATGTGTTGTCGGATAGCTCCAATCGGACGACAGGGGGTCACAGCGGGGAGCGGGCTCAGCTAGTCCAACTTGATTCAAGCGCACGAGAACAGCGGCCTGCGAGGTGCCAAAGCGTTCAGCCAGACCGGAAACAGACTGCAGTCCTTCACCCCACGCTCGCTTCAACCAGGGACGCGGTATTAAGACACATCCAGCGAAGTAGTCACAGATGTACTCGATAGATTCTTGCCGTTCGGGTTCGGGTACTCCCCGATAGAGCACCTCAACACAACGGTGGTCAAGAATGTGCTTCAGTTCGTGCGCGAGGCTAAAGCGCTGACGCCCTTGCGGCTCAGCTCCGTTAAGGAGAATGACCCACCGTTGTGAGGCCCAGCGAGTAGCCCCTGAAACGGGAAAGGGACTGATTCGCTCCACCTGGACTCGGGGCAGTTCGGCAATGACGCCTTCAGGCACGGGCGGCTCCGTAACTCCAGTTAGCTTGAGAAATCGATATGCCTGGAGTTCTGCGATCCGCATGGCCTCACTGCGTCGAAGAGGTCGGATGGGTACGAAGTCCCGTAGTGTTGCGATTACTCCGCGGTTCACGATGACGCCTCCTGGTTGTCAACCTGAGGTAGTTCCTCATCACTCTTGGGCTTTGGAGGGAAGACGGGTTGATCCTTCGGGATGTCGTAGTAGTTCCTCAGCAACTCGAAGTATCGCTCAAGCTCTGCGACTGCCTCTTGGGGCAGGTTGTACTTGGCTCGGAGATATGGCTGGAAACTCGGCAGCCGTTCGGGAATGTCGTAACCGGCTAAACCGTAGAGGTCTTCCACCGGAACCTCTAGCACCCGAGCAATGGTTTGTAAGTGCTGTGGCGCAGGGTTTTGATAATGGCCGTTTTCTAGTTTATTCCAATAGGATGGGTCGAGGTCGGATGACTCGGCTGCATCAGCAAGTGACACGCCCATTGACGTACGTCGCGATCGAATGAAGTCGCCTAGTGATTGATTTCCATCTCCTTTGGCCATTGTATTACCTTTTTTTATTTTACTTATATTCTTTCAAATTAATTGACGATCGTCAAACCGTATTATTTACAATGATTATTGTGGGTTGAGTTGGTGCGTTCAGCCGTCAGCTGATTGCGTCATCACCACCCTTCGTCCGAGCAGAACGTCCACGGCTGATGGCCGTCGTGCCCTTCGGGGCTTTGGTGGGAGTCTCACTGCCAAGTAAGGCAGCAATAGCTCCACGTCGGGTGGCGGCGTCGCGCTCGATGTCGGCGAGCACCGCCTCGGCACGTGCCTGCAACTCAGGGTTGGAACGCTTGGTCTCGATCCACTCTTCGATGGCTTGACGTATGGCGTCAGTCACCGTGAGGTCTTCGAGCTTGGCGATCATCCCAAGCTGGGCGTGCTGTTCCTCCTCCAGGCGGATGGCGAGCGTCTTCACGCTGTCATCTCCTGAGAAAGCACAGCGAGTTGTTCCTGACGCATAGTCAGCAACCTCCTCGGTGTGGTGCGGCCGGACATCCCCGGATGGAATCTCCTGGTGAAGCCGCAGGTCACCGACGAGGCAAAGCTCATGTTTGTACAGGTCGCTCCTCCTTACTGCTATTCGCGCGCGTTCGGCGCCGTGCTCGTTCGTCCTTGATTCGGGCGAGGGCCAGATTTACGTATTCAGGGTTGAGTTCAATCC
>JBAPRR010000072.1:0-17084 GCA_049281195.1 Acidimicrobiales bacterium
GTTCTGATCCTGTGGTCCACCTCGTAAATCCGAGGTACCAGCACATCGACGGACGCAAATGTTGCGCTTCTCTCGACCAGATTGACGGTCCCGTCGACCTGGTGCTCATGTGCGTGCCCGACCCAGCTCTCGAATCCGCCCTGCAGATGGCAGCTGCTCGCCGGGACCACTCCGCTGTCATCTTCGGAAGCGCCTGGGAGGCGCCTGCAGATCGTGAGGCCGGTCAAGCCGGTGAGCCCGGTGAGCCCGGTGAGCCCGGTTCAGCCGGTGTGCCGTCGCTTCGGGAGCGGATCAAGCGCATCGCCGCTCAGTCGCAGATGTCGGTTTGTGGAGCAGGCTGTATGGGGTTCGTCAATGTGGCGTACGGACTGCGCGCGATCGGTTACGTGGAGGCGGACCCTATTCCAGAAGGTCCGTTGGCGCTCGTGAGCTGCTCGGGATCTGCCTTCTCGGCGCTACTCCGGACGCACAGACGGTTCGGTTGGACCCTCGCAGTCTCCTCGGGTCAGGAGCTCGTTACTCCGGCTTCGGCCTATTTGGAATATGCGGTCGAGATCGCCGCTACCAAGGTCGTGGCCCTCCTGTTGGAACAGATGAGCGATCCGCTCGGTCTGCGGGCATCGCTCGAACTCGCCCGCGACAGCGACGTGACGGTCGTGGCTTTGACAGTCGGCGCCTCGGAAAGGGGTCGTGCCATGGTCGAAGCCCACTCGGGTGCTCTGGCCGGTTCCGACGCCGGTTGGGAAGCGCTGTTCGACGCATGCGGTGTCATCCGAGTCCGCGACATCGATGAGATGGCTGACACGCTCGAGATCTTCAGCGTCTCCAGACGACCGGGGCCGAAGCCGCCAGGTGGGGGAGGGATCGCCACCGTTCACGACTCGGGCGCAGAACGGGCTCTGATGGTCGACGTCGCAGCAGAGCTCTCTGTCCGGTTCGCTCCGATCTGTGCAGAGACCGAAGCAGATCTGGAGGGAATCCTCGATTCGGGGCTCGAACCCGGGAATCCTCTCGACTTGTGGGGAAGGGGCGCAGACATAGCCGACACGTTCGGCAGTGCACTGTCGGTTCTGGCGGACGATCCCGAGGTCGACGCGGTGTGTTTGTCGGTGGACCTCGTCTACGAGTTCGACGAGGACGACTCCTACGAGCAGGCTTTGTTCGATGCTTTCGGCCGGACGACCAAGCCGATGGCGCTTCTTTCGAATTTGCACAGCGCCATCGATCCAGCCGGGGCGGGCCGACTGCGCGAAGCGGGGATCCCCGTTCTCGAAGGCACCCGCACGGGACTGCTGGCGCTGCGCCACCTTTTGGAGTGGCGTGACGCGTCGGCGAGCACGATGCCTCGGGCGCATCTGGTGTCCAAGGAACGAAAGGCGCGGTGGGCCTCACGCTTGAGCGCAGGCTCGCTTACCGGGGAAGAGTCGTTGGCACTGATCTACGGGTACGGCATCCCCGTGACGAAGGCGCTACCGGCAACCGACAGAAATCAGGCGATGAAGGCCGCCCAGATGATCGGCCTGCCCGTGGTCATGAAGACAGACGTGCCGGGCATCGCCCACAAGTCGGACGTCGGTGGAGTGGTGCTCGGACTCTCTTCTCTCGAGGACGTCGGGCGGGCCTATGACGACCTCGCAACACGGCTGGGCGGTCGTGTCCTGGTAGCGCAATCTGCCCCCGATGGCGTCGAGATGGCCATAGGAATCGTCAAGGACCCCGGTCTCGGTCCTCTGATCGTCGTCGGCGCAGGGGGAGTACTGGTCGAGCTGTTGAGTGACCGCTCGGTGGCGCTCACGCCTGTCGATGCCGCCTGTGCGAAAAGGATGATTGATCGGCTGGCCGTGCGTGCTCTTCTGGACGGAGCGCGCGGTGCCACACCAGTTCGGATGGAAGCACTTGCCGACGCCATTGTGGCGGTTTCGCAGATGGCGGCCGAGATTGGCGACACGATCGAGGCCCTCGACATCAATCCCCTGCGGTGCAACGCAGACGGGGTGGTCGCGCTGGACGCGCTCGTGGTGCCGTCGTCGTAATGGCCTGCCCGAGATACGAGAATCCGCAACCGCGGTCCTGAATGGCTTGTCTTCGTCATTGCGTCGCCAGGTAGGCAACCAGCTGCGTCGTGCCGATCACGTGACGTCTCCTCCAACTTCTCAAGCGATTCGCGTACGCCTACTCAACGTTCCAGCCTCAGGGGTCGGCGACTAACTAGGACGGTTTGTGATCCGGGCAACAGCCTCAGAAGATTACGTAGATCTTTCTGATCGTCTCGGCGATCTCCCAGGTGCCGCCCCAGCCCTTTTCGAACAGAACCGTGTCGCCAGGGCCGATATCGACGGGAGACTCGCCGTCTCTTGTGACGGTCATCCGTCCGGAAAGAATGTGGACGAACTCGTTGGTCTCGAGGTCCCAACGCGATGGCCCGGGAGTGCACTCCCAGATTCCGGTCTCCGCTCCGTTGTCGCCCTTCCAGATGGTGAGGGCGGAGGTGGACATTTCGTGGCCGGTTGCCTCCTTGAGAGGACCGGTGTCCTCGAGCACAGCAGTAGCGGCGTTGGAGAGCTTCGGAAGGGTAGGAGCTATCTGACTCATTGCTGATTTGTCCTTTCGGGGAACGGTAAGGCGATGGGATCGGGAGTAAGACGGCTTCTTCCTTCTGAGTCGAACCGGTCGAGCCCGAGATTGGTCGTGTCGACGAGATCAGTCGATCCGCTAAGACAGATATCTGCTGCAGCTCGTGCAATGCCGGGTCCTTGCATCATTCCGTGGCCGCCGGCGGATGCCACGAACGTTCCCGACGGTCCGCATGGTCCGATGATCGGAAGGTGATCCGGCGTGTAGTCGATCGTGGCCGCCCAGATCTTGCGCAGTCCGAGATCACGCGTCCCAGGCACGAGTTCCGCCATGCGTCTGCGGATGTGATCCAGGTACTTCCAGTCGACGCCGCGTGCTGGTCCTGGGGTCTCGTCGGGGTTGCTCATCCCGAAGAGAATTCCGCCTTCCTCCGGTCTCCAGTAGAGCCCCTCGCCAATATCGAAGACCATCGGGTGGCTGTCCGGATCGAGGTCCGGGCACTGCTCGGTGACTGCGACCTGATGGCGCACACCGCCGGCAGGAACCGTGACTCCCGCGATCCGTCCGACAGAGGCGAGCTCCGGGCCACCCGTGAGCACCACCCGATCTGTATCGATCACGCCTTCGGAAGTCTCGATACCGGTGAGTCGACCATCCGAGGATCGGAGTCCGAGGAAGCTGACTCCCTCGCGTATTTCGACGCCGGCACGCGTGAGAGCGACTGCATATGCGAGGACGTTGCGTGGAGGATCGATGTATCCGTCACCCGGCGCATATGAGCCACCGAAGCAGACACCTTCTGCCATTGTCGGGTTGAGCTTTTGAGCCTCGTCGGGACCGATCCATTCGACTTCGAGCCCCAAAGTCCTCTGCATCGCCACGCGCTCGGTTCCGACTCTTACGCCTTCCTCGTCGAATGCCGGCATGAAGTAGCCCTGCTCGACGAAACCCGAGTCGACGCCCAGCTGTTCTCTCTGGCGGCCGTAGAAGGCGATTGACCACATGCCGAGCTCGACTGCGACACGCGTCCCTCCCTGGGCACGGACCATTCCGGCCGCCCGGCTGCTGGCGCCCCGACCGAGCCTTGATTTGTCGATCAGAACGACACGGCCTGCGCCTTCTTGCTTCAGGAAGGTTGCGCACCAGCCGCCGACGGTGCCGCCTCCGACGACAACGACGTCTGCGGTGTCTTCGCCAGACATCTCCCCGACGATGGCATAAACTGAACAGTCAGTCAAACCTATCGATAGGGCCGGCTCTCAAGCGGGCACCTGAGAGGGGAAGCGTCCATGTACGGGCTGTCCGAGGAGGACCTTGAGATTCAGGCACGCGCCCGCGCCTTTGTCGAAGGACTGTTTCCCTATGAGGTCGAAGCCGAGATGGACAACGGCGAGATCGATCCCGGCGTCGCCGAAAAGTTCAACGCGCAGGCTCAAGACCTTGGGCTCACCGCCACCAACATGCCGGTCGAACTGGGCGGCCGGGGTTGTTCGATGCTTCAACAGATACTCGTCCAAGAGCAGGGCGGTCGGGTGACGAATGCTCTCGCGTGGATGCTGACAACTCCTCCATCGTGGTTTGTGCCGGTGGCGACGGACCACCAGATCGAACGTTGGCTTCGCCCGACCGTGCAGGGTCTCGCCGAGGAGTGTTACGCGATCACAGAAGAGGGTGCCGGCTCCGACGTCGACGCCATCGAGGCGACGGTCGGCCGAGACGGTGACGAGTACCTGTTGAACGGCGTCAAGTGGCACGTCACCTCTTACAACGAAGCGACGTGGGGGTTCTTTCAGGGCAAGCTCACCGACGGCCCGAACGCCGGAGAACACGCGCTGTTGATCTTCGACATCCCGTGTGATGGCGTGAAGGTGGTGCGCACCCCGGGGTATACGCACACGATCGCTCATCATCATCCGATCATCGCGTTCGAAGACGTGCGCGTGCCGAAGGCGAATCTCGTGGGCAACGAGGGTGACGGCATGGCGTTCGCGTATGAATGGTTCCGTTTCGAGCGGTTCATGGTCGCAGCGCGCTGCCTCGGCGCCGCTTCACGTCTGATCGACGAGGCAACGGAGTTCGCCAAGTCGCGAGTCGCCTCTGGACAGCCGATAATCGAGCACCAGCTCATTCAGGCAATGCTCGCCGACAGCCTGACAGAGCTTTTCGCCGGCCGTTCGATGCTTTACGCGGCCGCTACGGCCGTCGACGAAGGCGCCGACGCAAAGTTGCAACATGCGCAGGCCTCGATGGCCAAACTCTACTGCTCGGAGATGGCGAACCGTGTCGCCGATCGCGCGGTGCAAGTTTTTGGTGGTCGCGGCTACATGCGAGAGAACGTTGCTGAGCGGTTTTTCCGCGAGCTTCGGGTCGAACGGATCTGGGAAGGCACGAGCGAGATCCAAAAGCTGATAATCGCCGACCAGCTCGCGAAGCGGGGAGCAGCAGCGCTTATTTGAGGCGTCCTGCCATTTCGTCAATTAGCCGGGTGGAGTCCATTGGTAAGTTGTTATTGGTCGGCATGGAGATTGCATCGACCCACGAAGTCCTCTCGAACGACGAAACCTTTGGCCCGTTGTAAATCGGTTGCTCGTCCACTCATTCTCTTCTTCTCAACGGGCAGTGTTACTGATCATTAGCGGCGGGCCGAACACTGATTCGGGTGATGTGCCGTCTGCGACGTGATAGTCGAGCAGACGAACGACCTCTCATTGTCGGTCCCTCCGACCCCCAAGCCGCCTACCCGAACGAGTTCAGCGGCAACGACTGGAACGACAACGCAATAGCCAACATCGCGGACTTCAGCGGTTATGGATCCTCCGAGTCGCAGAACACCTTCGGCAGCCCGAACTCCGACAGCTGCGAGCCGACCGGAGGTGGCTCGGCGACGTTCAACGGATACACCGACAGCACGGAATACTGGGCCTGCTGACGAGGCTGGAGATCTACGAGACTAGAGATCTACCAGGCTAGAGAGCTACAGGGCCTCGGAGAGTGTCCCCGCGACGATCGGCAGCCCGGAGTAACCCCTGGCGATCATGGATACCAACTGGTAGACGCCGTCCTCATCATTCGACAACGGGCCGGGGATGGCCTTAGGGGAGGACAGGCCTCGCTGTACCGACTCGCACGCGAGCCAGTCCTGGCGGTTCGTTATGTCCCAGAAGTCGACCGCGAAGGAAGGATCGAAGGTGTCGCGCTCGACGTCTTCTGGTGCGAATGCCCAAGAGCAAACGATGTGGGTGGTGCCGGACGTGAGGGGCGTGAGCGTGTGCGTCATCACGTAGTCGGGGTGGAGGCTGATCAACAGGTTCGGGAAGACGCCGATGTATTCGACGTGGCGCCGTGCTTCGCCCACGAGACCTCTGAAGATCGAAGCGCTCGACTTCCCGTCAAGCGACATCGTCTCCATTTCGTCGCGTAGCTCCATCCACCCCCCGACCCATGCCCCCTGGTCGGGATGGGTGTAGTTCTCGCCGCTACGGGGAGGACTTGCATTGCACAGCTCCGGGTGGATCATCGGGCAGTGGTAGCTCTCCTGGTAGTTCTCGTTCAGAACCTTCCAGTTGGCCTCTACGACATACTCGTGGCGGCCCCTGGTCACGAGGCGCTCGGGTTCGTAGGGAGCAACGAGCGGTTCGAGACCCGCAAGATGTTGCTCAATAGGTCCGGCATCGCCTGAGCAATCCACGAAAATCCATCCGTGCCACTCGCTACATGCGAGCTCGACGAGTCCATGGGTCGCGGTGTCGACATGCTCTGGATCGAACCCCGGGGTCATCCGTAGGCTGCCGTCGAGGTGGTAAGACCAAGCGTGATACGGGCACACGACGATGGACCGGTTGACAGCCGGCTGGCCGCAGGGGAGAAGCTCATGGCCTCTGTGCCTGCAGGCATTGGCGAAGGCTCGCAATGTCCGTCCCTGATCGCGCATCAGGAACACACCGGAACGACCGACTGAAATCGCCTTCTGGTCGGCGGGATTCGGCATGTCCTCGGATCGGCCGATGCACATCCACCCGGCTTCGAAGAAGTTCCGCTGCTCCCAGGCGAAGACTGCGTCGCTCACGTAAGCCTCGCGAGGAAGCATTCTCGACTGTCCGAAAGGTGCAACAGATCGGGCAAGCCCTGCACGGTCGAGAGGGCAGGGATCGTCGGCGCGGTCGGTTTGAATGACCATACAGTCAGCGTACCTCCAGGCGTCTCGGAGGTCCAGAGTCTGGAAGGACGTGCCAGCCATGCCGGCCCTGGATACCCCCCCCAGGAATCACCGCCATGCTTCCCGTAATCACCCTGGTGTCACGCCCTGAGCGGGTTCATCGCCTTCTCCGGCAGTCGATGGATCAATTGCAGTTGGGGGAAATTTAGGGGGCGGCCCAGAGCCAGGGGCTCTGGCCCGGGCGCCTCAGAGCCGGGGGCTCTGGCCTCGAGATTTAGCAGGGCTGAGTGATCCCCAACCAAGGTATTGCTGAAACGCACCCCGAAGAACTTCTCGTGACGGTAGGCCTCAGTATCGAGTCACCCGATTTGGTGATCGGCGATCCCGTTTTACAGCTGGCGCACTCTGACATCCGCCTGGTCGAGAAAATCAAGAGCGAGATCGACGAGGAAGATGAAGCTGCATAAGAGCGCTAGCAGAACCGAGCACGACAGGATCCTCCGTCGCGCCCGTCTGCGACTTCGCAGTCCATTCGCCAGGTCAACCCTGGCGGTTCCGCTCGAGTTGCTCGTATCCGGTCTCCACGTCGTGTACATGGTGGACCGGATCGTGCAGCAGGTATCTGGCAAAGGTGTCCACGGTGAAGTGTGATCCGTCACTTCGATGTCCAGTTTTCGACCAGGCCTCACCCGTCACTGTGTCGAATCGATCCGCGAGCGCTGCGGCGGCCCCGAGCAGGTCCTGCGATACCTGAGCGGGATCCTGCTCGTGGTAGCGATCGTCCATCGCTGTCTTGTCCTGATCCCAATTCTCAAAGTCGGGATTGTCCTGTTCGAGCATGAGGCTCAACCGGCGATCGTAGAGAACAAAGACGTCGCGGACATGACATCCGTATTCGAGCGCGGACCACTTGTCGTCGGACGGCCGCTTTGAAGCATCAGGTCTTGCGAGCAAGTCGGGCCACACTGCGGCGTTCTCCCTCAGAGCTCCAGGCACGGCGGTGCTCGACAATTCAGTGCCGTCGAACCCACATTCGGGACACTGCCGGTCGAGCACCCATGTCCAGTTTTTGTCGTCGGGGATTATCGGCATGGTCTGTTCCTTCCGGGTTCAGATCGCCTTGCCGGGATTCAGGATCCCGAGGGGGTCGAGGACATCTTTGATTTTCCGGGAGAGTTCCACCACATCCTCGCCCAGCTGATCGGTGAGCCATGGGAGCTTCAGGGTCCCGATCCCGTGCTCGCCGGTTACAACTCCGCCGAGTGACAGCGCCAGATCCATCACCCGACCGAACGCGACCTCGGCGCGCTTGGTCGACTGGGCGTCATCCCTGTCGAATACGACGAGCGGGTGGAAGTTCCCATCCCCGGCGTGGCCGATGGTCGCGATTGTGGTTCCTTCCTCCTCTGAGATGAGCGCTATGCCGGAGACGAGTTCCGCGATCTTGGATATCGGAGCGCCGACATCTTCGATGAGGACGGTCCCCTGCTTCTCGACGGCGGGAATCGCCATTCGGCGTGCTGTCATGAATTGCTCGCCCTCGTCCTCATCGTCTGTGAAAACGACCTCGGTGGCATTTGCGAAACGACATGCTTCGAGCATCGCCTCCATCTCCTCGGCGCCACGGCTGCCCCCAGCGTCGGACCTACCTATGAGGAGTGCGCCACAGGTCACGTCGAGACCCATGTGCAGCTGTGCTTCCACTGCGGATACCGAAGTCCGGTCCATCAGCTCGAGAGCAGACGGTTTGCTGCGCGACGCGATTGCCGAGATGGCGTGTCCGGCATCTCCGATGCTTGCGAACGTGGCGGCGAACGTGACTGACGGCGGGGGAGGCGGTCGGAGCCTCAAGATCGCTTCAGTCACGATCCCGAGGGTTCCCTCGCTTCCTATGAAGAGTCGCTTGAGGTCGTAACCGGCTACATCTTTGATCGCTCTTCCGCCGAGCCTCAACGCACGGCCGTCTGCGAGCACCACCTCGATCCCCAGAACGTGATCGGTCGTGACTCCGTACTTGACGCAACACAGGCCTCCGGCGTTTGTGGCGACATTGCCTCCGATGGAGCAGATCTCGAAGCTCGAGGGATCCGGCGGATACCACAAGCCGTGTTCTTTCGCCGCATTCTTCACCTCGACGTTCAGTGCTCCCGGCTGGGCGATCGCAACCGTTGACCTCGGGTCTATCTCTATCCGGCGCATCCGTTCCGTCGAGATGGTGATGCAGCCGTCGATAGCGAGAGAACCGCCGGAAAGACCTGTACCGGCGCCTCGGGGTACCACGGGTACGCGGTGTTTCGTCGCCCATCGAAGTGTCTGTTGCACGTCCGCTGTACAGGTGGCTCGAACGACTGCGAGCGGACTGCCCGCGTCTTTAGTGTTGGAGCGGTCGAACCTGTAGGCGTCGACGATGTCGGGATCCGTTACGACAGCACCGGCCGGCAGTGCACCGGTCAGCTCTGAGAGCCGGTCAACCACACTCTGAGTTTCACACGGTTCGGAGGGCCTTCTGATCAGCTCGCCCGGTTCCAGTTCACCCGGGTGCATACACCCGCGCCGGAACCAAGCGGATCCCGGAAACGCGCGGATTACTCGTATGCCCTGAGATGCGGCTTGTCAGGGGGCCTGAAGCCGAACGGAGGCCTGTTTTCGGGATCTACCTGCCTCTTCTTCGGAGCCCATACTTCGTCCACCAGGCCGTACTCCACCGCCTCTTCCGCGCTCAGGTAGCGCCCGGCGACAACGTCGGCCTCGATGTGCTCGATCGGTCTGGTGGTGATCTCGTTCAGTAGCGAAACGAACTTTTCGAGCTGATCCTTCTGCTGTTCGGCGAACCTTTTCATGTCGCTCGCGTGTCCGCTCGCCTCCGAGATCGGCTCGCAGAGCCTGAAGGTGGCGTGAGGAGCGACCTTACGTCTGTCGCATGCGGCGACCACCGCCGCAGCCGGACCTTCTGCACGTCCTATGCACACCGAATGGATGGGAACGCCCAACAGATCGATGACGTCGATGACGGTGAACGCCGCTTCGAGGGTCCCTCCGGAGCTGTCGACGTAAAGTGTCACCAGGTCGTCACCCGATGCGTCGAGGGTCATCAGCTCCATCGCGATACGTCCTGCCAGCGCCCCATCGAGAGTGCCTCTCATCGTCACGATCCGTCGCTCCAGCATGGTGTTGCGCATCTGAAGCTCCCAGTCGGCGTGACGCGCCTCGTGATCGTCGGTCATCGCTTCCTTCTCCTGTTCTCCGAGGAGGCACGGAGCACGTCACCCCCGAATTCCCAGTCCAGCTGTTCACCAAGTGCCGCTACGTAGCGCTCGAGTGTGGACAACCGGATATCGGCATCTCCGGACTCGAGCCTCGCCACAGCGGATTGAGAAGTCCCCATTCTGGCGGCCACCTCGGTCTGGGAGAGTCCGATTGAGTTCCGGCGCGCCGCGAGTGAGTCTCCGAGGGCACGACGGCGCTCCGCCATCTCCTTGAACCCAGGGAAGACGGTCTCGTGCTTGCGTTGGGGTTTGTCGGGGGACATGATCCGTAAAGACTATAGCGTAAAGGGTATCTCGAATACGAGATATCATGAACGAGATGACACTCAGCATGGCAGTACCGGACATCCGTCAGTCGGTGATCCCGACCGTGCTCGACCAGTCGCCTCGGGGCGAGCGCGCATTCGACATCTACTCCCTCCTTTTGAAGGAGCGGATCGTTTTCCTGGGCCAGGAGGTGGACGACCAGATCGCGAACCTGATCGTGGCCCAGATGCTCTACCTGGAGGCTCAGGATCCCGACAAAGACATCAACCTCTACATCAACTCGCCGGGAGGCCTTTCCTATGCGGGAATGGCGATCTACGACGTGATGCAGCATGTGCGATGCGAGGTCTCGACGATGTGTGTCGGGATGGGGATGTCCGCGGCCGCGATGATCCTGTGCGGCGGTTCGACCGGAAAGCGCTTCGCGCTTCCGAGCTCGAAGATCATGATCCACCAAGGGTCGGCCGGGACCAGGGGAGCTCCGCGCGACATGGAGATCCAGCTACGCGAGGTGATGTCGACCACCATGAGGATGGTTCAGATCATCGCCTACCACACAGGCAAGCCGGTCGACCAGGTGGAGAAAGATGTCGATCGCGACTACTTCATGACGGCGAACGAAGCACTCGAGTACGGGTTGATCGACGACATCATCGCTCCGCGCCGCGGGATCTCTTCTGAGCTTTTGGAGCTAGCCGACAAAAAAGCGGCCAAAGAAGCGCTGAGCGCCTGAGCGCGTTGCCTCAGGGCCTGATTGCCTAGGTCCGAAGCAGATCTATCGGTGCCCGTGAGCCAGGATGTAGATGGCTGAACCCACCGCGACGATCGCCGCGGCTACTGCCAACGGCGCGAGCTTCTCTTTTCGCTGGACTGCTCTGACGCTCGACATGATCGGGACAATCCCGAGCAGGACGAAGCCTGTCGTGACCGCCAGCGCTACATAGACGACCGCGAATCCGATGGCCGTCCACGAAAAGCTGTTTGCTCCGCGGGAGACGCCCCGCCGGCCGCCGCGTCCCATACCGAGCCCGATGCCAGGACCGCCAAAGCCACCGCCCATACCGCGATAGCCACGCGGCCGGCCATAGCCACCCGACTGGCCATAGGGGTATTGAGCGGGGGATTGGGGGTCCGGATGAGGTTGGCCCGGTTGGCCATTTGAGGCGGAGTCATCAGGAGGCGCCGGGTACAGGGTCTGCGGAGAGGGGCTCGATGGGTGCTGGCCCTGCGGGTACTGGTCCTGCGGGTGCTGGCCGTGCGGGTACTGGTCCTGCGGGTGCTGGCCGTGCGGGGACTCACTCGGCGGGGCGTAGCCGGGTCCGGGTGATCGGTAATCGGTCCACTGGGTCCCGTCCCACCACCTGAGTGCCGTGGGGTCGACGGGATCCGGGTGCCAACCGGGCGGCGCGGTCGATTCCGATTCCACCTTGACATTGTCGTCGATGCCGCGAGAAAGCTTGAAATCGCGTTCAACCGCGCATGAACGCGTTCAGCTGCGTATCAGGGAGAAGACGGTCACGGGCTGATCGAATCCCTTCAACTGCCTGCGGCCGGCGGGGTCGAAGACGACGCCCTCTGCTCCCTCGGACGAGTGCTGCAAACCGGCGTCCACCAGGATTTCTCCGGGCACAGCCTGGTCGGTCAAGCGTGACGCCAGGTTGACCACCGGTCCGTAATAGTCGCCGTGATACGTGATCACCTCGCCAAATGCCACCCCTCCGCGAGGTTGGGTTCCGGAAGCCTCGAATTCCTCCATCATCGTGAGAGCGACCCGGCACGCAAGGTCCCCGCTCACCGCGGTGAACATGACCTCGTCACCGACATGCTTGACGATGCGCCCGCCGCGATCATTCGCCACGTCGAAGGCGCGGGCCTCGAACGCCGAGATGCGGTCGAGTAACTCTCGCGGGGCTACGCGGTTCGCGAGCTGCGTGAACCCGACCAGGTCGACGAATCCGACGGCCATGCGCGCCACGATCCTTTCCGTCACACCGCGCTGGGTTATGCGTTGGCGCCATATCGCATCGCGCAGGTGCTGGGCCAGTGCCGGACCGATCACCAGGTCGCCCAACTGCAGGGCGAACTCGACCGACCTGGCAAGATCCCGGGCGAGTTCGAGAGGGGAGAGGGCACCGTCACCCTTGCGGTCTTCTACGTCTTGCACGTAGAGCGCGACCGCGGCGTCCGCTATGCGTGAAAGGGAAGCTCCGACCACTCGTATCAGCTCCGCGCCCGTCACCTCGAGATTGGAGGCCGCGAGCAGGCTCTGCACCAGCTGAATGTCCCGGGCCCCGAAGCGGTGATCGTCGAGTCCGGCGTTGATCCCGAGATCGCGCCATATCCGGGTGACCGTTTCTGTGTCGACCCCCGCTTCTTTTGCGACGTCCGCCACGGTCATGTCCGATCCCTGTGTGAGCAACAGGTCGGCTGCGAGACCACGCAGCGTTCCGGTCGATACGGCCCGATCGATCAGCTCTGTAGACGCGCCGAGGTCGGTGAGGAACTCGAATAGGTCTTCGTTGTCGGTTGCCATCTATGTCGGAATCGACTGCTGACCGTCCATCATGTCCGCCATTACCAATTTGATGAACGAGTCCGCTTCTTCTGTCATCCCCCCGATGACCCCTCCGTAGATGGCACCTGACTTCGGCGCCTCAGCCGCGTTTTCCTTCGCGTATACGACCGCTTGATCCAGGTCCTCGGCAAAGGCCTCGGCCACGCCTGGTTGGGTTTGCGGTCGGGTGACCGCCATGTGCAGCCCGTTCGGGTACTGCTGGCCGTTGAAGCGCCAACCCTTGGTCCGCATGTAGTCGTTCACGTGGTAGATGTCGAAGTCGTCTGACGTGAAACAGAACAGGAACGTCGGATCACCGATGATCCGGAGCTCAGGATGTGAGAGCACCGACCCGATCATCTTCTGGGCAGTGCCCCAGATCTGTTCGGCGTACTTCATATAGCCGGCGCGGCCCAGGCGGACCATCGAGGCCCACGTCGCGGCGATCAAACCCGCGGAGCGAGAACCCTCCATTCCGGGAGAGCAGTACTTACCTCCGCTCCAGTCGGTCAGGTAGAAGTACTGCGAGTTGCGAAGCGCCATGTCGCGGAACAACAGCACCGACGTTCCTTTGAGCGCGTATCCGTATTTGTGGGTGTCGGCCGAGATGCTCGTGACGCCGGGGATCCGGAAGTCGAAGACCGGTACGGGATGTCCGAGCTGCTGGAGGAACGGGAGTATGAACCCTCCGAGGCAGGCGTCGACGTGCAGTCCGACGTCACGTTCGAGGGCCATCTCGGACAGATCGGCGATCGGGTCGATCGTCCCGTAGCCGTAGTTGCATGCGGATCCGATGATGGCGACCGTGTCGTCGTCGATGTGGTCGGCAACCCAGTCGAGGTCCACCTGCGTAGAGGATGGGTCCACTGGCGCACGCCTGAGCTCGATTCCGAACAGGTGACACGCCTTGTCGAACGCCGGGTGAGCGGTCTCCGGCTTGATCACGTTCGGGCGGACGATGTTCCGTTCCTGTCGCGCATGTTCCCGGTAGGAGAGCATGGCGTGGGCGATGCTGCCGGTGCCTCCCGTGGTGATCAGACCCGCAGGTGTCGTTTCCTCGATCGCCTCTGCGTGCATGAGGTCGAGCGTCATCGAGATGATCTCGGCCTCGAATTTGGTCGCGCTCGGGCACATGTCGCGTTGGAGCGCGTTCACGTGGGCGAAGAGCGAAAACGCCTCGTTCAGGTAGGCGTAGTGCTCGTGGTCGCCGCAGTACATCGTCCCCGAGCACTTGCCGGTCTCCCAAAAAGCGTCTTCGGACGTGGCGATCTCGTGCAGCTCCTTCAGGACGTCGTCTGTCGAACGGCCGTCGTCGGGAAGGCTGCGGTTGACTTCGTATCTGTCCTCGTATGGAAACGAGCTCATCAGGCTGGTCCTCCTCGCAAGTTCATCTCAGGTCAGATCCATTTCCGGCGCCGGAAAAGCCAGAGCATGCCGACCACGATCGCCAGCTCGAAGCCGATGGCGAAGACCCAGAAGGTCCAGGCGCTCCCGATGCGGTTCACCAGAAAGGCGAAGTTCTGACCGAAGAATCCCGTCAGAAAGCTGAGCGGCAAGAAGATCGTCGCGATCACCGTCAGCTGCTTCATGACCGCGTTAAGGCGGTTCGACACGGTCGACAGGTACACGTCCATCGCTCCCGCCAGAAGGTCGCGGTAGCCGTCGATCAGGTCCGAGATGCGAATGGTGTGGTCGTAGGCGTCGCGCAACCAGCCCGACGTGTCTTCGGTGAAGCCCGGCAGCTCGACGACGCCGGTGAACACCGCGCCGAGCATGTCGCGCATCGGCGCCACCACCCTGCGCATCCCGATCAGCTCACGCTTCATCAGGAAGAGCTGTTGCAGCTGTTCGTCGGTCGGATTCTTGAAGATGCCGTCTTCGATGTCGTCGATCTCGTCGTCAAGGGCGCTGAGCCTCGGGAAGTAGCCGTCCGCGAGTGACTCCACCACCTGATGGAGAACCGACAGCGGCGTCTGCGGCGCCTGGTATGTCTGCTGGCGATGCCGGTGACAGACCTGGTCGAGGCACTCGAGGGCGCCGTTGTGGATAGTCACCACGAACTTCTCGGAGATGAGCACGTGTAGCTCGACAGGATCCGACGACTCGCTTCCCGACAACCCGTAGACGATGATTATCGCCAGCTTCTCGTCCAGGTCGATGATGCGCGGACGCTGTCTCATGGAAAGGGCGTTCGAGATCTGATCGTCACTGAGGCCGAGACCCTTGCTCAGCAGCAGGCGATCAGCGTCTGTGGCGTTGCTCACGTCGATCCAGACGAACTTGTCCGAGGACATTCGCTCGGTCAGCTCGTCAACGGTCGGCTCGTGATCGTTCTGGTTCTGGTTGTCGATGACGGTGGTCGTCACAGACGCAGGCTAGCGAGACTGGATGGTCAGCCTTCGGACCTGGTCTTTTCGGGCGGTTTCATGCCCGGACCGGGTGGGCGTGGGGGCTTGGGTCAGGTGGGCCGGGCCAGCCTCCTGTGGAATCAGATCGGTGCAGTGCCCGGAGCGGCCGGCTGCTGTGCCAGTCCGGCCTGGTTGGCCAGCTCCCTTTCTTTCGCCAGTTCCGCCTCACGCTCGAGATTCGCCTGCTCATGATCCATGCGCCGGTCGTAGCGCGCCGCGGCCCTTTCCTCTGAGTGCATGAGCTGGACGAGCACGGCTCCCATCGCGGACAGGGTGAACAGCTCGCCGAGGACCCACAGCGCTCCGCCTCCAGCGTGAGTATCGGCGAGGGTGTTGATGGCGGGGTCGATCGATGTGGTCGCACTCAGGAGTCCGAGACCGAGGAACGTCGTGACCGGAATCCCGGTGGCGAGATACCCGAGCTTGGCGGGAAAGGACAGCTTCCAGCGCGACGGGTCGAGACCGACGACCGGCCACCAGTACACGGACCCGGCCAGTATGAACAGGACGTTCATCAGGTTGAAGAACAGCTGATGCTCTTCCGAGAAGGTGTAGAGCCCCGACAAGAAGTAGGTGAGCATCAACACATAGGAGACCGCCGCGACGAGAATCGGCCAGGTGGCGATCTCGAAAGCACGGCTGTGCAGAATCTTCACCAGGAAGAGCTGAAGGCGCCGTTCACTCGCCTGCAGCCACAGCGTCATTGGTCCGCCGAGAGCGAACAGGACGGGTGACGCGTACATGAGCATCGTGTGTTGAATGGTCTCGACGTAGAAGACCGACCGGCTGAAGTACGAGACCCCTGAGCACAGAGCGAGGATGGCGACGAGGATCCCGCCCAGGAAAGAGGCCGTCCTCCACTGCGACCAGCGCCGTCCTTTCTTGGCCAGGCGATAGACGCCGACGAGGTAGGCCGCCCCGAATCCCAGAAGGACGATGAGGGCGATTACCGAAAAGGGATCCGTCTGCCACTTCGTCGCCAACTGGACGAGCGGGACGTGAGGCGACATCGTCGTCGCCAGGGCACTTCGCAACACTGGTAACGATCTTCCCTCGACTGGGTGGTCCGAGACCAGGCGGGTCGGCGCAGCGGCGGGGCCTAGCCGGTGCGCGGCTATCTGAAATTTCGAGCAGGCGGAAGGTTCTGTGCCCCGGATTCGCCAAGATCCAGCCTGGTAAAGGTCTCCGCAACTACTCCGATCGAGTCGTCGACCCTCTCGAGTCGGCCGCGGACGAGCAGCGCCGGTGCCGCGCGCGCCACCCGACGCCAGCGGGTCCACGCACCCTGCGAGCAGATCACATTTACCAGACCCGTCTCGTCCTCCAGGTTCAAGAACACTGCCCCACCTGCGCTTTCCGGTCTCTGGCGGTGGGTCACCACCCCGGCGACCAGCACTCTCGGACCTGTTTTCCAACCGGCCCTACCTCCGCCGTTCCCACCGGCCCCGCCGCCGCTGCCGTTCTCATTGCCGCCACCGGCGCTGCCCCTGCCCTCGCTGGCGCCGGCCCAGCCAACATCGTCCGGTTCATCTGCGACGTCTCCGAGCATGGCGGCGGGCACCACCCCCATGGCGTCGAGCCTCGGGCGGAGCAGTTCCATGATCGTCGGTCCGACCGTCACCCCTGTCGCCCAGAGATCCGCGTCGATCTCGTCGAGCACGCTCATCTCGGGAAGATCCGGCGCATCGTCTCCGACCACCAGGCCCGGGAGCCTGTCCGGAGTGCCGAGAGCGAGCGGACCCGCCGCCCAGAGCTGGGCTCTCCGGTCGCTCCGATTTTTGACGTCGTCAGTATCGGCTGACCTTTTCATTTCGCCACTCGCCGGGGCAGCCGCCACCGCCGCACTCGCAGGCGCAGCC
>JBAPRR010000073.1:0-5602 GCA_049281195.1 Acidimicrobiales bacterium
GTGTTGGAAGGAGAGGACTGGCGGTCCAGGCTTCGGATGTGGGCGATCGTCCAACGCCAGATGCTTGATCGCCACAAATGGATCACAGAGATGCCGATGGCTGCGCCACCCATGGCTCCGAACTCTCTCTCCTTCGTTGAAACCGGGCTCTCCGCTATGGACGGGATGGCGATCGACGATCAGGACAAGTTGCGCATCATCGGATTGATCAGCTCGTACACGCTGAGCGAAGCGCGGATGGCGCACGACGCGGCGAGAGCGATCAAGGCTCAGATGGAAACATCCGGCGGTGCCAACCCGGCGTGGACATTCGACGCGCTGCTACGTGAGGTCGTAGACGAGGAGCGGTACCCCAGGCTCTACGGCATCGCGTGGTCCGAAGATGGCGACGAGCCGCCGCCAAGTGAGGAGGAGGAATTCCTCTTCGGACTGGAGCGGATCCTCGACGGCGCTGATTCACTAGTCGAAAAACGGAAGGCTCAGTAGATGGTTTCATCCTGGATTACTCCCAACGCGATCAAGGGCGAACCGAGCCGGATCCAAGGACGCGGATTGATCGCCGTCGAGCCGATCAAAAAAGACGAGGTGGTCGCCGTAAAGGGGGGACACGTCGTCACCACCGAGACGCTGCGCCAGCTTCCGGACCTGCTGCAGAACTCGGATATCCAGATCGCCGATGATCTTCACCTGGTGGCCCTCGACGACGGGGAGTACGAATCAGTGATGCTGTTCATCAACCACTCGTGTGAGCCGAACGTCGGCTTTGCCGGCAACGTTGTACTCGTTGCCATGCGCGACATCGATGTGGGCGAGGAGCTCACCACCGATTACGCCCTCTTCGACGACTACGGGGGCTCCATGGACTGCAACTGCGGCCGGCCCGCGTGCAGGGGGACCGTCAATGGTAAGGACTGGCAGCGCCCCGAGCTACAGGAGCGATATCTGGGCTACTTCTCGTGGTACCTGGCGCGGAGAATCGGTCAGGCGTCGACCGGCTAGATGCGGCACTTGCGGGTAGAGCTTCTCGAAGAAACCGAATCACGAACATCCGGCCCGAAAAGAGAGTCGAGGAGTCCCGCGTGTTGAAGGCCGCATTGAACGGCGATCGGAAGCCCGGTTGCCACCCAGCGCTGCCGATTGATGCCGACCAGCTGGCAGCCGACTCGGTTTCATGCGTGAGGGCCGGTGCTGACGCGATTCATTTGCACGTGCGCGGGCGCGACGGCCTGGAGACGCTCGATCCCGAAGTAGTGAACAAGGTTGTCCGTCGCGTGCGTGCTTCTGTGTCGGTTCCTGTGGGTGTGAGCACAGGGAGTTGGATCGAGCCGGATCCCGACAGACGAGCCGAAGCGGTTTCGCTGTGGACAGAACCCGACATGGCCTCGGTGAACATGAGCGAAGACGGTGCCATTGCCGTCATGAAGGCGCTCCGGTCCGCAGGCGTGGGAATCGAAGCCGGTGTCTGGAGCGAGGACGATGCGAGAAGGCTCTCCGCATCGGGTTTCGCCGACCAACTGATCCGAGTGCTTGTCGAGATCAGGCAGCCGGTGCCGGACCCGACAGCTGAGGCCCGGGTCATCGACGCTGCTCTCGATCGTTTCGGAATCACCGCCCCTCGCCTCCATCATGGGGAGGAGGCCGCCACCTGGCCCGTACTCGTCCAGGCCAGGGCTCTCGACCGGGACTTGCGGATCGGGCTGGAGGACACTTTGGTGCTTCCCGACGGGACGACTGCGGCCTCGAATGAGGAGTTGGTGCGGTTCGCCCTGGCTTTGTGATGCTCCGAACGTGCGGTTACCGGCAGTTCTGGGTAATCCTGGAGACCGATGAGAGGGATTCAGAGTTACTCCGCATACATCCCGTACCGCCGTCTCGAGCGCAAGGACATCGCTGCATTCTTCGGCGGTGCCCCTGGGCGTGGCCAGCGGGCGGTCGCCTCGTTTGACGAGGACACCACCACCATGGGATTCGAAGCTGCCCGACTGGCGCTCAGAACCTCGGGCGGCGGTTCGCCCGATGCCCTGTGGTTCGCAACTGCGGAACCGGCTTACCTCGAGAAGACGAACGCTGCTTCTATCCATGCAGCACTGAGGCTCGATCCTGCCGTTTCTGCGCTCGATCTGAATGGTGCGGTGCGCTCCGGCGCCGGTGGCCTGGCCGCCGCGTTGAAGAGCACCGACCGGGTGCTGCTCACAACGGCAGGCATGAGGGGAGGCCTTCCCACCAGCTCGGACGAGTCAGAGGGCGGTGACGGCGCGGCAGCACTGTTGGTGGGCGATGACACGACCGGCACGGTGATCGCTGAGTATCTCGGTGGAGCATCGGAGACCGAAGAATTCGTGGATCGCTGGCGGACGCCCGGTGCCGCAACAACCAGAAGGTGGGAGGAGCGCTTCGGGGAGACGGTGTACGTGCCTCTCGCCGACAGGACGTGGAATGCCGCTTTGAAAGCGTGCGATCTCAACCCCGAACAGGTCGACGTCACCATCGTCACCGGTAACAACGCCAGAGCGGTCAGAGCCGCCGGAAACAAGCTCGGTGCCAAGGTCCTCGCCGACAACCTCAGCGCCAGCGTGGGGAATACCGGCGCGGCTCACTTCGGAGTGATCCTGGCCGACGCGCTCGATAAGGCGGAGCCGGGAACGACTATCGCGGTGGTTGTTCTGGCAGACGGGGCCGATGTCCTCATTTTCAGGACAACCGACGCCATCTCGTCGTTCAGACCCTCGAAGTCTGTGGTCGATCAGATCGCCCACAGCGCGCCGGTCACCTACGGCAAATACCTGTCATGGCGGGGAATGGTCGAGGTCGAGCCCCCTAACCGCCCCATGCCGAGCAGGGTTTCATCCTCCGCCGCGGCCCGGTCGACAGACTGGAAGTTCGGCTTTGTGGGATCTCGTGACAAGACCACAGGCATCGTCCACATGCCGCCACAACGGGTCGGTATAAACGGCGGGATCGTGGACGACATGGAGAAGGTGGAAGAGGCAGAGTCGCTGGCAACGATCGCCACCTACACCGTCGACCGGCTGATCTACTCGGAGAGCCCTCCGGTCATCTTTGCCGTCTTGGACTTCGATGGCGGTGGCCGGTTCCCGTGCCAGTTGACCGACTGCGACGTTGACGACGTGAAGGTGGGAGTCAAGGTCGAGATGACGTTCCGTAGGCTGTTCACGGCAGACGGGATCCACAATTACTTCTGGAAGGCCCGCCCGATCGCAGTGAAGGAGAAAGCGTGAGCTCGAACGGCATCAAGGACCGTGTAGCCATCGTCGGGATGTCCTGCACCCCTTTCAGGGAGCACTTCAACCTGAGCCGGGACGACCTGATGATCGACGCGGCGGAGAAGATCTTCAAATCGACCGGCATCACGCGCCAGGACATCGACGCGTATTGGCTGGGCATGGCCACGTCCGGTAGCTCGGGCATCGTCCTCGCTTCTGCCCTGAAGCTCCAGGGCAAACCCGTCACCCGAGTCGAGAACTACTGCGCAACCGGTTCAGAGGCACTGCGCCAGGCTTGTTACGCCGTGGCTAGCGGTGCTTACGACATCGCCATGGCGCTCGGTTGCGACAAGTTCAAGGACACCGGCTTTGCCGGTACTAACGCGAACCTTCCCCCGAACGATGGAACCGCCCGCACCCTTACTGCGGCAGCGATGTACTCGATGATCCTGCCCGCCTACTCCAAAAAGTACGGTGTCGACGAAGACGAGCTCCGTCTGGCAGTCGCCAAGATCGCCGAGAAGAACCACTACAACGGGGCCCGCAACCCGCTCGCCCAGTTCCGCAAGGAGACCTCCGCCGAGGACATCTGCAAGATGGCGGCTGTCGCCGGTCGCCTTTCGGTTTTCGACTGTGCGGGCGTCGCTGACGGCGCGGCCGCTGCGATCGTCGTACGCGCCGAGGATGCGCATAAGTACACCGACAAGCCGCTGTACATAAAAGGCATGTCGGTCGTTGCCGGCGATGGCTCCGGTCTCGTTGACCCCGAGTACGACTTCACAACGTTCCCCGAGGTGGTCACGGCCGCAGAGGACGCGTACCGCCAGGCGGGTGTGGACGATCCGCGTTCGCAGGTGGCCATGGCCGAGGTCCACGACTGCTTCACCCCGACGGAGCTCGTTCTGATGGAGGACCTGCGCTTCGCCGAGCGGGGGACAGCCTGGAAAGAGGTGCTCGCGGGTACTTACACGCTCGATGGCAGCCTGCCGGTGAACACCGATGGCGGCCTCAAGAGTTTCGGCCACCCGGTAGGCGCCTCCGGGCTTCGCATGCACTACGAGTGCTGGCTCCAGCTCCGGGGCGAGGCACCCGAGAATCGACGGATCCACAACGACCGCAAGCTCGGTGTGGTCCACAACCTCGGCGGCTACCCCGGAGAGATGGTTTCTTTCGTCTCGGTGCTCGGCACAGAGCAAGGTTGACCGTCAAGCCCGGCGCGTCTGATTCGGCGGCGGTGACGTCGAACTATACGAACGCGTCCGACCGCGAGCAGATCGTCCAGGTCTGCAACTCGATGGCGTGGTTCTGCGACCGTCGCCGCTGGGGCGAGCTCGAGATGCTCTTTACGACGCTCGTCGAATTGGACTACACGAGTCTGTGGGGAGGCGAACCTCAAAAGATCGGGCGCGTCGACCTGGTGTCGAGTTGGTCCGAGACGCTCGGTCGACTCGACGCTACGCAACACATCATCGCCAGTCACCTTGTGTCGGTCGAAAAAAGCGGCGAAGCGGCGACCTGCGTGGCCAACTTCCAAGCAACCCACGTCGGGAAGGTTCGGGGCGATAATGCTACCTGGACCCTCGGTGGGCACTACCGGTTCGACTTCGTCCTCGACGACACGCATTGGAGGATCTCCAAGTTGACCATGACCAGAGTGTGGGAGACCGGACCTCGCGAGGTGATCACCGGTTCGGTGTAAGCAGTCAGCCTTCCGTGTCGGTGTCGTCGTCTGTGAAGAGGTACCGGAAGAAATTTTCCGGCGCGTCCAGAAACGCCTTGGTGACCTGGTAAACGGGGAGATCTCCTTGTCCGCGACGTCTTTCCACTGGATCTCGACTTTGGTCAGTCGGCCATCTATCGGATCCATCGGCCCTCACTCAGTCCGGCCGCGGCGGTCAGTGGCGAGCGAACGTGGTGAGAAGAGTGTGTTGTCATCGCGATCACCGAAGCAGTCTGCTGACACCGCAACTCTGTTTGCAATATGGGCCGATCTATCCCACGCTGGCCGTATGGAACGATCCCACGCTCACGGTATGGAGCGGTTCGATCAGGAATTCTGGGACGAGCGCTACTCGACCGCACCGGCACTTTGGAGCGGAAGTCCCAATCATCAGCTTGTTGTCGAGGTGGCGGATCTGAAAGCGGGGACCGCGTTGGACGTCGGATGCGGGGAGGGAGCCGACGCAATCTGGCTGGCCGAGCGTGGCTGGAATGTGACCGGGCTCGAGATCTCAGAGGTCGCGCTTGACCGCGCTCGCCGCGCCGCGACCGACAAGCTACCGAGTGAAGGAGGCGAGATCGACTTCCGACACGTCAATATCCTCGACTGGTCCCCCGATGGGGAGACCTACGACCTCGTGAGCACCCACTTCTTCCAC
>JBAPRR010000074.1:0-1581 GCA_049281195.1 Acidimicrobiales bacterium
ACCGGCTGGAGCCCGATGCGATCGGCGTCGCTCAGGACACTGTCATCGGCATGGCCGCCTCTGCCCCGGCGGCAGTGGTCGCGATCACGCTGGCTAGCCTCGCCGCGACGGGCGCCTATGGCGGCGGCCCGCTCCTTATCGTCAGCGCGATTCCCATGCTGATTATCGCGAACGCGTACCGGCGCCTCAACATGTGGAATGCCAACTGCGGCGCGTCCTTTGAGTGGGTCGGCCGCGCGATCAACCCCTACCTGGGCTTTCTCACCGGCTGGCTGATGATCGCCGGTTACGTTCTCGGCACGCTCAGCGGAGTGGAGGTGCTCGGACCGCAGGTACTGGCCGTCTTCGGAACCTCTTCCGCGAATACGTGGGCCAATATCGCCATCGCAACCGCCGTCGGACTGGGCATGCTCACGATCGCGGTCATCGGTATCCGGATTACCGCGCGGACCCAGGTCGCGATGGCAATCGTCGAATATACGATTCTCGTCGGGATGTCGATCTGGGGCCTGGTGTTCGTGCTGGGCCATCACGCGGGAACCGTCCCGATCACCCGCGGCTGGTTCAGCCTGAGCGGCATCGGCGGTCACGGCGACATAGTCGGCGGCTTCCTGATCGCGGTGTTCGCCTTCAGCGGCTGGGACGGCACCGTTTACGTCAATGAGGAAGTCAAGCACCGTCGGGTCAACCCCGGCCGGGCCGCCCTCATCGCGGTGGCGCTGCTCGCCGTCCTGTACACGCTGGCCCAGGTGGGTCTGCAGGGCGTGGTGTCGCCAAGCAAGCTGCAGGCCAACTCAGACTCCGCGCTGGTTTACGTCGCGCAGGCGCTCGGCGGCAGCGGCTGGTCCAAGGTGATGGCGCTCGCCATCGCGCTCTCTGTCATCGCGACTACGGGTACCGGCATCGTCGTCGGTGCGCGGATCACCTACGGCATGGCGAGCTACCGTACGCTGCCGGAGTTCCTCGGCAACGTGTCCCGCAGGTTCTCCACGCCGGCCGCGGCCAGCATTGCCTTCGGCCTGGTGGTCACCGCGCTCGCCTGGGTCTACCTGCTCGCCACGTCAGTGCAGAACGCGTTCTCCTACGTGGTCGACCTCACCGGCATCCTGTTCGCCATCTTCTATATCGTCACCGCGCTGGCCTGCATCGTGTACTACCGGCGCCGGGTGGCCTCGAACGCGGGGGACACGATAATGCTCGGGATCCTCCCGTTCGCGTCGGCCGGGTTCCTCGCCTGGATGACGGAGAAGTCGGTGGCCGCCGCGCCGTGGCCGGAGCGCTGGTCACTGGTCGGGATCGTCGGAGCCGGCCTGATCGCGATGCTCGCTGCGCGCCTCATCCTGAAGTCCGAGTTCTTCCACACCCAGCGGGAGAGCGACCCGGGAGTGCCGGCGAAGTTCGTCAGCTAATCAGGCGGGCAGGCGCGGCCTCCCAGGTGGTCCACAGCGGCCGGTACCCCTGCCGGTTCCAGAACGGCGCGGACAGCGGGTTGAGCTGCTCGTAATGCAGCAGCGTGACCGCCACGCCAGCCGCGTCGACCTCCTGGTGAAATCGCCAGGTGAGCGCAGCGCCGATGCCGGT
>JBAPRR010000075.1:0-17059 GCA_049281195.1 Acidimicrobiales bacterium
CTTGGAGTCGGAAAGTGGTTGGCGATCTCTCCAACACTCGCCTGTTGTTTGATCTCCCCGTTCGAAGGATCGAGCCCATACAGAACCCCCGCCTGGCTGATCGTCCAGACGAGGCCTGCTGCAACGATCGGGGGGCCGCCACCGACATCGGAACTCCAAACCAGATGTAGCGATGGGGGTGACCCTCCCACGTCTACGGTAACGGTTCCCGCTAGACATGGCAGGAACACGGTTGTGTTCACCACCGCGGTTCCACCGTCTATGTCCTCGTCGCAGAGCGATCCCAGTTCTCCTAGCTGGCCGCCTATTCCTCCCAGGTGGGATCCGTTGAGAAGGTACGCGATTCTGGACTTGCCGCTCAATAGAACATCGCCATCGGAGAGCAGTGTTGGGGGCACCGACATGTCGAGATCTTCCGCGTTGTTCTCGCGCCAGTCCGAGGGAGCGAAGTACTGGAGCAGACTCAACGAAGGGGACAGCTCTAGCGCCGAATCGCTGTCGTCATATCCCTCGCTTACAGAAGACACTGATCCGTTACCGACACCGACCCAGATATTTCCCCTGGAATCGACCACGGGAGCTGCCCCTCCCATCCAGATTGCACCCTGGCTCTCGATTGAAGATGCGTCAACCGTGAAGAACTTGGGCGATCCACCAGTCTCCGGCACGGCTACCACTCGGCCGCGGTAGGTGGCACAGTCGCCGTCGTTTCCCCCCATTCCGAACACGACCTGGCCGGCGTCGAGTGTGAGACCGGTTCTCTGAAGCAGAGCGCTGGGAGCGGCACCCGATGGGTCCACGTTCTGCTGGACCTCGATCGAACCCGACGAAGTGTTCAGACCGAACAGCACGTGCGCGGGCGCGCCGTCTCTGTACTCGTCGGCAACAACGAAGATCTCATGGCGAGTCGTGTCGATGACCGGGGTACCGGTGATACCGACGAATGGACGGATATCCCCACAAGGAAGCACCGAAGAGGGAACCGGACTTGCGAGATGTCGCGCCCATACCACATTTCCGTTCGTGGACGACAGGGAGTACACGGTGTCATTCTCGGTGGCCACGAAGATGTCCGCGCCAGCAACGAGTGGCTCTCCATAGATCTCGCCGTCAACTCTCAATGACGTCCATGCGCGTCGAGACGTTGAGACTCCGCTGATCGAAGTCGAAACCCCCGAGCCTTCGAGGTCCCCGTGGTACACGGTCCATGACGGTGAGCTGTCTACGCTTGTCTGGATGCCGGCAACGGCATTCACTGCACCAGAGATCGTCATCGTAACGAGAAAAGCAGCAAGAGTGAGAGTTCGTCGCTTAGCAATCCATCGTCCCGCGAGTGGGCTTAACACTGAGAACCAAGGGTAGTGCCGCATGCGATCTCGCAGGTTGAGGCGATGTCTATGTCTGCCGGCGGTCCCACGGCGTTGTGCAAGTCGCAATGTTCTGGCTAGTCGGAGCAGTTTGGGCTTGGACATTTACCTGGTGGCGCTTCCTTTTGGTGTCCTGGCCGTAGTGGCGTGTCTGCCCGATCAATCAAATCGCCGTTGCGCGTCTGCGGTCTGGCAATGCGCGACGCATAGACCAACTGGATATCGGCACTGTGGGGATCGTCCGGTTGATGGAGTTGATTCGACCCGAAGTTGCAGTTACGCGCTCTCCAAGCCGATTCAGAGCCTTCGATCTGGCGCGGCGCATGACCGAAGAAGTCCGAGCGTCCGAAGCGCCGAATGTGATTGTGCGCCGACTCAGCGGACCCGATGTCGACCTGAGTTACGCGTCACGTGCTACCAATCAGTAGCTGTTCAGTCGACATCCTGGGGTGACCGCAGAGGCCGGTAGTCAGTTTGGCTATTTGGCGGCGCGCTGGCGCGCTCCGAGTGCGGTGATCAGCCCGGCGCCGGTGACGAACACCAGTGCGGCGCATAGGGCGGAGCCGGGGTCATGTGATGGTCTGGTCGACCAGATCCACGGGGATCGCCAGCCGTTCAATATCGCGTCCTCGCTCAGGACTAGGTATGCCATAGGTCCGATCCAGGAGAGCCCTGCGCCTATCACGGCGGCTGAGATGAGGCCGATGCCTGTGATGCCAGCGACGTTGCGCGCCACGTCGAGAGTGCCGCCGGGCAGATGTGCCCCTGAGGCTCCGGCGCTTAGCAAGCCGACTGCGACTCCTATGAGGGCTACCGCCGTGCCGAACCGCAGGTACGGCAGCCAGCGACCGGTGGCGCGCTCAGGTTCGCCGAACGGACTGTACGTGGTCATTGCGATAACCGTCGCCGTTCCAGCTTCCAGCAGGAAAGGCAGTTGCTGGGTGAGCGGGCCACTACTTGGTACCCAGCGCCAATCGAGCGCCCCGCGCAAGACCAAGCTGCAGCCAACGAGCGCTCCCAGGGCGACGGGAACACGCCGGCTGGCGACGTAAAGGCGTATCAGTCGCGAACCGGCTGCGGTGCTGCCCCAGCTCCGCAAGGGGAACAGAATTTTCGACTCTGATCGTGTGAGTGTTCGTAAATGGACGGAGGTCACGGGATCTGTGCCAGAGCTATGTGGCCCGCCCGAAGGTCCTGCAGGTGAGTAGCCAGCCAAGCATGCTTCACGTTCGGAGCGAGGGCAGCAAACCGATTCGCGGCTCCGGCCGCGGGTGACGGAAGCGAATCGGCGTTGTCAAGCAAGGCGGCTTCGATCGCAGCCTGAGCCGGATCGCCGGTGATGCCTCCAGCGGGGCCGATGAAGGCGTCCACGAAGGCGTCCACGAAGGCGCCCTGTTCGATCGCGAGGGCCCCTGAGCTGGGTGGTTCGGGCTGACTCGGCAGCTCAGTCAGGGCCACTTGTAGCACCGGAGGTTTACCGGTGATGGTCGCACTCGCTCCGACCAAGGTTTCGATCTCGGTCGCGCTCAATGCCACCGAGAGCTCCGCCACGGTCGAGGAAGAACTCTGCTCGACCCGCACGGGCGCCCCGGGGAGCCCCGCGAACTGGTGAATCAGCGGGTTCAAGGCGGCAACGAGGTCGGGCAGATAGGCCCGGAAGGCGGGATGGACGCAGACGGGGATGGCTCCCTGCTGGCAGACGGGCGTGTAGGCGATGAGCCGGTCGCTGGCGGCGTCGTGGACGGCAGGGACGACCACGCCGTTAGCCTCCACGCGGGCCGTCCCCGCGAGTCCGACGCCGGCACCAGCAGCCCCTATACCAATCGCGGTCACCACGGCTGCGGTGCGCCACACGATCCGGCTCCTGGATGCAGTTGCAAGTCCAAGTCCGGCGAGGGCCGCGATGCCAACCCCGGCGAAGAAAATGATCTGAACGATGTAGAGGTCGGGAAAGTAGTGGAAGAACGCCCCGGCGTCCCCGTGCGGAACCGAGTTCATCGGCGAGAGGAGGGCGAACGTGGGGTGCGACTCATTGAGGACGACCCGGAATCCAACTATGAGCACCAGGAATGTCACAAGCGCAGCCAGCGGAGCAGTGAAGCGTCCAGGTAGCAACACCCCGGCGGCAAACCCCAGCGCGCAGATGGCGCACAGCACTGCGGCTCCAGCAGCCACCGGCCACCATGGCGGCCCACCCCAGCTGGTTTGGGTGGCCGTGAAGCCGTAGAGCGCGGCGACGCAGCCGAGGAACGCGGCGAGCGTCCAGATTGAGGTAGCGGCAAACGAGGCCAAAGCGGTGGCCCAACGCGGTCGGGCGGCGATGGTTGTCAGCTCGACCATCTTGCGCCGTCCTTCGCGTGATCCGGTCCAGGCAGCCACGCCTGCGGCGAACGGCGAGAAGTCCGGGACCAGATGATTGAGGATGACCGAGGAGCGGACGAACCAAATCGGTGGATAGCCAGCGGCCTCGCGGAAAGCGTCGAAGTAGAACAGGGCGCCGAGCAGCGCGAGGAACCAGACCATGGTGCTGTGGCGAAGCTCCAGGCGCACCAACCGGGCACGACGCATCGGGTAAACCCGCTGTGGCTCCGAATGCAGCGGAAGTGTGAACGACGTCATTGCCCCCCGTGCAGCACGGCGCCGTAGCCCCGTTCCAACTGCGAGTCCCCCAAACCGTGGTCGGCTCCCCGTGCTCTCAGCTCGTCGGGTGTGCCCCGAAACACAATGGTTCCCCGATCCATGAGTGCAACCTCGGTGCAGGCGGCCCCGACGTCTTCGACCAGATGCGTGCTCACGATGACCGTGGCTGTGTCGCCCAACTCGCGCAACACGGCCCGGAACTGCACCCGCTGCTCGGGGTCGAGACCAGCCGTCGGTTCGTCCAACAACAACAGCTCCGGGTTGTTGACGATGGCCTGGGCGATCCCCACCCGTCGCAACATCCCGCCCGAGAGCGTGCGCAACTTGGTTTTGGCCCTTTCCCCGAGCTCGACCCGCTCTACCGCGGCGGCCACTGCAGCGGGTATCTGAGCGGGGGGCATTTCTTTCAGGAGCGCGAAGTACTCGACGAACTCCACAACCGTGAACCCCGGGTAATAGCCCAGGTTCTGTGGCAGGTAGCCCAGTCGGCGGCGGATCTCACGACGCTGGCGATAGTTCGCAGGATCGCGGCCCAACAGCTGCAAGCTTCCCGAGGACGGTTGCAGCACGGTGGCCATCATCCGCAAGAGCGAAGTCTTGCCCGCCCCGTTCGGGCCGAGCAGCCCGAACACCCCGGGACCGACTTGCAGGTCGACCCCGGCCACCGCTTCGGTACGGCCGAACTTTCTAGTCAGATGGTCAATGTCGATGTTCATGACGCTCCTCGTGGAACACGGGTAACACGAATCACCACAGCGGCACAGACGGCCGCGAAGATCAGGTAGGGATCCACTAGTGCCCAATCGGTGATCGCCGCGCTCCATTGGCCCGAACTTGCTTGAGCCGCGAAGACTGTGATGGCCCAGCCGCCCATTCCCGCCGCCACTCCCACGTTCGCCGAGCGGGAGACAGTCGCCGAGGCCAAGGCCAGCGCCGAAACAGCAGTCATGGGGACAAGCCAGCCGAAGGTGATCGAAGCGGCCAAACCTGACGCCGCAGAGGCCGCGAGCCCCAACAGAGCATTGACAGTTAAGACCGCCAATGTCCGAACCAGCAGCACCATCCGGTCGCTGACCGCCATGCTGCACGACAGCTCCCATGCCGGGTCCATTCCCGGCCCGTAGGCGTACGCGATCCCTGCTCCCGCGATCGCCGGAGCCAAGAGCGCCACGAGCGGGAGGCCCGTCTCGACCGTTGCCGCCAACCCCACCGCGAGCACGACCACTGTCGAGATCAGCCACGCCACCAATAGCGAAGGCGTCGTCAGTAGTGCCCGCGCCAAACCCGGCGAGCCCAACCATCTCTGGACACGGCCCTCCAGCCAGCTCGGCTGGCGGCGCCACACCTCAGTGGCCACCGCTCTCCACACCCTTCCCAGATCGACATCCGGCGGCGCCCCGTCCCATTCCTGGCCCGTCGTGTGCATTTCGCTCATCACGAACCTCCCTCCACGGCCAGCCGGTCACCGAGCGCCTCCCGCAACGTTCTTCGAGCCCGATGTGCCCGGCTTTTCACAGTGCCCTCCGGCACGCCCATTAACGCAGCCACTTCTGCCACTGACCGGTCCTCGACACACAACAGTTGCCACGTTTCCCGGTCGGCCCCGCCCGGAGGGCCTAATGCGGCTACCGCTTTCTCCAGGTCCAGTCGCGATGAGCACCGTCTCGGTCGGATCCCCGACGCCGCGCATATCCGCTTCCACAACAGCGGGCAGTACCAGCTCTCCCGGTCCTCGGCGGCGCAAGAACAGGGTCGCCTGGCGTCGAGCGATTCCCCACAGCCACCCGCCCGCCGTCCCACCGGGTCGGTAGCCGACCGCCCCGCGCCACACCCCGAGAAAGGTCTCTTGCAACACGTCCTCCACATCGACGGCAGGCAGCACCACCCGCAGCCGCGCAGCCAGCCAGGGCGCATGTCGGGAAAACAACTCCCGAAGCCCTCCTTCGTCACCAGCGGCGACTCGGGCGATTAGCCCGTCGTCATCCATCACCTCTCTATTGCACTGGGAGGCCGATTGGTTCACGAAAGCTTTCTGAACGGTCAAATCGGCATGGTGAGCTCAAGGCGCCAATTTCGATCAAATCGGGGTCGACGGGTTTGCGGCGCAGCCGATGGTGACCTGTACCGTTTGGGTGAAGGGGTCGGTGTGTTCGTCGCAGTGGTCTACCTCGGCAATGATGAGAGATCGATTCCGAAGAGCATGAAGGGCTCGGGATCAGAAAGCGCGAGTTCGGCATGCTCATCGAGGCTCAGTGCAGCGCGGCTACATCACTCGCGAGATCGATCGGCCCAACGGCAGCGTGTGACTCGCGCTCACGGAGCAGTGCCGCGCCGCGAATGAGGCGAGCTTCGAGAGTTGAGGCTATGTCGACACGGAGCAGTCTCTATGAACAACAGTCCCGATATTCAGCGAGCGATTAGTTGGGACGAACGAAACTCGACGAACCATTTGAAGTTAGACACGGTGTGATCCAAGGAGGAGAATTCCATGCCAAAGTTCCTCACGATCGGCTACGGCGATCAGGCGGGCTACGACCGTACTGGGGAGGATCTGAGAAACGCGGCGCATGCGCATGACGCGGGACTCCAAGCTCTCGGAGCGCTAATGGCCCGTGCCGGCGAACCGATACAAGTGCGTAATCACGAGAACAAGGAAGTTCAGAGCGAGCCGGGTGCCTTTATGCAGTCCGAGCTACCAATTGCGGGCTTCATGGTGATAGAGGCAGCTGATGCTGACGAAGCAGTTCGACTTGTCGCCAAAACTCCATGCGCGGTTGCTTACGGTGTGGTCGAGGTCTGGCCACTCGTGATGTCGTAGCTCGCCCCGACGCCATCGCCCGCACCGGCGCGATGTTGTCCTCGTCACGCCAAAGTCGAGTCAGTCCGCTTAGAAGGGAAGGGCGCGTGCATCTTGGTCGAGCGCTTGTACCCTGAGCAGGCCCGCGGGAACTGCCTGGCCAGGTAGCGTTCCTCGACCATTGCGCTATATAAAGTGGATCCCGTCCAGGACACGGCGGTCAGCCATACCCAACTCGACAAGATGGCAGTGCCGACTCCAACGACCCTGAGTGCGGAGAAGACGAGCCCCGAGCCAGCGCGCCGTGGACCCGCATTGGACCCGTGGTCAACGAGGGCCCCTCAGTGGAATTAAGAGGATCGTGGCGACACCGATCACCGCCGTGCTGCCGAACTCGCGCGACCTCGGACGCGGCTTCTCTTCATGAAGAAGGCTGCTACGAGCCAGTACAGCTAAAACGCCGCCCCGTCTGCGAAGAGAAGCTCAACCCCACACATCGTGACTCGAGCACCCCACAGGGATGGGTGTTTCGCGGCGAGATATCGGAACTATTGCCCGCAGAACTGCCCACTGTACATGGGTCACTCTATTGACTACACGTATACACTTAGAGTATGCTCTGAGATATGAGCGTACCTATGGCCCTCCTCGGGCTCCTTGATCGCGAACCAAGCCACGGTTACGACCTAAAGCGCGATTACGACACCTACTTCGGTCGAGGTCGACCCCTTCCCTTCGGGCAGGTGTACGCCACGCTCGCCCGTCTGGCGCGAGATGGAAAGGCGGTTGTCGGGGAAGCGGAGTCGGGTGCGGGCCCGGACCGGAAGCGCTACACGATCACCGAGACCGGGAAGTACGAGGTCGAGATGTGGCTCGGACAGCCGATTCCGCCCGAACCGTATCTGCAGACCGAGCTCTTCGTGAAGGTCGTCCTTTCCCTCATGCTCGGTCGTCGCGCCGAGGAGTACCTCGACATCCAACGTGGCGCGCACCTCGCTCGAATGCGCGAGCTCACCGACCTGAAGCAGAAAGGCAACCTCGTCGATGCGCTCCTTGCCGACCACGGCCTCTTCCACTTGGAGGCCGATCTCCGCTGGATCGACCTCACCGAGGCGCGGCTTGCAGTGCTCGCCGAAGAGGTGGCGTCGTGAATTCCGCGAACGGTTGCTCCGTAGTCCAGACCGGCGTGATTGTCGAAGCGCGCGATCTCGCACTTTCCTTTGGAGAGACGCCAGCGCTTCGTGGTGCGTGTCTGTCGGTGAGACGCGGGGAGATTCTCGCCGTGATGGGCCCAAGTGGCTCAGGCAAGTCGACATTGCTGCACTGTCTTGCGGGCATCCTTCCCCCGGACTTCGGTGAGGTCTTCTTCGACGGAGAGCGCCTCGATACGATGCGCGAAGGGGAGCGCTCCAGGTTGCGACGTGATCGCTTCGGCTTCGTCTTTCAGTTCGGCCAGCTCGTCCCGGAACTCACCGCAGAGGAGAATGTCGCGCTGCCACTCCTTCTCGGCGGAACCCGTCGCGAGGAAGCCTTGAGAATCGCGCGGACCTGGTTCGAACGGCTCGAACTCGACGGCCTGGAACGTCATCGTGCCGGCGAGATGTCCGGCGGACAGGCACAGCGAGTCGCGCTTGCGCGCGGACTCGTCGCTCATCCGGACGTGCTGTTCGCGGACGAGCCAACAGGCTCACTCGACTCGTTCACCGGCGAGCTCGTGATGGGCTTGTTGACTGGTTCGGCGCGCGCAGAAGGGACCACCGTCGTCCTTGTCACCCACGAGCCGCGGGTTGCGGCGTACGCCGACCGCGAGGTGATCGTGCGAGACGGCAAGGTCACCTCTGCTGTGGGGGCCTCGAGGTGATCCGCCTTGGTCTTCGCTTGACGGTCGGCAGCGGACGTGAAGCCGCACTGCGGGTTCTTGTCACTGCGGCCGCCGTTGCGCTTGGCGTCGGTCTGCTACTGGCCGCGTTGGCGGGAGTGAACGGGCTTCATGCCCAGACCGACCGTGGCGCGTGGCTCGACACCTCGGCGCAGGCGTCGGCACCGACTTCCGCATCTGGACTGTGGTGGCTGTCGAGCACCGATCAGTTCGGTAGCCAGGCGATCGACCGCGTCGACGTTGCGGCTGCCGGACCGAGCGCACCGGTTCCACCAGGGATTCCCCACCTGCCAGGACCAGGTGATTACTATGCGTCGCCGGCACTCACGACGCTCTTCAATTCCGAGCCTGCAAACCAGCTGCGTGACCGGTATCCGGGTCGCCAGATCGGGACCATCGGTGCAGCAGCGCTGCCATCGCCGAGCTCGCTGATCATCGTTATCGGCCACACCGCGCACCAGCTCTCGCAGGCACCCGGGGCAGTTGAGGTCGGAGCCATCCAAGCCACCCCTGCCAACTGCTACGCCTGTCAGAGCACCCTCGGGAGTGGTCCCATTCTGGAGTTCATTCTCGTTGTCGGCGCCGTCGCGCTCTTGCTGCCCGTGCTGATCTTGATCGCGACCGCGAGCCGGTTGTCGGCCGCGCGGCGCGAGGAGCGCTTCGCCGCGATGCGGCTCGTCGGCGCTACGCCGCGACAGATTTCGGTTGTCTCCGCGGTGGAAGCAGCAGTCGCGGCAATCGCAGGTGTCGCCGCTGGCTTCGCGCTCTTCTTTGTCTTCCGACCGCTGCTTTACCACGTTCCCTTCACCGGAGTGCCTTTTTCCCAAGGCGACCTTTCGTTGCAGTGGATCGACATTGTGCTCGCCCTGATCGGCGTCCCAGTCGCCGCAGTCGTATCCGCGCGTCTCGCGCTTCGCAGGGTTCAGGTATCGCCGCTCGGCGTGAACCGGCAAGCTGCGATCCGCTCGCCGCGGATCGTTCGGATCATCCCGCTAGTCGCGGGCATCGCGGTACTCGCGTACTTCGATGCGCACGGCAAGCCGGGCAGCAATGGTGGCCAGGTTCTCGAACTGCTCGTGGGTTTTGTGCTTCTCATCGTAGGGTTAGTTCTCGCCGGACCGTGGTTTACGACTGCGGGCTCTCGACTGATGGTGAAGCGGGCGAGTCGCCCCGCCACGCTTCTAGCCGGCCGCCGGCTCCTCGACAATCCGAAAACCGCGTTCCGTTTTATCAGTGGGCTCGTGATCGCCCTTTTCGTTGCGAGCGCAGCGATCGGGGCACTCAGCTCCATCGCTGCAGTCAGCGGCACAGCCGGAGGAAGCGCGGGGAAGGACACTCTCGTCGATCCGTTCTGCAGCTTCTCGACGACGAACTGTCCGATCTCTGCCCAAGTTGACTCAGTCTCAGGTCAGATTCTTTCCGAGCTCCGTTCGACGCAGGGAGTGCGAGCCGTGACGGTGGTTCACCAGGACCCATCCGACGGCTCATTCCGAGGTCCGCTGGGAAACTCGTTCGGGGTCGTTGCTTGCGATCAGCTGGCCAAAACCCCCGCCATCGGCAAGTGTGCTCCGGGCACGACCGTGGCGAGTATCGGCTACTTCCTCTCGAATCTCCTCGGCCATCACGCGAACGCCTCATCGACAGTCTGGCCTTCGGCAGACCTGTCAAGCGCGAGCGCCGAGCGTCTTCCCGTAGATGCAGTCGTCGTAGCAACGAGCGGGTCCTCGAGTGCCATAGAACGGGTACGGACCACGCTCGAAAGGGTCTTTCCCTTCCAAGGGATACCGGTCGAAGTCGAGGCGGCAGATCCGTCGAATGTACGACTCCTCACAATGATCCAGGACATGACCGATGTGATAATCGTGGCGAGTCTGCTCATCGCTGCTTGCAGTCTCGCCGTGAATATCGTCGCCGGGTTGGGTGAGCGCAAGCGCCCGTTTAGCTTGCTCAGGCTCACTGGTGTTCCCACCGCGCTGTTGCATCGTGTCGTGGCGCTGGAGAGCGCGCTACCGCTCTTCCTTGTCGCCGCCGTGTCGATCGCGGTCGGTCTCGTGTCCGCTGTCCTCTATCTCCACTCTCAGGTAGGCATCGCGTTCAGCCTCCCGGGAATCGGGTACTGGGCGACCGTCTTGGGTGGACTTGCGGCTTCGCTCGCAATCATCGCCTCGACGTTCCCGATTATCAATCGCATCACGGGACCTGAGGTCGCGAGAAATGCGTGAACGAAGTGGTCCCGTCCGTCGACTCTCGTCGATCCTGCTCGGTTCCTTGGCGGCTTCGGTATCTTTAGCCGGCTGTCACCTCTCATCGCCCACTGGACCTCCCGGTCCGACGGGGACCGTGACTGGCACGCTCCGCGCTGTAGGTGGCCCTCCCGGCGTGGACCCGCGAGCCCTAAGCGGACAAATCACCCTCAATGGGTCGAGCGGAAAAATTGCCACCATTACTGTCGGTGCCAACGGTCGATTCTCGGTACCTGCAACCGTGGGCACATACACGGTCTCAGCGCAGAGTTCGCAATACAAAGGAGGCACCGCTGATTGCCACGCTTCGGGACCGATCACCGTCACCAAAGGTGCCACGACCACAGTAGACGTTGACTGCCCGAGGAGCTAGTGGTTAGCGACTGGGGGACAGCTCACATCGAGCGACGCACTCCTGATCCGGCGGGGGCTTGGCGCTCTCGTAAACTTCACTTCATGGCGCGCCGGTCATCTCGCGTGAGTGGACAGGTAGAAATTCCGGAGGACATAGTCGAGCGTGTTCGCGGACTATGCCTGGCTCTGCCAGAGGTGACCGTTCGGATCGACGAATCACTTAGGAGAACAAGATCGACAGCTCAGTCTTTCGACATCCGCGGGAGGTCGTTTTGCTTGCTAGTGGCGAAGGAAGGCCCAACCGGCAACTCCTCCGTCCCGCTGCTTGTGTTGCGTGCCGACCCGGATGAACGCAATGCATTGCTATCCATTGGCCGTCCCTTCTTCACTCCGCGAGTCAGCCGTGGTCGCATCGGCGTGCTGCTCGCCGACGACGTGGATTGGGAAGAGGTCCGTCAACTCGTGACCGAGAGCTATCGGATCCTCGCGCCGAAGAAGCTCACCACTCGGCTCGATTAGCAAGCGCTGGCCACCCCGCGTGCAACCAACGCCCTTGGCCGCGTCGCTTATGGCAATGCGGCCAAGGGCCATTGTTCCATGCTCAAGGTTCACAGATTCCCGGGCACATCGACGTGGCAGGGGCACTCTTCGCCGACGCTCTTGCCACATATGGCGTCGAGCGTCACAGGAAAAGATCAGTGACGTCGCAGGAAGCAGTAGTAGTCGAAGTGCGGTCGAGTTAGCGGATCACAGCGTTCTCCGTTGTATGACGATGATCACCTTCCGGGTGGGGGATGGTGAAGCAGCCGAAATGCAACGACGCACGCCAGTTGGGTGCGGATCGCTCCGAGCTCCTGAGATACTCTCCACCGTTACCTGGTGCGACTAGCGAGCGAGGATAGTGCCAGAACCTGGGATGAGATTCCGCCCGGCGCCGACGAGCAGTCCTTCGCCGAAATCGCTGACTAGGCCCCGGCCCGAGGACTGGTCGGATTGGTCTGCTGCAACGATGTGAGATTTGGTTTGCTGGTGTTCGAGCTGGACCTCACGGGCTGAGCCGACGTGATCGCCAAGAGTTGTCCCTCTACTCCCGGATGGCCTTCGGCGAGATCGCCGACTGTCTACCTCAAGGCGGGGATCAGTCTTTCTCCAGGACCGCAACATAGGAATCGGTGGGAAGTCCTCCGAGAATCTTGGCCTGGTGCCACCCTGTGCCCTTCAGGAGGACCCGCATCTCCTCGCGCGAAACAAACAGCCAATTGGACCATGCGCTGACATGACCTCGGTAGTGGGATCGTATTCGTAACTGTCCGGGCATACGGCCCTCCTGTTTGTTCTTTCGGTAATAGCTTCGATCGATGGCGGGAGCGCCACCGGAGTAGGGATTAGTGCTCTCGGCCAAGATACGAGTTCCGGGCTTCGTCCTACGGGCCCAAACGCCTAAGGTCTTCTGCATTCGCTCAGGAGTACCAAAGATCCCGAAGTTGTTTCCGAACAGAACGATGGTGTCGAACGATTCGAGGCTCTTGGACAGCTCATCGATCGATAGGCACCATGCCTGCTTGACGCCACGCAATCGGGTTGAACGTACGGCGAGAGGCGAGGCATCCAAACCAACAACATCGAACCCCCGCTGCTGAAGGTACAAGCTGACTCTCCCCGCGCCACAACCTACGTCGATGACTCGACCACGGACGTAGCGGATGGACCTGCGCTCTGCCGAAGGCCAGTCCTTGAATGGCGCTACATACAAATCGTGGCCTGCACTCAGGTCGGTGAAGCCGTCTTCGCGCTCGATGATCTCTGGAGCAGTGCCGCCACGCGCCCAGTCCATCAGCGCTCGGCCGAAGACATCATCTCCTTGTCGCATCGAGGATCCGGTCCTTGCTCGCGCGCCATCACCCTTAGACATCACGGAGCTCCTTTCACGAGTTTTGCTGCTCCCCACATTGAGCCCGGATTCACCCGATGTGGGTAGAGGTCCAGCATCATTTCGTAGAGATCGATTGCTCTTGTGGACCGGAGCTCGGCAGCATTGAAGTCGGTGAGGTACTGGATTGACTCGTCGATGTTGCTCGGATCATCGTCGCTTGCAGGATCCTTGTATGCAGCAATCATGTGAGTCGGATTTATGAGCTTGGTGGTCCTTAGGGCAGCAATCCATTTACACGAGATTCCCTGGTTGTGTCGCCCAGGAACATGTGGGTGTCGTTATAGACAACGTCGCCGCCGACGAGCAGGTTGATGTGAGGCACCAGAGCTCCTGCGACAACAAGCAACCCATTATGGGCTCCGACGGCGAGTGCAGGGTCGTGGCCCCGTCTGCGAACAGAATGACGAGGTCGTCAGCACCTGGTGCTCGCCAGGATGCCTCGTGGCCATCCACCCCACGGCTGAACGTCACTCCCGCTCACCATCGGTCCATTGTGTCTGCGCGTGAACTTGGCGCCGGCAATCGCGGATCCGTTCTCATGTCCTGATGGGCGAACCTCCGCCACCAGTTCGTTAGTATACGAACGTATGTTCGACTGGATGGAACACCTCAACGAGGCCCAGCAAGCGGCCGTCACGCATGAAGGTGGGCCGATCCGAGTCCTTGCCGGTGCCGGAACAGGCAAGACCACCGTCCTGTCAGCTCGCGTGGCCTGGTTGATCGCGACAGGAACACCTGCAGATCGCATACTCCTGCTGACCTTCACGCGAAGGGCCGGGCGACAGATGCTGGATCGAACTGGTGCGCTGCTGGCTGAGCGAAACGACGGCCGCACGGAAGCGGCGGCTTGTCGCGTGATGGGCGGAACATTTCACGCCATCGCACACCGAACTTTGCGCCGATACGCGCAGGTGCTCGGCATTCCCGAAGGATTCTCGGTACTCGATCCTTCCGATGCAGCCGACGTCATTGACTTAGTTCGCGAAGAGGGTTGCTACGCGCAATCTTCCGGCCAAAGGTTCCCACGTAAGGCTCTTCTGCTCGACCTCTATTCTCGGGCCGTAAACACGAGGACGTCGATCTCGACGGTTACCGCGACCGTGGCTCCATGGGCGAACGATGTCGTCGACCAGATAATCGAGATTTGCCGCGGCTACGTTGCCAGCAAGCGATCCGGTGGCATGCTGGATTTCGACGACTTACTGCTGCTTTGGAGAGCCGCGGCCCAAGATGATCGATTGGGTGTGCGCCTCGCGAGTTCGTTCGATCACATCTTGGTTGATGAATACCAGGACGTGAACGGGTTGCAAGTGGACATTCTCAAGGCGCTTCGCCTAACGGACGAAAGAATCACCATCGTGGGAGACGATGCACAAGCGGTGTACTCGTTTCGAGCCGCTGAACCTCGTCATATCCTGGAGTTCGAACGAGTGTTTCCTGAGGCTCGCACTGTGATCCTCGGTACGAACTACCGTTCTCACCAGCACATACTCGACGTAGCGAATGCCGTCGCCGCTGACGCTCCAAAGGGGTTCTCTGTCGTTCTTCAGGCCGTCGATGCTCAAGTGGGCACGAGTCCTCGCCTCGTCAGATGTGCCGACGAGGATGCTCAGGTGTCTGCAGTGTGCGACCAGATAACTGCTCACAGAGAAGAAGACATCGCTCTCAAAGAGCAAGCGGTGTTGGTGCGCGCGGCACACCATTCGAATTTGCTCGAACTCGAGCTTGGACGTCGACGCATTCCGTACGTCAAGTACGGAGGTCTACGGTTCGTCGAAGCTGCTCATGTAAAGGATTTGCTGGCAGCATTCAGGCTGGCCGACAACGCATCTGACGTGCTGGCGTGGTTCCGGTTGCTGCAACTTCACGAAGGAGTCGGACCGACAATTGCTCGACGTGCGCTGGCGGCCCTTGGATTGGGCGATCCCGATGCAGACCCGGCGAGCAACATACAGGTGCTTGATCGGTGGCCGGGAGCAGCCGAATTATTGCCAACCTCTGCGCGCTTTCAAGCAGACGCTCTTGTGACGGCCCTTGCTGATAGGACCGGTGGCGTCTTCGCGCACGCGGAGCGTCTTCGTCTTGCAGTCGTTCCGTTGATCCAATCGACATATCCCGACTCGAGCAGTCGTTTGGTCGATTTGGAGTCGGTAGTGGCCGGGGCTGCAAAAACCTCACGGCTCTCGGACGTCGCGGCAGACTTTGCCTTGGAGCCTCCGAGGTCGACATCCGATCTTGCTGGCCATCCCACAATCGATGAGGATTGGCTGACGATCTCAACTATTCACTCAGCCAAGGGCCTCGAATGGAAAGCTGTACACCTTCTTAACGCCACCGACGGAATGGTGCCGTCGGATATGGCATTGGGGACATCGGAGGGTCTCGAAGAAGAACGACGCGTCTTCTATGTGGCGTTAACCCGTGCACGCAGGGCGCTGCATGTCTACGTCCCATTGCGTTATCACCACCGGCCCCGCGGTCGAGATGACTCCCATGGCTGGGCTCAACCTTCTCGATTTTTGTCAGCTCAGGTCCGGTCGAATTTCGACGAAGTCGACGTTGGGCGCGAACTCGCTTCGTGGGCCTCGGACTCCGGAGTGCAAGATGGCTTCGGCAGGGTTGACGCCGACCTTGAATCGCTTTGGTCGTAGCTGTAAGTCTTAGGACGGGCTCGGCCGTCCTCGGTGGAACCGAGCAATCGATCGGGCGGCCCTTTTGGGTCTGGGTCCCGAGGGATCGTCGTCGACACCGAGTTACACCTTTCGGCGGCGCAGGTCGTCGGAGCAGAATGGCGGGGGGTGGTGACGTGGGACTAAGGGATGGCGAAAGTCGAGGCAAGCGTGGGGCTCGTCTGTCGCAACGCATCGGCCCCATTCCGACTCGTCGGGGTGGATGCGTCTAGAGGAGCCCAAATGGGGTTCGGAGGCGATCAGCGTGGTGCGCAACCAGATCGGCATCGTGTTCCGCGAAGGTCTGGGGAGGCATCCTTCGCGTCGGGGTTCGCTCAGCAGGGCGCACCACTCGAAGCCGGGAGATCACGGGCAACGGCCGAGCGACGCGACTCCTCCGTGGCGCCGGCAAATGGTCAAGTAGGAGGTCGCGGGTTGGGTGCGGCGGTACCTTCACTGTCGTCACGACACAGAGCGTGGAAATGCATGCGGCGAGACCTCTGACGAGATGGTGCTGCTCCAAGCGCCGGCGCCCCGGGGCGTGTCGACGGGATCGAGGGCGAGCAGCGGATCCCAGCCGGTGTCCCAAGACCTGGAGTGGGAGAAGGCCGCCCGAAGCGACTTGGGGACTACGCCGCGAACGGTCATCGACCTCGAGGTCGGAGAAGTGGCTGACCACCACTACCGCTGAGAGTTTCGGGCGCTTTCGCTGTCATGCCGCAAAATCTCCGCCGGAGACTCATTCGCTGCGCGTTGTACTATGACAAAGCTGGCGAGGCGCCGTGAGAGAGAAGCGCAGTTGTTGCAGCCGGTCGGCGCCGACGTACTGGACAGAACCCCATGACGCACGGAATCTCGGGAACGTTATTACTCGACTCGAAGGCGATCGACGATCCACATCCGTTGTACGGTCTGCTGCACGCCCAGGCACCGGTGTGGGAGATCACCGATGCTGGATTGTTCGCAGTCAGCAGTTTCGAACTAGTTGCGGAGGCGGCAAGTCGCGTCGAGGACTTCTCATCGAACATCAACTTCTTGCTTTACCGCGACGAATCCGGTCTTCCGCGCCGACTTTCTTTCGGTGACGCCGGCACACAAGCGCTTGCTACCGCCGATCCGCCGATGCATGCGTTGCACCGGAGCACGGTGTTTCCGAAATTGGTCGCCAAGCGTATGG
>JBAPRR010000076.1:0-7958 GCA_049281195.1 Acidimicrobiales bacterium
ATGGTGGCCTGCCTGACTCCGAGGCCGGAGAAAATCTCGGCTGAGCGCCGCCGATCGGCATTATCTCCGGGTACACCGGAACTGACACGAAGGCCTGCGATCTGGTTTCTCAGCTCGACGAGCGCGGACCTGGCCGCTAGTCCTACCGCGAGCTCGTAATCCGATTTCAGCTCCTCGGATCTTTGGATGGCCTGGTCCAGGGGTTCGACTGAGGAAGCTTTGGAATCTCTCCCGTCGGCGAGATCTTCCAGGACCGAAGCCGTTCCCAACAGTCGTAGTGCCGGCACCTCGATCAACTCGAAGCCCGGCTTCCCGCGGACGTCTTCGAGTAACTCTGCCGCCGTGGTGATGGCCGATCGAAAATCGCCTTCCAGCAGCCGGCATTCCACCAATCGGAGTGCAGTCTCGGCGACGAAAATGGGGGAGTTGATCTTCCTGAAATCCCCGAGGGCTTCTTCGAGAAGTGCCCGGCCGCGGGCCACTTCGTTCGATCGAGCCGCGAGTCTCCCCAGGTTCGACGTGGCGAATGCAGTGCCGACGCTGTACCCGGCGGCCCTCCACGTTGCTCTGGCCGATTCGAAAAGGATCTGAGCGTCTTCGAAGCTGCCCTGGTCGCTCAGGATCTCCGCAATGTTGTTCTCCGCGGTGGCGGCACCCACGACATCTCCTGACCGCAGACGGGCGGTCCGGCTCCTTTCGTACAGGTCGAGCGACTCGTCCCACTTACCGCGGTAATAGGCGTCGATACCGAGATTGTTGAGAACGTTTCCCTGTCCGACCAGATCGCCGATCTTCTCGAAAATTGCCAGGGCCTGGCCGGCGAACCCATCGTCGGGCTGGCTTAGATAAACAGACATCATGTGCCTGAGGTACAGAGCGTGAGCTAGTCCCGAGTCGTGTCGCGCACGTCGGGCCTCTTCTTCTGCGGCCGTGGCGAATCGGATGCATTCTCGATAGTTACCTTGGCGGTCCTTGATACCGGCCGATGCCAAGTCGAGCTCAGAGCGCTCGGTCCGTTGTTCGCTTGTGTCGCCAACGAGTAGACGCCTGCCTTTGGTGTACAAAGCCAGAGCGGCTGGATAACGACCCTGACGTTCGTGCAGGATGCCGGTCTTGCGCAGAATGCGGGCCCGATCCACATCGGACTCTGACATCCGCCGGGCCACGGAATAAGCGCTCCGAGACCTGTCGTAGTTGGCCGTGACCTCGCAAGTGTCACCGAGGGCTTCCGCAACGGAACGTACCTCGATCTTCGGAAGATTGAGATGGCGTGACGCCTCGAGAGCGCGTGAATAGAAGGTCGTCGCCTCAGAGTTCGCCCAAAGTGACCGGGCGCGCTCGCCTGCGAGCTTTGAGTAGTGCCATGCGCGGTCGAATCGCTCCGCGTTCATCCAGTGAAGCGACAGAAGCTCTGCGGCTTCGTCAGGGTTTGCGGTCCTGGTCTCGATGGCGGCCGCCGCAAGTGCATGAAGCTCGTGACGACGCTTGAAAGGTAAGGCTTCGTAGGCTGCGTCCCTCATCAGGCCGTGGGTGAACGTCCATCCACGACTGGCAGGGATGACGAACGTGCTCAACCGGGCCAGGCTTCCTTCATCCAAGTCCGAGCCCGTGTCGAGCAGGTCCCGAAGCAGATCCAGATCGAACCTGGTCCCGAGAACGGCCGCCGCTCGCAACACACGTTTGTCTGTGGGCTGGAGCCTGTCCATCTGGGCGACCAGTAGAGGTTCGATCGCTTCGGGAAGCGCGTCCACGTCTTCTGCGTTCGCGGCGCTTCTGACGAGCTCGCGAAGGAACATCGGGTTCCCGCCGGCACGCTCGACGATCGACGAGAGCGCGGTCGGGGAGAGGACCGCGCTCGCCTCGACGCCGGCGATTTGGGCGGATGCCTCAGCTCCGAGTGGCTCCAAAATGAGCAATAGATAGCTGTCGTTCGGTCCCTGGCCCTGCGGGATCGGTATCTCGGTGGCCTCGTTACGGGTGAGGACGATCAATAGGGGCAGATCGGTCGTCGCCTCCGCGATGCGACCCAGAAGGCTCGCCGATGCTTCGTCTATTGCATGGGCGTCTTCGACCACCAGTGCGGACGGTTCCGCGATGTAAGCCCGCAGCAATTGAACCACGAACTGCTCGAGGCGGCGCCTACGGAAACGGACATCGAGCTCATCGACCTGGGGCGTAGAGGGAACCGGGACATCCACGAGCTCGGCGATGAGAGGGAGGAAGTGCTCCATCTCGGGAGTCAGCTCGTGTACGACCTTTTGTAGCTCGATGGCCGCAATCGAAGGTGGGGTGTCGTGGGTGATCCCGATAAGTTGACGCAGGATGTGACGAAAGGGCACGTAGGGGGTCGCCCGTTCGTATTCGTCGCAGACAACCCTGAGTGTCGAAAGCGACCAGCGGTCCATTACCTCTGAGATCAGGCGCGATTTGCCGATTCCAGCCGAACCGAAGACGTCGATCACACCGCCGGATCCGTTCGACGCTGCAGATGCGCGCTCGAGGATCTCGTTCAGCTCTTCTGTGCGGCCGACGAAGGGCAGTGACGCTCCTCCGTCGACGGAGACGGCGAGACGTGGCCTCCCCACGACCGCAGCATTCACAGGATCGGTCTTGCCTTTTACGTTGAACGGTGCGAGCTGTTCGGTCTCGTAAGGGTTCCTCGTCCGGGCGAGGACGCTTTCTGTAGCCACGACCTGTCCAACACTGGCGCGACCCATCACCCGGGCCGCAAGGTTCACGGCGTCGCCAGTGACCGCGAAGATCCGCCGGCCGGGCATCTCGAAGTTGTGCGAGAAGACGAATACCCTGCCGGTGTTCACCCCGGCACGGATATGCACGGGGCAGTTGGCCGGATGTTCGCCGACGACCTCGGTCACCGCCCGCAGGACCCTTTCGGCGTCGTTGCCCCTTACAACCGGCACTCCGCCAACGAGAAAGACCTTGCCGCCGTCAGTGCCTATGTCGGTCTCGTGGAAGTTCACGCCGTTTCGTTGGGATGCCTCTTCGATCCTGCAGATGATCGGTCCCAGAATGTCGGCGACCGCCCGGCCGCCTTCGGTTTGCGTCAGTGCGTCAACACCGGAGAACTGGATGAACGCCACCGTCGCCTGCCTGTGTTCTCCGTGCTCGTCGTCGGCTACCAGACGGATCCGGGTGTCGGCGGGCATTAGAGACGCCACATCGAGGCCACCTATTACCCGTGCATCGATCCGGGGCACCGTTTCAGCGTGAGGCGCTTCGATTAGAAGAATGCCCTCCCGTTTCGGCGCGCCGAGGACCCCCGGTGGGAGGAGGGACGCCGTGGCAGGGCTTACGACAATCTCTCCTTTGTCTGCAGCGGACTCGAGCTGGGCGACGAGAGACGCCGCCGGGCCGGCCACTATGAGCTCACGGTGGAGGTCGCCGAGCATGTAGAGGTCGAATGAATCGCTGTGCGCGCTCATCGACACATTGAGCCTGATCTGCCCGGCGGAAGTCCGGAATCTGCCGACCTTGTTCATGTCTCGAGCCATGAGTGCCGCCGCCCTCGTGGCTCGTGGTGCGGATCCCGGATCAGAGAAGAACAGCAGAACCGCGTCCCCGCCCCACTTGAGCAGGTCCGCCCCGTAGGAGTAAGCCGTATCGAGTAGCCGGCCGAACACGGCACCCACGACGTCGGTGATCTCTTCGGCACCGGCCTTTCCGCGCGATGCCAGCTTTTCGGTGAGAGCGGTGAAGCCCGACACGTCGACGAACACCATCGTGCCCGCGAGGCGACGATGGGAGGCGCCCGGAGTATCCGCCAACCAGTTGAGCGAGATCCGGGGCAGGTAAGGCGTTATGACCGAAGCGTCTGAGTCGGCTCCGGGTGTCTTGTGTCCGTTTGTGGCGTCGCTTTTCGAAGATGGGTGGTGGGCACCTTTCAAGGAGCGCGCCGATCGTTTGTCAGACGCGCCGGTCCTCAAGTCGTTATGCCCTTCCGCTTCGCTCCGGTGAAGTTGGCCCCGGTCGTGTTCGCCCCCGTCAGGTTGGAGTCGTCGAGATCGGCCTTGGTGAAGTTTACGTAGCTGAGGTTCGCGTTCTTCAGGTTGTCCTTCGAAAGGTTCGCACGAACCGCGCTCGCCCCCATCAGGTCAGCTTTTTGCAGATCAGCCTCGTTGATAATTGCTCCGTCCAGGTTTGCCCCGGCGAGATCGGCCCCCTTCAGGTTGGCGCATCCCAGATTCACCCCGGCCAGGTTCGCACCAGCAAGGTCGAGCCCGCTCAGATTGCAGTCCATGAAGCTGGTGCAGCTCGAGGTGGTAACCACTTCGGTCAGAAGCTTCGAGGTGCTCGAGGTGAAAGATCCGCTTCCCAGGTAGACGGCAATGATGTTGTTACCGCCAGTGGCCCGCGATGAGAAGCGGCACTGGGCGGTGCCGGCCTTGCTCAGCTTGACCCCGGTCGCAGCGCCGCAGCTTGCCATGGGAGTGCCGCCGTTGATGAATTCGACGTTGCCGGTCGGACTGCCGCTGCGCGGTTTATTGCCGGCACCCGTGGTGGCCACCGTCGCAGTCAGCGTGACCGCCCCTCCCACTTTCACCGGGTCGGTGGAAGTGGAGAGCTTGGTCGCGGTCCCGACCGCGGTGATGCTCTCAGAAAGAGGACCGCTTGAAGATTCGGCGTAGGTGTTGTCCCCCGAATAGGCCGCACTCATCTGATGTGTTCCCATCTCGGAATAGCTCAGGTTGCAGGTCGCTGTCCCGTCCAAATCGACCGGCTCGCCGGATGCCCCGTTACAGGCTCCGATCGGCGTGGTGCCGTCGAAGAACTCCACGGTGCCCGTCGGCGACCCTGATCCCGATGTCGCAGGCTGCACCGTGGCGATCAGTGAGAACTGCGAATTGATAAGACTCGGGTTGTCCGAGGACGTGATCTGAGTCGTGGTTTGATAGTTGGAGATGGAGATGGTCTGGGTGGTGGTGTCACCTTGCTGGTCGAACACCGTCAGAGTGTGAGGACCTTGTCCGGTGATCTGGATGATCCAGTTCGAGGGGACGCTCTGGACGGTAGGGCCATCCAGTGTGTAGCTGGATCCTGGTGGAGCCGTGATGGTGGCGGTGACCGGACCGGTGTAATAACCGTTCACCACACTGCTTCCCGAAAGGGAGATCGATATCGCCGGCTGTGCAGACCCGTTGAAATCAGCGCCTTCGTTGTTCGAAATCGCCACGTTGCCCGCTGAGTCCACGGCCTGGACGATGTACTGGATCATCCCGGTCGTAGTTGCAGGACCGCTTCCGGTCCAGCTGATCCCCCCGTCATCCGAAGTCAGCGTTGCAGAGGTCCACGTTCCGGGATGGGTTGAATCGGTGTAGAGAACGGTCACTTCCAGAACCGGGTCGGCCGAGCTCGAAGGTGTGACCTGCACCTGGAAGTGCTCAGATTGCGGCGACCTGATCCCCTGCGACGAGTCGATCGTCGCAGGCGTGTAGTCATCTGCCAGCGCGGAAGTGGGGGAGTCGTAGAGAACTGTCGCCGACTCCGAACTGAAGATCCGCTGAACACCGGTCCCCGGGGTGTTCTGGTTCGGAATGAACTGCCCGACGATCAGATCGAGATTCGCGCCCGTCGAGGTCCCCGTCGACGTGAACGTTCCGTACGTCGCGACACGCTGGAGGGTTCCTGGGAACGCCGAGTTGCCTACCGACGAGAGGGAGTCGTCGGATGAGCCGACCGCGGGCAGAGAGAAAGCCGGCTTGAAATTGTTGGTGTCGGTGGATTCGAGTCCCGTCACGAGCGCCCCGTGAGGCACCAGGTTCGGTTCTGTAACAGGAACGGTCGCGAGTGGCTCGATGGGCCTGAACTCTGTCGTCTGTGTTCCCGGTGGCTGAGTGTTCGTCCCGTTGACCTGGTAGTAGCTGCCGTCTGAGGTGTGAACCAAGCCCAGGTCTCCGCTGGCGCTCCCGCCGTTCAGGCTGATCGATACCGACGCAGAGGGAAGCCCAGTTGCAGGGTCGGTTTGGGTGGCGGGACCAGTCGGCGGAGTGACGGGATCTCCGAGTGAATTCAGGTGGTACATCGGAAGCCCGTAGAGAGTCGATTCCATCAAAGCTTTAAGGTCGTAAGGACTCAGGATCGCGTTGTCCGCGGCGTACTGCTGCTTCGCTTCAGAAAGCGCCTCGCCGATCGTGTAGGAGCCGTTCAGATTGCCGGCGAATTCCGCCATCAGCTTCGCCGAGTAAGCGATCGTGTCGGTGTCCGCGTATCCGTAGCCCGTGTTGGCCACCCACAGAGCGCCCTCGTCGGCGAAGGTTTTGGCCCAGTCGTCCACCGGCGTCGATACGCCGCTCGTCGAAACCTCGGCATCGTCAACGTCGAGCCCGGAGTGGCAACCCATGGAGAACAGCAGCCTCCCGGCGTACGAGGTCGGGTCGGGCGGCGTGCGGACGTCCGTGGTTGTGAAGAGATTGGTCTCGATGTTGTTCGTATTGTCGTAGGCGGGCAATGCCCTCGAGTAGTCGAAGTGCGCGTTGATGCTGTCAACTCCGGGTGTCGGGCTCGCTGCGAGCGCCTCGTCGAGATCGCTCTCCTGCCACGTCTCGTCTATCAACGTTGACGGGGTCAGCCCGTCGGTCTTGAGGTTTGCCGAGACCGCGTCTGCGCCGGACGTCAAGAAGGAATAGCCGGTGGTGAGGCTCGCCGATGCATCGAGATCTCCCCCGGTGCTCACGAAGCGCATCAGCGAGCCTTCGATCTCTGAAGCAGACTCGACGAGCCGGCCTACCGCGAGCTGCGGCAGGTAGAGCGTGGCGCTTCCCACGCCGAGGGGAGTCGCCGACACGTACGGGTCGTCGCTCATGTAATAACCGAGAGACAACAAATCGGCTTCAGGGTTGTTCTCACCTGCGAAGGTCGATTGGCCGTAGTCACGTTCGTTGGATTCCGTAGCGCCGTCGGCTACGCGCGCGAACGGGATCTGATCGTCGGCTCCCACGATCACGACATTCTGCGCTGAAGGATCAGACGCCCGGATCTGGTCCACCACAGACGAGATCGATTGGACCACCCCGTTCGCCGCGTTGACCGAGCAGGGGTTCTGGTCCCACGTCGAATACGCGCTCTGCACGCTCGAATACGAGTCGACTGGGACGATCGCACCGGTCACTCCCGCCGAGCTGTCAGCGGCCACGCTCTGCAGGTCGGACATGATGTCCTCCTCGGCGGACTGACCGAATGCCGCAGTCAACCGCTGCGTGTCGACGAGGAACAGCGTGTTGGCGCCGTTCGGGACGTTGACAGGTCCCGATGCTGGTGAACCGAGACTGCTCAGGTACGAGACACCGTCGGGACATGACGGCTCGGTCTCGCCTCCGATGACATTTGCCTGCAGCAGATAGGGATCAGAGCTGTACGCGCCGTTGTAGCCGGAAACCTGAATGATGTAGGTGCCTGCCTGAAGGGGAGTGGTCTGGATGTACTGGCTCTGGGAGTCGGGGTTGTTCGAGATCGCCTCGAGGACATCGCCTGCCGGTGGGGTCGTTGCAAGGTCGTCGGATCCGGGCGTCGCTTCAGAGGTGGTTGACGAGTCGAGCGAGGGAACCGTGTCCGTCACCCCGCCGATCGTCTGGTCGGGGCTTCCCTGAAGCTGCGCGCTTCCTGGTCCGAACAGCTCCAGGTCATAAGTGGCGGGAAGGTTCGTCAAAGCGACACTCAGCTCGGCACCTTGCGCCACGTTCACCGACCAGTCGTTGAGATCCTCCGGGCTCGTCAGGTATCCGATGTTCAGGTCGCCCTGACTTGTCTGGCTCGAGTCGAGCACCCCGGGTGTAAGCGCGACCGCGGTGCTCGGGTTGTTGATCTGCGGCTCTTCACCATCGATCACGTCGACGTTGGTTGAAGAAGTCGAAGTCACGTTGCCTCCGGTCAACACCTCAGCCGTGGCCGCGGCAGGACCGAGATCGATCCCGGCGTTCGCGTCGAACGTCAGCGTGTGCGTC